>CBDVDA010000006.1:0-45373 GCA_965372635.1 uncultured bacterium | reverse complement strand
CGAGCGGAACGGTGACGCCGACGACGCGGTACGGCCAGTTCCCGAGCGGCAACGGAACGAGCAGTCCCGTCAATACGTTGAACGGGACTGCATTGGTGGCCTTTACGGTGGGGACGAATGGAGGGAACCCGACGATCCGTGCAACGATCGGATCGAAGACGGAGGATTATACGAGCCTGACCCTGACTGCCGACGGGACCGGGCCGGGCGTAAACGCTACTTCACCAATTGGCGGAGCAGTAGATATACCGAAGGACGCCAATATCTCTGTTCTCTTCAGCGAGGCGATAGATGAGTCGACGCTGACGACGGGTAATTTCGAGGTAATCTTCGGCGGGTTTACGTCTGTCGGCAGCATTACCTATAATCCGGCGACGTTCACGGCGATCTACGATCCTGCGGCCGACTTTGGGGACGGTGATCTGGTGACGGTTAACCTGAAGGCGGGAATAACGGATCTTGTGGGAAACCCTATGACGCCGGCGAGCTTCAGCTTTACGGTGGTGGTTTCCGTAGTAGGTGTTCCATCGACAATGACACTTCAGTCTGACAAGACAATAATTGTAGATGATGGTTCAGACGAAGCTCTGCTGGAGGCCATCGTTCTCGATATCGATGATAATCCAGTGCCCGATGGTTCTTTGATTAACTTTATTTCCGACTTTGTATTTTCGTCTATTTCAACAATTGATCTAGGCGCAGGGAAGGGGGCAACCGTTGGGGGTGTAGCACGGGCAACCCTGAAAGCGACGGCAGCAGGGTCGGCGACCGTTTCTGCCGCTTCTTTAGCAGGGACTGCTTATGCCCAATCAACTATCGGGATATTAGGAACACCTGCACAAATTCTGATGTCTGCGTCTCAATCGGCGATATATGCAGATGGTAACGATTCAACACTTATTACAGCTTTGTTGCAGGACCAGTTTGGTAATCCCGTGCCTGCAGGTTTGTTTGTTAATTTCTCAACCACTGCAGGTACTCTCAGCGGGTCTGTTGCAGCTACTACAGGAGGAGGAACGGCGTCTGTAATACTGACATCCGACAATGTCTTGCGGGATGGTTTTGTTAACCCTCTCGTTACAGTGACGGCATTTATTGGAAGCACTAACTCTACCTATGAAATCGCCTTCAGGCCCGGTCCGCCGAACAACATTCTTGTCCTCTCGGATGTGGCGGCGATCCCTGCCGATGGAGTGAGTACCGCAGAGATTACAGCTACTGTGATCGATCAGGGAGGTAATCCTGTTAAGGATGGTCTGTATGTTACCTTTGTGACCGACCTTGGTCTCTTTGAAAATGGCAGTAAGACGTCTGCTCCCTTCCCAACATCAGATGGAACCGTATCAGCAATTCTAAAGGCCGAGACGACGACGGGAACGCCTGTGATTCACGCGATTATCGGTAGTTTGGATATAACCGGATCGCCGGTAATATTCGATGAAATCCCGGTGACGGCAGTTATGGCGGTATCCCTGACTGTAATCCCTGCAGATGGTGTGACAGGGTCCACAGTGACGGCAACCTTCAGAAACCTGACGGGTGGTTTCATGGGCGACGGGTTAAATATCGACTTTTCGTCAACATCCGGTACTCTTTCATTGTATGCTACGGCGATAAACGGCGGCGCCGGACAGGCCACCGTAGATTTCCTGGCTCCGGCAGGTCAGGACGGCAGTGCGCTGATTACTGCAACCTGGCAAAACTCGGCAGGCAGTTCTGTTACAGCTTCTGAAATAATCACCTACGTTGCCGATACGGATGATGGCGGTTCTTCAGGTAGTGGTGGTGTGATAGATGGCTGGAGTATGGAAAGTCTGTTAGACGACGGTGATTACCGGGATGTTATAGGTGCTGATCTGAACGGGGATGGCTACGAAGATGTCATATCCGCTAAAGACGGCGGGATTACGATCAAGTATCAATCCAGAGACTGGGTCTATAACGCAGGCGGGTTTAACCAATCGGGAGATTGGAATAATACATTCAAATCCTTTGTCAGCACTCCATATCCAAATGCAGATTTCAGAGGAGGAGATGCAACGCCCTTCACTTCGGATGATGACTATACACTCGACAGTAACGATACTGTTGCCAATATCGGTACGGGCGTCATCTCCTGGCCTAAATCAATTCCTCCTACGCCATCAACCACCGAAATATGGGAAGTGCGCTGTACTACGGGAGGGATAAACGAGGCCGTCTTCAACGTTGATGCCTATGATCCTATTGCAAAAACGACGCGCAATGTTGGCTCCTTTACGTTACAGGAAACGCCGAACATCATCGATCCTTTTAGCCCCGGTTCCTACATCCCCTACGATCCTTCCGAATACCCTTACATTACCCTTACCTTTACACGGAGGTTTTATGACCTCACTTCGGGTGTCTCCTTTATTGTCTCTACGCTGAAGACGGACGATCAGGGCTTTACGCCATTTCAGACCGGTGATACTTTTATCTTCTATACCATTGCCGGAGAGGTGACATTGCCGGAGTCTGTAGGGAGAGACTATAAATCCGTCAAGATTACGGACGTCAATAAAGACGGGACGAAAGACATCATCGCATTAAGTGCCACAGGTATTGATATCTGGGTCGGTGACAGTAGAGGCGGCTGGACAAATATTGTAGATGATGGATTGATTCCGGGCAATAAATTACAGCTTGCGGACTTCAACCGTGATGGTGATGTAGACCTCGCCGTGTCAACGGATAGCGGAATTACGGCCTATTTGGGGGATGGCTCAGGGACTGTCTGGGCTTCTTCGTCTGTTGGTCTTCCCGCAGCTGGTATATATAAGGCGCTTTCTCCGGGTGATCACAATAATGACGGGTTGACGGATATTATTACCGCTCGAACGGACCGTGTGGAGATCTATAATAACGACGGCGCCGGTAATTGGGTATTGACTCTGCCCGTAACAGGAACATCGTCGGGGTTGACATCGTATGTGTTGAGAGATGCTGCGGCCAGTTGGACGGTGGATGCCTACGTTGGGCTGCAATTAAATCCGAATACAGGACAAAATGAGACCTTTACGATCTTCTCAAATACATCGACTACAGTAACTGCTTATCGATCGGTAGCCGATGGCATCTCAACAAACCTGACGGCCACCGTATTGTCCGATGCAACTGCTGCCTGGACGCCCGGTGATTTTATCGGCATGGCACTTAATCCCGATACTTCACAGGCTGTCGAATACACGATTACAGGGAATACGGCCACTTCGATTACTATTGCCGGGGATATGGTTTCTGATGGTTTTGCCCTTGGCGGTACATATCGGGTGAGAAAGCCGATGACCGCGGTTGCAGCTGCCGGGAATTCTTATAATATCGGTATGCCGCTTTTGACGGGAAGTTACGAAACCGTCGAGACGGACGATCTTGACAATGATGGAAATCTTGATATGGCACTCGGTATATCTGCTGGCGTTGGGGAGCCTGCCGGTATTTCAGTCTATTACGGGAACGGCTCAGACGGATGGAATGCATCGCCTATGAATCCCGTTGAATTTGACAATTATTACGGCATATCCATCGTTGACCTCGATAAGGACGGTAATAAGGATATTGCCGGGGCGCAGTCCGGAGGAGGTTTGCAGTTGTGGTTCGGTAACAGCCGGACCAAAACATGGTCGGCCCAAACGAGCCCAACGGTTGTCGGCGGCTATCAGGCAATATCGGAAGGTAATTCAAATAATAACGGTGTTCCAAATCTGTATGCCGCGCATAGCGGGGGCGTCGATGTCGTATCGCAAGGGAGCACTTCCCATTTTGAAGATTGGCTTGTTGGTCCGACGGCGGGCGGAAGTTATCAGAGAGTTGCCCTTGCAGATATCGATAATGATGGAAATGCCGATATTGTTGCAACCGATAACGCCGTCGGCGCTTCGACGGGAGGGGTCCATGTTTTCTATGGCGATGGTGTCCGCAGGGTTACCTCCCAGGATATTAAATATCCGTTGTCAGCCGATCCGGCAGCAAATGGTACCTACTACGGCCTGCAACTGGCCGACATGAACAGAGATGGATTAACGGACATTATTGCCACGAGTAACGGCGTGCCCGGCGGAATAACTATCTGGTACTATCAGCAGGACAATACGTGGACGCCAGGTGTGATGACCGGCCTGCCGTCATCCGGAAATTACTACGGTGTGAAGGTTGAAGACGTCAATTGGGATGGTTTCAAAGACATCGTCGTAGGCAGCGACACTGGCATTAAGGTCTATGTGTGGAATGACGGCGGAACAACCTTTGTGGATCAATCCCCTGTAAGCTCGGGTTCCTTCTTCGACGTTACTCTTGCCGACCTGAATGGCGACGGCATCAAGGACATTGCCGGCGCGAAGGCGGGCGGTCTCTCATTGTGGTTTAACGACGGCGATTATACCGGTGACGGTGAAGTGACAAATATCATCGGAGATCCTGTCATCCGTCAATATGCAGTTTTGAGCGGTGGAAGTTGTGCCGTGGGTGTCGTGTCGGGTGCATCCTACGGAGGCATTGCCGCCGGTGACCTCGATAATGACGGAAGTATGGACCTTGTTGCCGGTAACAAGGGGGGGTGTGGTGTTCAGGCCTGGTTTAATGACGGTACGGGGGAAAAATGGAGAATGCAATATGCAACCGTTCCGGGGCCTGCACGGTCCAATACCTCGGACGGGGGGGTTGCCTTCGGATACTCGCCAAACAAACTGGACGACTCTAATATGTGGCCCGTCGGGTCAGGTATCAGTACGATTTCCAGGAATTGGACGATATATGGTGAAGCGTGGTCAGTCATCAGAGAGATACCGGACTTCCAGTTTCGTCTTGATGATGGGCTTCCGCTCACTTTCTTTAGCTACGCAGTGCCGGGTGCGCCATTTGATAATGCAGGAATCTACGACATGGTAATTGTTCCGGGTAACCAGAGCTTTCATCCTAATCGTTATAAAGACAATGTAACCGCTGATCGATTCTCCTTCAGAACGGCTAGTGAAGGCATCAATTTTTCAGGCACCTATTACTCTGTTGACCTGGCAGATATAAACCATGACGGTTATCTCGATGTGGTTGCTGCTTCCAACGGAAAAGGGGTGAACGTCTGGTTTGGTAACGGTGAAGGAGGATGGACGCAAAAGATTTCACCTGCAATCAGTGGTGACTATAACGGTGCAGTTCTGCACGATTTCAACAAGGATGGGTACCTTGATGTTGTTGCCGGGCATCATATCAGCGGAGGGATCGGCCTTGAGGTCTATCTGAATAACATCGATTTGGCCCCCCCGCTCGTTGCTACTACCGAACCTTCCGATGGCGACGCCAATGTTAATGTCAGTGACTCCGTTGTTGTCACACTTAGGGACGAAAGCGGAATAGATAGAACAAGTCTGACGACGGGAAACATTACCGTTACCGGCAGTGCAAGTGGAAGCAGGGTGTTCAGTATATTCTCCGAGGAGTTGTCTGGGGATACCACTGAAGTCACTCTGGATATGACAAATGATTTCTTCCCGAAGGAGGAAATTACGGTAGAACTGACTACCGGTTTGACCGATGCCTTTGGAAACGGACTCGATGGTAACAGTAATGGCCAGACAGACGGATCACCCACCGACGACTACATTTTCACCTTCCAGACCAAAGATGTCGTTGCCGAAGGGCTGCTGGCAACGGCAGGAGATGGAAGTGTATTTCTTAATTGGAATGCAAATAAGGAAAATGACTTTGTCGGGTATTTCGTTTACAGGTCAGAGACTTTGGGCGGGCCGTATACACTGTTGACCCTCACACCGATCACCTCTATCAATTATACCGATTATGCTGTTGCCAATCTGGTGACCTACTACTATGTGGTAACTACGCTTTCGGAAATTCCCGGATATCCTTTTGACGCATACGGAGGGCTGGGAGACGGCAACTACGAAGGAGGCCTCGGAACCGAGGTGTCTGCCACACCGACGGTCACAAGGCCGACCATTACGAACATTCTCCCTGGCGACGGTGCTATAGGCGTTGCAAATAACAGTATAATTGAAGTGAGCTTCAGCCGGGGAATGGATCTGCAGAGCCTGGATTCTTCACAATTCACAATTTCTGGAGGTACGAATGGAATCTACTCATTTACAACCTCCGGGCAGGCAATCGCTACCGGTAATTCAGCTGTGGCGGGGGGGGTTACGCCTACGGTATTGACGGATAGTACAGCCGGTTGGACCGTAGATTCATTTGTGGGCCTCTATCTTAATCCCTTTACTAATCAAAGCAGCTTCTACAAGATCGTTGCCAATGATGCAACGACAATCACTGTTGAGGCGACGGATGACCTGACTCTTGTCTCTTCGAGCGGAGACCCTTATGCAATTATCGACAACAAAGTGGTTTTACTTGATCCAACCGTCGATTTTGATTCTCTCGAAACGATTACGGTTACCGTTCTGTCCGAAACGAACGGAGGTTTAAAGGACCAGTCATTTGTGCCACTCGGAATGGAGGAGGATTATACGGTCACCTTTACGTCCCGCTACATTAATATTGCTTCAAACATACTACTTTCGGCGGTGCCGACCAATACGACCCCTGCCGACGGTGTCTCGACACTCACCGTAACCGCTATCGTTCAAGATGGTTTCGGTTATGTTGTTCCAGCGGGAGCACCGATCACATTTACTACCGGATCGGGTAAGTTCTCTAATGATACTCAGACGATCACAGCACTCACAGATAGTAGTGGAAGTGCCACGGTAACAATTACATCACCCAGTGTATTACAGGAAAATGTAACGGTAACGGCCAGTACGGTGAGTGATCTCTATGGACTACTCACGGCTAATACCCTCGTTAATTTCCAGCCCGGCCCGCCGAGTATTGTAACATTTACAGCGACACCTGCCGCTATTCCAGGTGATGGACTCAGTACGTCCACTCTTTCGGCATTAATTACTGATTCAGGCGGTAACCCGGTTAAAAGCGGGCTTTTTGTCACATTTGAAATGTACAGTACCGACAGGACAACGCTGTCAAGCTCTTACGCTAAATTCCCGAACGGGACGCACAGCAGTGATTTCCTGACGACAGACGCCAATGGTACTGTTGCAGTAGATGTAACATCGAATACGGTTTCATCGGGAAAACCGGTTGTTCATGCACTTATCGGATTCGGTAATTACTCTGCAACTCCGTTAGAGGTTACAGAACTACCATTCTTTATCAATATTACTGCCGTTCCTCCGATTATTGCCGCTGACGGTGTAGACAGATCAGTGATTACCGCAACGGTAACAGATAGTTTTGGAACTCCGATTCCTAATGGCCTGAAAGTAGATTTCACGACGACTAACGGCACATTGAGTACCCCCTTCGAGAATATTAGTGGCGGAGTAGGCGAAGCGGTCGTCAGTCTTACGTCGGCTGTGAGTAATGGAACGGGTGACGTGACGGCTTCATGGACAAATGGTGTGATTACGGTCTCTAGTGTTCCAAAAACCATAATATTCAAGTCGGGGGCTCCGGCTAATGTAGTGCTGGCGAGTGATAAACAACTGGCAGCAAGCGATGGCGTACAGGTTGCGACTCTCACGGCTACCGTTACGGACCAGGATGGAAATAACGTTAATGATGGAACGCGTGTTTATTTCTCCATGCCTGCAGGTGAAGGGTCGTTGAGTGGCGGCCCAGTTTTTGCCAATGTATCGACCCTGACTATAGGAGGACAAGCCGCAGTTACTTTAAGTTCGACAGTTGTCGGGACGGTGACAGTTGAGGCCGATGCCGGTGGTGGCGTGCTCAGTAATGGCGTCGATGTGATTTTTGCAGAAGCGCCGAGACAACTCACACTCTCCGCCCTCGATCTCGCTATACCGGCCGACGGAATAGCAACGACGACAATTACGGCAACAGTAAATGATCAGTACGGCTACCCTGTAATAGATGGATTTACGGTGTTTTACAATATTTCATCGGGTCAGTTGCCTCCGCCTAGCGGGGCAGTGCAGACGGTTGGAGGGCAGGCCACCTTCACCGTTACATCGAATACGCAATTGACCGACCCCGTTATTATATCGGCTGACTGTGAGGGTGCGAGTAACAGGACTCAAATCGCCTTTAAACCGGGGGCGCCGGCTACCATAACGATGACGTCTGATAAAACGTCAATTATCTCCGATGGTACCGATAGTGCCGAAATCACGGCAACCCTAAAAGACAGCGGTGGGAACCTGGCAAAAGATGGTTTGAGCGTTACCTTTACAACCACACTTGGTACGTTCCCGAATGGAACTCAGACATCCGACCCGGTTCTAACTACAGGTGGATCAGCGACGGTGACTCTTGTGGGAGGAACAACCCCAGGAACGCCGACCATCCAGGCGATTGTCGGAATAGCCCCTCCCGGGTCTTATGCCGGTTTGACTATCGATCCCGATGTGACCCGGCCTAACGTTCAGCCGCCCACGTCACCTGCTGATGGTGAATTAGATGTCCTCCTTAACGAATTAATCGTTGTGCCCTTTTCAGAAAATCTAAACACTGGGACTCTCACTTCAAACATAGCGATCAGAGGTACGAAAAGTGGAACCATTGCGTTTAATCCTCCCGCCTTTGACTCGACTACGAAGGAACTGACCATTACACCCTCTGCAAACTTCCAGGATGGAGAGAGGGTTACCTTCACTCTCTATACTGGCATTTCTGACAACTTTGGTCTGCGCCTGTTCCAACCGTACAGTTCCTCCTTCGAGACAGCTATCTCCACCGCTGGGATACCGAAAACTATGACGGTAACAGTCGATTTCGATCTTGTCGTTTCCAATGGCATTGCTACGGCCACCATAACGGCGGACGTAAGGGATGCCGCTGGCAATCAAGCTGATGATGGTACAGTGGTTACCTTTTCCTCCTCCCTGATCGGTGGTGTCACCATTACGCCTCAGGATTTAGATCCAGGCCCGACTTACGGTCCCGGCGAGACTGTGGGCGGTATCGCCCAGGCGACTATATCATCGACGACGAAAGGCGTGGTAATCATTACGGCGGTGGCCGATACGGTCACCAATAGTGACGCGATCGTCACTTTCGTCGAGCAGCCGGCCCAGTTGACCCTCACGGCAAGTCGATATAATGTGCCTGCTGATGGTGCAAGCACGGCGACCCTGACGGCTTACGTTAACGACCAGTATGGAAACAAAATAACGGAGCCTCTCTTTGTAAACTTCTCCACGACGGCAGGTAACCTCTTTCCAAAACGGGCTCAAATAAGCGATGGGAAGGCGACGGTTCAGATAACATCGACAACCCAGCTGAATTCATCGGTTATGATAACGGCAACATCGGACGATATCCCTTCAGTCAACGGGTTCACTGTTCTTGCCTTCAGGCCGGGGCCTCCTCAAACGATTTCACTTGCGGCATTCCCTTCGTCGATTACGGCGAACAAAACGGATACTTCAACCATAACCGCAAGCATCACCGACGCGGATTCGCCGCCCAACCCGGTGACGGATGGGTTGCTTGTTACCTTTACCATATATTCAGGGACCACACTTGCGCCTGCAACCATATCAACCAGGTATGGAACCTTCCCCAATGGCAACGCGGTAAGTGATCCTGTAGCAACGGATATTAATGGAGAAGCGATCATCCAATTCACTTCAGGCCTCAACGGAGGCACACCCACGATTATTGCCACACTCGGTACAATACAGAATGTGGGACCCTATAATCAACTCAGTCTGACGCAAGATCTGACGGCGCCCACAGTTGTATTAACATCTCCCCTGGATGGGGACGAGGAAATTGCCGATGGATCAGCTATCAGTGTGGAATTTAGTGAGGATGTGGATGCCTCGACTGTAAATTCTACGAATGTGGTCATCCTCAGCGGTGTGACGGATATTACGAATAATGGTGATGTCAGCTATGATCCGGTGACCAAGACAATGACATTTGCCTTGAAGCCAAAACCGGACGGCAGTCCGGGGAGTTTGGGGAGTTTTGCCGATATCGTCGTTACGTTGAAGAGTCCGGGAATCAAGGATAAGGTCGGCTTCGACCTCAATTGCGGCGCCTTCTGTTCCGGGACCGACTATGCCTTTACCTTTAAAACAGTGGCAATCTCTGATTTCCTCTCCATTACAGTTGATAAAACGATTGTATCGGCCGGTATTGCTGATTATGCCACCTTGTCTGTACGTGTCAAGGATTTGGATGGAACCGATGTTATCGATGGTACACCGGTAGACTTTGACTCTTCGCTTGTCGATGCAGTCTTCACCAATGCCACCACACTCAGTATTGTGGCATCTACCTTTTATACTTCAGGAGGAATAGCGACAGCCGCCATCTCTTCGCCAACGAAGGGAGAGAGCGTTGTTACGGCTACGTCAGGTGGCGTATCGGCAAATATATCCGTGACGTTTATCGAACCGCCGGCACAGTTGACATTGACTTCCAGCGCATATACGATCCCGGCTGATGGTTCTTCTACCGCGATACTGACGGCGTGGTTGAATGACCAGTTTGGAAATATTGTCGCTGACGGTACTTTTGTAAACTTCTCCACTTCAGCGGGAACGCTCGTCTTTCCTTCGGGGGCAACAAAGGCGGAGGCTGTAACCTCTGGCGGGACGGCGACTATCGATCTGAGGGCGACTGCGATCTTGACAAAGGATGTCGTTATTACCGCTTCCGCAGTGGGAGCATTGGGGCCGATAACAAACTCTACACAGGTCGATTTTGCACCGGGGCCGCCTCAAACGGTCACTCTTTCGGCGTTCCCTTCACAAATTACTGCTAACAAGACGGACATAACGACCATAACGGCGAATATTGTCGATGGCGATACGCCGCCCATGCCTGTTAAGGAAGGTCTGCTGGTAACCTTTAAGATATATTCCGGTACCACGCTTGCGCCGGGGACACTATCGACGCGGTATGGGACTTTCCCCAACGGTAACTTTGTGAGTGACCCTGTTGCGACCGACAGCGCCGGTAATGCAACGATTCAATTTACGGCGGGAGAAAACGGAGGAGTGCCGACCATTATTGCTGAACTCGGTATAGTCAGCAATGGCGCGCCCTATAATCAACTCCTCTTGCTGCAGGACGTGACGCCGCCGACAGTAAGCTCTACCTTCCCGGATAACGGCACTGACAAAATCCCTGTCGATTCTACCATTACCATAGAATTCAGCGAGGCGATGGAGAGTTCGACCATAAGTGCATCAAACGTGGTACTCACCAGTAATGCCCAGAATATAACGAACAACGTCACCATAAGCTATGATGCTCAAACGAGGACGATGACTCTTGCATTAAAGAAATTGCCTGACGGTACCCCCGGGAGTCTCGGAAGTTTTTCCGACATCGTTGTCACATTGAAAAGCCCGGGCATTACGGATAAGGTCGGTTTTAACCTGAATTGTGGCGCTACCTGCTCCGGAACAGACTATATTCTCAGTTTTAAAACGATAGCTGTTTCCGATCTGATCGACCTCTCGACGGATAAGAGTGTTGTCGCCGCGGGAGGAACAGATTATGCCATAGTGACGGCTCAGGTGAAGGATTTAAGCGGCTTTCCTGTCGTAGACGGGACGCCTGTCAATTTCAACTCCTCACTTGTGGGCGCGATGTTTACAAACGTATCGACAAGCAGCATCGTATCATCAACCTTTAACACCGCTGGCGGTATTGCTCAGGCAAGGATGTATTCGCCAACAAAAGGGGTTAGTGTGGTGACGGTGACTTCAAACGGCTCGACAAACAGTCTTGCCATTACCTTTGTCGAACCGGCGGCACAGATAACCCTCACCTCCAATATTTATGAGGTGCCTGCAGATGGCTCCAGCCAATTAACCTTGTCGGCCTGGGTGAATGACAAAAACGGCAATACGGTCGCCGACGGTACCTTTGTAAACTTCTCCACATCTTATGGAACCCTCTCTGCAAGTGATGCCCTGACATCGTCCGGCACTGCCAGTGTCGGTCTCACGGCGACATCCATTTTAACTGAAAATGTAATCGTGACGGCGTCTGTTTTTGGGGCGAGCAGTACCATCTCGACCTATACCGTCGTTAGCTTCTCACCGGGTCCACCGCAAGGTGTGAGTGTGACGGCATTCCCGCCAACTGTTTATGCGAACCTGACGGATACAACACTTGTGACGGCAGAATTCCTGGACAGCGGGGGGAATCCGGTAAATGACGGCGTGGGAGTCACCTTCAAAATATATTCCGGAACAACTCTTGCGCCGACGACTCTCTCGACGCGCTATGGCCATTTCCCGAACGGTACGGCGGTGAGTGATCCCGTTCTCACGGTAGGAGGCAAGGCGGAAGTTGAATTTACGGCAGGCGCCAACGGTGGAATCCCCACAATCATTGCGCAACTCGGTATCGTGAAGAATACGCCTTCAACGGTTGTTACCGTACTCATCGACAATGCCCAGCCCCAGATTACTGCCACATCACCTCTGGATCTGGACATCGATGTGTCCGATGTAGCAACACTCAGTGCAACATTCAGCGAACCGATCGATGAAACCACACTCACCGGTAATGTAACTGTGACAAGTGGTGCTTCGGACATTACGTCGCAGGGAGATATTACCTACAATTCGGGTACTGATTCGGTTATCTACACTCTGAAGGCGGGCGCAAGTCTTGGAAGTTCTGCAAATGTCGTAGTCACTCTTGGCAGCGGCATAAAAGACAAGGCAGGCAACCTGCTCTGTGCCGATCCCCCTACCTGTACGCCGGCGCTCGATTATTCGTGGTCCTTTACGACGGTCCCCGTTTCAGATAGCATCGTAGTTACGGCGAGTAAATCTGTAGCCACAATAGGCGTTGCCGATTTTGTAACAATTAGTGCGAGAGCTAAAAATCTGGATGGTACGGACGTGGCTGACGGTACGTCCGTTACATTCGTATCTTCCCTTGTCGATGCAACACTTAACGGAGTACTAACGAGCGTTACAACGACGACAATAGGAGGTATCGCGACAGCTATACTTCGAAGCCCGGTAACTCTTGGCACTACTGTTGTAACGGCACTGTCCGGCACGGCATCAAGCAGTACAGAGGTCAGATTTGTTGCGCCCCCATACTCTCTAACGCTCGGTGTCTCTGCTGGAGAAATACCTGCTGATGGCAGCAGTAAGGCCATTATTACAGCATACCTCCAAGACGCCGGAGGGTTTCCTATTACGACAGATGGAATCTTTGTCAATTTCTCCACAACATCTGGAACGCTAAGCTCGCCATCAGCCCTGACTACAGGCGGAATGGCGAGTGTGGAAATCACCTCTACGACAATTTTGACGACGGGTGTAACCATTAAGGCGACTACAACGGGGTCGTCAGGTTCAATATCCAATCTGTCCCCGCTGCTGATTAATTTTAAACCGGGACCACCCGTAAGTGCGAATATATCGATCTCAGCAGATCCTATCAACATTCCCAGTAACGGAATTACACCCTCTACGATTACGGCGACGATCCTCGATAGCGGCGGTAATCCTGTCAAAGACGGTCTATGGGTGACTTTTATGAACTTGAGGGCAGGCACAGGGACCTTCGACGTTACACAGAATCCGACAACTACATCCGGCGGGGAAGCTTCTCTTGACCTGATTCAGCCCGCTCCATCGATTATCGATTTAATTCCTCTCATCAGGGTGCAAATCGGTGCGGCGTTTGCAGATTATTCGTCCCTGACAATATCAGCCGATACGACACAACCCGAGGTGTTTTCAACTACGCCCTTCGCCAACACGACTACCACACCTACTGCGACGTCGGTAACGGTTACTTTCGATGAGGATGTTGTGAATACGACTAACCCGGGAGTGATTTATGCCGTTGATTCCGGTGGTACCTTCTATACCGGCACAGTGACTTACAATTCTATTACCTATACAGCGACATTTACACCGACTACGCCTACGTCATTTCCGGATAATGACCGGATAGAGATAAGAGTTGGAATCGCTGTTCAGGATCTTGTAGGTCAGAGTCTCTGTCCCGATCCCCCGGCCTGTGTGTTACCTTATTACTCATGGACCTTTACGACTGAAGATACCCTTGGACCAGCGCCGCCGACATTACTTACGGCACAGGCGTTGACAAGCACCATCGTGTTGAACTGGACGGAATCGGTTCCAATTACTGATGTAGTGGGATACAGGATTTACAGGAACGCTTCTCCTCATGCCACGGTTCCCGTCGGGACGGCAACCTATACCGATTCGTCGCCAACGCCTGGTGTCAGCTACTCCTACACGGTTGTAGCATACGATCTGTTCAACAACGAGAGTACCCCTGCAGGCCCTGCTGTGGCATCCACTTCCACCGATCCGGCGCCGCTGCAACCGCAGGGACTGGCGGTGACCGGTACGTCTAACGGTACGATTACCCTTGGCTGGACGGCCAATGCGGACGCTGACCTCGCCGGATACGAGGTGTTTGTGGGTTATACAACGGGCTTTACCAACTTAACGTCCGCCTTGGTTCCGGTGGTAACAGTGGGTGCGTCGGCAACGTCCTACACGGTAACAGGGCTTACCAACGGACAAACAACCTACTTCGCAATCAGGGCGCTCGATGCGATAGGTCAGGGAAGCGTTCCCTCTGTAGAAGTGATCGGCATGAGTTGGTTCAGTATTGCCGATATCGACAAGGAACTTAAAAGCGGATTCTATATTGTTGACGGGGATGACCTCGCCATACTGGGCCTCGCTTATGGATTGAGAAGCACTGATGCAGCGTGGTCAAACCCATGCGGTGCGAGTACGTACGGCCCAGGTGCGCCCGGAGCACTGGACGGTACGCCGGTGCCCTGCTCTGCTGCTGATCTCAATGGTGATGGCCGCGTCGAGGTTCAGGACTACCTGTACCTGCTACAAGAATTCGGTAACACAGGTCTATAACCGGAGGTATGAACATGAATAAAATAATATCCAATCTTTCAAGGTCTGCCTTCATCGGTGTTCTTCTTTTTCTCGTCTCTTGTGGCGGCGGTGGAGGCGGTGGAGGCAATACTCCAAGTAATCCCACACTACCAGGCACCTCGACGCCACCCACGGTTTCTGTCAGCGACAACACTCCCACGGCGGGAACTACTTTTACCGTGACGGTGGTGATCCCGAGTGGACTCGGCCTTACGGCGGCGCAGTTGGAGATCGACTATGACAGGACGATAATGGACATCGACGGGGGGACCATACTGTCGGGCACAAACGTCGTTCCGGGGAATGTCTTCAGCAGCCTCGCCCTCTCTAATTATCAAACAGGCGACGGGACGATGCTGCTCCTCTTTGCAGATGGAAGCACCTGGTCGGGAACCAACGGGACCCTTTGCACGCTTACATTCCGGGCGCTCCTGTCGGGATCGACGACCATCAATTTTACGAATGAAGGTTCGAAATACTGTACGAGTGCAGCCAACTGCGTTACACAGATAGGGATACCGTCACAGGCGATTACCGTACCCGTACCGTAGTATTTATTATTACATTGTTTAGGGAGGCAAAAATGAAGATGACAAAACTAAGCAGGATTGCAATAAGTGGGTTTCTCTTGTTACTGCTTCAGTTTATAGCAAGTTGCGGGTCAGACAATATTACCGCGCCGGAAGGGAGCTTCATAAGTACTAATCCAGATTCAATGTCTATTTCCGCTGGCATCTGGGATACATGTTTTTCTGATCAGTATATTACAATTACGGTCCGTGATGTAACCACAAAGCCGATGAATGGCGTTGAGATCTTCATCGATTATGCCTGGGCGGTTGGTCACGGGAGTTGGAATCTTGTGCAATTTTATGATGGCGCTACGCCTGTGGATGCACCCTTTAAGGTAGTTACGGACAAAAGCGGTAATTATCACCTCCGCGCTGATATTTACATATGTAGCAGTCACGCTGGAGATATCGAAATCAGGTCGTCAAGCGCATATAATGTAATCGCTTTAACGGTTAGTTAATGTTGACTATTAATGACATTGACTTTGGTGTTTAGTCTCTGATAAAGTTCATACAATAGTCATATGGAAATAACGACCAACACAATTGCCGAGCTTTATATCAAGCAGGGATATCCCGAGAAGGCGAAGGATATCTATAAGGCGATCCTTGAACTCGATCCGGGGAATGCCGCTGCGGTGGAAAAAATGAGACTCCTTGACGGAGGAGGTGCGGCAGCATCGACGATCACGCCTGAAGTCGCGGCTCCTGTTACGCCGAATGAATCAGAGCCGAAATCAACACAAACAATGGGTGCCGATGCAGGTGTACTCGACACGAGTATAGATGCACAGGTTGCCAGGCTCGAAGGCTGGTTGGCGAATGTGCAGGCCGTAAGGAGTAATGTATAATGGATTTTGATGCAGTTGTGACAAATGTCGTCGAATCGGTGCCGGGCGCAATGGCGTCGGTCATTATGGCGAACGACGGAGTGCCTCTTGCGGAGTACCGAAAGGCTGAGGGGAGTGTTGATATTCAGACGCTCGCCGTCGAATATACGACGGTAATCAACGAGATCAAAAAGGCATCGGAAATTCTGGAGGCGGGTGCGTTGGAAGAATTGATGGTTCGCTCGGAAGGGCTTATATTTGTTCTTCGCCTCATTAACGAAGAATTTTATATCGCCGCCGCACTGACGCCTGAGGGGAATTATGGCAAAGGGCGCTACATGCTCAGAGTTACGGCACCGAGGGTGGCAGAAGAACTATAAGCCTGTAGTCGGTGTTTTTATTAGAAGGTGCTTGGCGAGTGAGGCGGAACTTTATGCAAAGCGGAGACCGGCCAAAATTAGCGAACAGAAATTTCCAAAAAAGCTGCTCACGCAGCTTTTTTTATTTAAGGAGTGAAAGATGAAGAAGATTCTCGTTATTCACGGTCCGAATCTCAATATGCTCGGCAGCCGGGAACCCGACCTCTATGGAAAAGAGAACATCGATACAATTAACCGATCCATTGAAGATGAGGCAACTGTCCTTGGTTTTGTTGTCGAAATTTTCCAGTCCAACAGCGAGGGGGAGATTGTTGATTGCATCCAAAGAGGCGTGGAGACGGTCTCCCTTATTATAATCAACCCTGCTGCCTACACCCACACCAGTGTGGCGATCCGTGATGCACTGCTTGCAGTCGATCTTCCGGCCATCGAGGTTCACCTCTCAAATATTCATAAGCGGGAAGAATTCAGAAAAAAATCTCTCATTTCAGACGTCGTTCTTGGCCAAATCTCCGGCTTTGGCGCGCATGGCTACATCCTCGCCTTGAAGGCCGCTGCCAATTACCTTTCCTGATCTCTCCCAAAGGAAGGCCACATCTTGCAAAGTAGAATAAAAAGTGATACTATTCCGAAATCTGTAGTGGAGGCGAGAAAGGAACGGTTTTTTCCGTTGCTGGATCGTGTTGGCGCCGATGCCCTGCTTGTGACGAATCTGCGGAATATTCGTTATCTTTCAGAGTTCACCGGGAGTTCTGCGGTCATGCTTCTTAACAGGGATAAGTCTTATCTTCTCACCGACGGCAGGTATGAGACCCAGGCGAAGCAGGAAGTCGCCGGGGCGGAGGTGCTTATTTACAAGAAGAGGAACGATCTTGTAAATAAGCTTCTTGGTGAGTGGGGCGTGAAAACTCTTGCCTTCGAGGGACGTGATCTTTCTTATACGGAATGGAGTGAGCTTGGGAATCGACTAAGTGATATAAAATTATTGCCTCTTAAAGATGAAACGAGGCGGCTTCGCTCCGTAAAGGAAGAGGGAGAAATCGAGGCGCTTCGACGGGGCGTCGAGTTGGCGAAAGAGGTTTTTTTTGCCGTGAGGGATCGAATCGTTCCGGGCGGGAGGGAACGGGACATCGCGTTGGCCTTTGATATGGAGGCGAAAAAGAGGGGGGCGGAAAGGGTAGCCTTTGATATCATCGTCGCTTCCGGTGAGCGTTCGGCCCTGCCTCATGCCGTTCCCACGGATAAGGTGATCGAAGAGGGCGATCTTGTTATTGTTGACTTTGGCGTCGTTCTCGGTGGATATCATACGGATGAGACCTGCACGCTTTTTGCCGGGAATGTGCCGGAGCAGTCGAAAGAGATTTACAACATCGTCATGGAAGCTCATGACAGGGTGATAGCGGGGATCAGGCCGGGCATGAAGGCGAGGGATGTAGACGGCCTGGCGAGAGATTTTATCTGTTCAAAAGGATTTGGGGATTCCTTCGGCCATGGAACGGGACACGGCGTTGGTCTCGAAGTACACGAACTGCCCGTTATCTCCGAGATGAGCGACGATATTATAGAAGAGGGAATGGTTTTCACAGTAGAACCCGGCATCTACATTCCGGGGTTCGGCGGAGTCAGGATTGAGGACATGGTGCTTGTTACATCGGACGGGGCCGAAGTAATTACAAAATGCAATAATGCGCTTAGAGGTTAATTTATGTATTCTACACCAGATTTCCGAAAAGGGCTGAAAATTGAGATTGACGGTACGCCTTATGCGATTGTCGATTTTCAACATGTAAAGCCGGGGAAGGGAGGGGCCTTCGTCAGGACCAAGCTTAAGAACCTCCTCTCTGGCGGTGTGGTGGATAAGACCTTCCGTGGGGGCGAAAAAGTAGGAAAGCCCGACATCGTCGAAAGCGGCATGCAGTATCTTTATAGCGATGCCGAGGGGTACCATTTCATGAATGTCGATACCTATGATCAGATCGTTATCCCTGAAGAGAATGTGGTTGACGTGAAAGATTTCCTAAAGGAGAACACCGTTGTAGACGTGATGGAATTTAACGGCAAAGTGATTGGGGTTGAATTGCCCAATTTCGTTGCTTTGAGGGTGGCCGAAACGGAACCCGGTTTTAAAGGGGATACCTCCTCGGGCGGCTCTAAACCGGCGAAGCTCGAAACGGGCGCACAGGTGAACGTGCCGCTCTTTATCGGTGAAGGTGAACTTTTGAAGATCGATACGCGGAGCGGGGAGTACGTGGAACGGGTTAAGGAATAAAGGAGAAAACCATGGATCTGAAAAATGTAAAAAAGGTTATTAAACTTCTGAAAGACAATGATCTCCAGGAAATAGAGGTCGAAGAGGGTGGGGCCAAGGTGAGAGTGGTGAGAGCCGGGGGACAAGCCGCCCCCGCACAGGCTGCTGTTCAACCGTCAGTTCCACAGGTGGAGGCTTTGAAAGAAGAAAAAGAAGTGGAAAGCAAATATAAACTCATCAAATCTCCCATGGTGGGCACCTTCTACAGGTCGGCTTCGCCCGAGACTCCCCCTTATGTCGAGAAGGGGGAGACTATTACCAAAGGGCAGACGCTCTGTATCGTGGAGGCGATGAAACTGATGAATGAGATCGAGGCGGAATTTAAGGGAAAGATCATGTCTGTCCTTGTCGAAAACGGTCAGCCCGTTGAATATGGGGAGCCTCTTTTTGAGATCGATCCTCTTTGATGAGGGGATGAACACTTCTTTTTTTAGCCCCTCCGGTGCTCTCTTTCACAAATAATCAGACAAACCTGACTTGACAAAACACTATGTTTAATAAAATCTTGATTGCAAACAGGGGTGAGATCGCCCTGAGAATTATCCGCTCCTGCAAGGAACTGGGTATCAGGACGGTGGCCGTTCATTCCGATGTGGATGCCGATGCCCTCCATGTGAAGCTCGCCGATGAGAGCATCTGTATCGGTCCTGCCAATCCTCTTTTGAGTTACCTGAACATTACCTCGCTCATGAGCGCCGCCGAAGTGACCGACGCCGACGCCATTCATCCCGGTTATGGATTTCTCGCCGAGAATGCTGAATTCAGAGAGGTTTGCGACAACTGCGGTATTAAATTTATCGGGCCGCGCGCCGAGAATATCCGCCTCATGGGAAACAAGATCAAGGCGAGAGAGGTGATGAAGGCTGCCGGCGTGCCTGTTCTTCCGGGAAGCGAGGGAAGGATCGAGAATGAAAAAGAGGCGATCAAAATATCAAAGGAGATAGGGTTCCCTGTCATCATCAAGGCCTCCGCCGGGGGTGGCGGGAAAGGGCTGAAGGTGGTGCATAACCCCACGAGCCTCGGCAATGCCTTCCTGACGACCCGTTCCGAGGCAAAGGCTGCTTTCGGAGACGACGAGGTTTATATTGAAAAGTATTGCGAGAAACCGAGGCATGTTGAAATCCAGATAATGGCCGACAAATATGGCAATGTGATCCACCTCGGAGAACGGGAGTGCAGCATCCAGCGGCGGCACCAGAAGCTCCTCGAAGAGGCTCCTTGCCCCATTATGACGCCGGAACTAAGAAAAAGGATGGGTGACGCCGCCGTCGCTGCGGCGAAGCAAGTCGATTATTCCAATGTGGGGACTATCGAATTTCTTCTCGAAGGGGACGAGTTCTATTTCATGGAGATGAACACGCGGGTTCAGGTGGAGCACCCGATCACGGAGATGGTGACGGGTGTGGACATCGTTAAGGAGCAGATTCTCTCTGCCGTAGGAGAAAAATTGAGGTACAAACAGTCGGACATCAAATTCAACGGCCATGCCATCGAATGCCGGATAAACGCGGAGGACCCCGTGAATTTCCTCCCCTCGCCCGGAAAGATCACCTATTATCATGTGCCGGGCGGCCTCGGTGTGCGCGTCGATTCCGCCGTCTATGACCAGTATGTGATCCAGCCCTATTACGATTCTCTCATCGGAAAGGTGATCGTCCATGCGGAGACGCGGGCCGAGGCGATCCAGAGGATGTACCGCTCTCTCGATGAATATATTATCGAGGGGGTGAAGACGACGATCCCTTTCTTTAAACAAATACTGAGAGACCCGGACTTCCTCTCAGGCGATACGGACACGAAATTCGTCGAGAGACGGCGATAGTTGAGTGACTGGAGGCTGATCCTCTCCTCTCCGCTGGACGGCCGTTCCAATATGGCCATCGACGAGGCCCTTTTCAAGGCCGGTACCCGTCCCACCTTACGGTTTTATTCCTGGCTTAGACCGACCCTTTCCATCGGATATTTCCAGAAAATAGATGAGTCTCTTTTGGCCCGGTGTCGTGAAAGGGGTGTCGATGTCGTTCGGCGTCTTACGGGGGGGCGGGCAGTTCTCCATCAGCACGAGATCACCTATTCCGTTTTTTCACCCTTTGAGAACTTCCCGGCACCTCCCAGTCTTAAAAATATTTACGTTCTTCTCGCCCGCTGGCAGGTCGAGTCGCTAAGGGAGATCGGCATCGATGCATCCCTTGCCGAGAAGGGCCGTTCAGTGAGTTACTATTCAAAAAAACAGGCCTGCTTTACTACGTCTACGCCTTACGAGATCGGTGTTGCTGGAAAAAAAATCGCCGGGAGCGCCCAGAAGATTGGGAAGGAGGCCTTCCTTCAGCATGGCTCTCTTCTCCTCGATATGAATGACCAACTCTATTCTTCCCTTCTCGGAGTGGAGGATCAAGGCGGAGATTGTTTTACCACATTGAAGCGGGAAGGCTGCCTTCTCGGAAGAGATGAGATAATTAGAGCCTTGACAGAGCGCTTTGAAAAAATCATTGGGTGCAGATTGACAGAAGGGTGGCTCTCGGAGAGAGAAGAGCGGGAGAAGGGCAGGCTGAAAAAGAAGGCCGATTATTCTTTGCCATCTCTTGCTGCCGCCCCTTGACAAAGGGGCAGGGCGTTGTTATTTTTCACTTAGAACGACGAATGCTCTTCTAGGATTTGTAACGGCGAATATGTACGAGACACTTTCCGACAGAAGAAAATTGAACAGTATTATACCGGAGGACTGATGGCTGGCAGCGAAGAAAAAGCGAAGACCGTTGAAATAAAAAATGAGGCGGGGAAGGAGAAGAAGCGTTCTCCGAGAAAAAGCAGGGGGCTTAAAAAAGAAGTTGAAACGCTCCAGGCGAAGGTGGAGGTTCTCGAAAAAGAGAAGGCGGAGTTGACTGACCGTTTTCTCCGGGTCGGTGCAGAGACGGAAAATTTCAAAAAAAGGTTGACCCGGGAAAAAGAGGATTTTGTTAAATATTCCAACGAGAAAGTGGTAAGGGAACTGCTTCCCGTGGTGGACAACCTGGAGAGGGCGCTGGCCCATGCCGAGGAGGCCGGGGAGGGCGGTGCGCTCCTGGATGGTGTGAAGATGACCCTCGACCTCTTTCAGAAGGTGCTTGCCGATCTCGGCGTCTCCCCTGTGCAGTCCGTGGGAGAACCTTTCAACCCGGAACGGCACGAAGCGGTTCAGCAGATCGATAGCGCCGACCATGAACCGAACATCGTCGTCAGTGAATTCCAGAAAGGCTACATGCTACAGGAACGGCTCATCAGGCCCGCCATGGTAGTTGTCTCCAAGCGCTCTGAAAAAGACGCCGGTGAGGGAAAAAAATAAAACTAAAAAAACGGGCGGAAGCGTCCACCTGTTCAAGAGAGATGAGAACAGATTTTTTGACAAAAGAGAGGAGATTTTAAATGAGTAAGATAATAGGAATAGACCTCGGTACGACCAACTCCTGTGTGGCTATCATGGAGGGAAATGAGCCGAAGGTTATTGTCAATGCCGAAGGGGGGAGGACAACGCCTTCCATGATCGCCATCACCGAAAGCGGTGAGCGGCTTGCGGGGCAGGTTGCCAAGCGGCAGGCGGTGACGAACCCCGAAGATACCATCTATGCGGTGAAACGTCTTATTGGCCGTAAGTTCAGCAGTAAAGAGGTCAAGAAAGATATCGAAATCTGCCCCTACAAGATTGTGAAGGCGAAAAACGGCGATGCCTGGGTACAGGCGAGAGGGAAGGATTACTCCCCGTCCGAAATTTCTGCCATGATTCTCCAGAAAATGAAGAAGACGGCTGAAGATTACCTCGGCGAAGAGGTGAACGATGCTGTTATTACCGTCCCTGCCTACTTCAACGATTCGCAGCGGCAGGCGACGAAGGACGCCGGAAAGATTTCAGGTCTCAACGTCCTTAGAATCATCAACGAACCGACGGCGGCAGCTCTTGCCTATGGCCTGGCCGACCAGAAGGACCAGAAGATCGCCGTCTTCGATCTTGGGGGGGGGACCTTCGACATCTCCATCCTCGAACTGGGTGAAGGGGTTTTCGAAGTAAAATCGACCAACGGGGATACCTTTCTCGGCGGTGAGGACTTCGACCAGCGGGTCATTGATTATCTTGCCGATGAGTTCAAGAAAGACCAGGGGATTGATCTTAAGAAAGACAAAATGGCGCTTCAGCGCCTTAAAGAGGGCGCTGAAAAGGCGAAGATGGAACTCTCCTCTTCTATGGAGACCGACGTCAACCTCCCCTTTATTACGGCGGACCAGTCCGGCCCGAAACACCTGAATATCAAATTAACGCGGGCAAAGCTGGAAGGTCTGGTGGCGGAACTTCTCGGCAAGCTTGAGGGACCTTGCAAAACAGCCCTCAAAGATGCGGGAATCGGTTCGTCGGATCTGGACGAAGTTATCCTCGTGGGCGGCATGACGCGTATGCCTGCCGTACAGGAGCGGGTGAAGAAGATATTCGGGAAGGATCCGCATAAAGGGGTTAACCCCGACGAGGTTGTTGCCATCGGTGCGGCGATCCAGGGAGGGGTTTTGAGGGGTGACGTGAAGGATGTTCTCCTTCTCGACGTGACTCC
Source organism: uncultured bacterium (assembly GCA_965372635.1). Lineage (GTDB taxonomy): Bacteria > Desulfobacterota > JADFVX01 > JADFVX01 > JADFVX01 > CBDVDA01. Next base: position 21,776 of record CBDVDA010000006.1, on the reverse strand, counting down.
CCTTTCTCTCGGCATAGAGACCCTCGGTGGAGTGCTGACGAAGCTGATCGAAAAGAATACCACCATTCCGAGCAAGAAAACCCAGACTTTTTCTACTGCCGCCGATAATCAGCCGGCCGTTTCTATTCATGTGTTGCAGGGGGAGAGGGAGATGTCGGCGGACAATAAGACGATCGGTCGATTTGAACTGGTTGGTGTCCCGCCGGCGCCTCGCGGCGTACCGCAGATAGAGGTGACCTTTGATATCGATGCTAACGGTATCCTCCACGTATCGGCCAAGGACCTCGGCACAGGCAAGGAGCAGTCGATCAAGATCACGGCGTCGAGCGGGCTTTCGGAAGAGGAGATAGAAAGTATGGTGAAGGACGCCGAGGCCCATGCCGATGAAGACAAGAAACGAAAGGACCTCGTGGAGGCGAGAAACCAGGCCGATACGCTTACCTACTCGACGGAAAAGTCTCTCAAGGAACATGGAGACAAGGTCGATGATGAAACGAAGAAGAAGATCGAAGAATGCCTTGAAAAGACGAAAAAGGCGATGGAGGGAACGGACTCTGAGGAGATAAAGAAGGCAACGGAAGAATTGGGGCAGGCGTCACACAAACTGGCCGAAGCGATGTATGCCGAGGCGTCTTCCGGTGCGCCGGGTGGCGAGGAAGGGCAGGCCGAAGGCGGCGGTGGTGAAGGGGGCAAGAAAGACGATGTGGTGGATGCCGAATTCGAAGAGGTTAAGGACGAAGAAAAGAAATAAGTTTCCAGCTTCAGGTTGCTGTTAAGAACCTCGGCCTGAATATGGAATAGGAAATGATTTTTTAAATAAGCCCAGAGCCTTTTGGGCTTATTTATTTTTAAGTAAGGAGCTTTTGATTTGTCGAAAAGAGATTATTACGACGTTCTCGGCGTACACAAAAATGCCAGCGATACTGAGGTAAAAAAGGCGTTCAGGAAGCTGGCCGTTCAGTATCATCCTGATAAAAACCCCGGTAATGCGGAGGCGGAGAACAAGTTCAAAGAGGCCAACGAGGCCTACGAAGTTCTCAGCGACGCACAAAAAAGAGCCACCTATGACCAGTTCGGGCATTCCATGGGAGGGCAGGGGTTCGGTGGTTTCAAGGACGCCGGTTTCGGTGGAGGCGGATTTGGCGACGCTTTCGAGGACCTTTTCGGCGACTTTTTCGGGGGAGGCGGTGCAAGACGGGGGCGGGGTGAGCGGGGCGCAGATCTTCGATACAATCTCGACATTACCTTCGAAGAGGCGGCCTTCGGGAAGGAAACGACGATTCGCTTTCCTGCGTCGGAAGACTGCCACCAGTGCAACGGTACGGGGGGGAAGAGTGATGCCTGCGAGACTTGCCAGGGGAGCGGGCAGATCAGGACCTCTCAGGGTTTCTTTACCGTCAGCCGGACATGCGGGCGGTGCGGGGGGCGGGGGAGAACCGTAACAGACCCCTGCAAAGGATGCAAGGGGCAGGGGAGGCTGGAGACGGAGAAGAACCTCTCCATTAAAATTCCTCCCGGCGTGGAGAGCGGTATGCGGCTCAGGCTCTCCGGTGAAGGTGAACCCGGCTCTATGGGCGCCCCTCCGGGCGACCTTTATGTGGTGATCAATGTGGAGCCACACCCTTTTTTCATCAGGGAAGGGAACGAAATTATTTGCGAGGTCCCTATCAGTTTTAATCAGGCGGCGCTCGGGGCGGAGATCGAGATACCCACTTTGAACGGCAAGGTGAAGATGAAGGTTCCAGCAGGTTCCCAGCCCGGCAAGGTGATGAGACTGAAAGGGAAAGGCTTCCCCGATCATCGTGGTTACGGCAAGGGAGACCAGCATGTGGTGCTCAAAGTCGAGGTGCCGACCCGCTTAAGCAATCGGCAGAAAGAATTGCTTAATGAATTCGCAAAGGAGACCGGCGAAGAGGCCCACCCGATCCAGAAAGGATTTTTTGACAAGTTGAAGGAGCTTTTTGGTTGATTTTTCCGGCAGAAAGGATAGAATGGCACGTGGGCGTAGTTCCCTTCTAAAACACTTTTTTTGAGGTTGGATAATTGTCGATATCTGAAGGGCTTCGAGCCCCTGCCCTAGGGGCTTTTCTTCTTGCCCCCCGCTCATCGGCCTCTGCTAAGGCTTTTGTTCCCCGCTTCTATGTCCCATGCCTCTTTTTTGTCCTTTTTGGAACTCTCCTTTTCCCTTCCTCTGCCGGTGCCGCCCTCACATTGACGGGGAAGTTGAATGTTAACGCGGCCACCCAAAAAGAATTCATCTTACTCCCTTCTCTTGGAGACGTAAAGTCGGAGGCTATCTTTTCCCACAGGGAGAAAAAGGGTTCCTTCAAAACGGTAGACTCTCTCATCTCTGTTAAAGGGATAGGAATGAAAACCCTGGAGAAAATCCGCCCTTTTGTGAAATTGACGGGGGGAAGCGACCTTGCCATTGTTGATCGTTCTCCTGACTATATCGAGGTGAAAAATGAGGTTGGTGTCTGGACGGGTGAGACGGGCTTGCTACGAAACGCGGACTATTTCCCGGAGCTTTTAAAATCGATTGAGGGTGCGAAAGAAGAGATCGCTCTTTCCATGTTTATCTTTAAAACGACGGACAGGCCGTCGAACAGGGCGAATCGAATAATGCAGGCGCTTATCGATGCGTCGAAACGGTCGGTGAGGGTTTCCGTTTTTCTGGAGCGGGGAAAGAGGGACAATGCCGGGGTAACGCCGGATAACAGAGCGACAGCGGAGAAACTCGAAAGGGGAGGGGTGGATGTGGTTTTCGACGGTCCACGACGGACGACGCATACCAAAGCGGTCGTCATCGATGGAAAAACGGTTTTCCTCGGAAGCCACAACCTGACACATTCAGCCCTCGCCTTAAATAACGAACTTTCGATAAAAATAGAGTCCCCGGCGCTGGCCAGTGACGTGTTGACGCATATGAGACTACTAAGGTGAAATCCAAGATGAAAGAAATGAAAGAGAAGGAACTTTCCTCTTTTCCGGGAGCCTGTCGCAGCTTTGCACCCTTCTGGACGAGAGTTGCTCCCTTCCTGTTTGCAGCGGCTCTTTTTGCCCTCGGCTGCGCAACACCATCCGCTAAAAAAACGTCAACGGGGGAGGTCGGAGGGCGAGCCTCTTCCGATATGATTGCCGGGCAGATAGAGAAAGACGATAAGGAGATAAACAGGGCTTACCGGCTGGGAGAAGAGGCGTTCAACAGGGGCGAGCTTGATGCTGCCGCTGAGAAATTTGCTTCTTTCACAAAACGTTTCCCCGAATCCGGGCTGGCCGACGATGCCTATTTTATGCAGGGAGAGATAGCACTCAAGAGTAATGATCTTCAGTCGGCCATCGGTTATTTTCAGAAGATTGTTACCGATTATGTGGGCCAGGACCTTTTTGGCGAGGCAAAATTCAAACTTGCCGTCGCCAATTTCAAAAGTGGAAACTTTAATGACGCCTTGCAGGCATTTAACAGCTTGCTTGAATTGCCGCTGGACCGGCGGAGAAAGATTGTTGTCAGGACGGCGATTGCCGACAGTCTCTTTAACCTTGAGCGGCAATCGGAGGCCCTTGACCGGTATGCGGAGGTGCTGAAAGAAAAGCCAGGAGAAGAAGATGAGAGGAAGCTCAAAAAAAGGATCGACTTTATTCTTGAAGAGAAGTTTTCCACGGAAGTTCTTCAAAGGGTGACTGAACAGTCAGAGAGTGAATATGTTCGCCAGTATGGGCGATATGCTCTCATCGCAAAGAAGGTAGATGAAGAACTTTACGAGGAGGCAAGAGAGGAGATAGAAAAAGAGTTCAAGGTCACTTCCCTTGAGGATGTGCAGCTTAAGCTGAAAGACCTGCTCCAGGTGATTCGTGAGCGGTTGGAGGTCAAGTCCGACAGGATTGGATGCATCCTCCCCCTCTCCGGCAGCTATGGAGCCTATGGACAGAAGGTATTAAAGGCGATTCAACTGGCGGCCGGTGTCTTTTCGGCGAGTGAGGGGAAAGCGATTAACCTTGTGATAAAAGATTCACGGGGGGAGCCGGGGCGGGCGGCGAAGGCGGTAGATGAACTTTTCGAAAAAGACAAGGTTATCGCCGTCATCGGTCCGCTTCTCGGCAGCGTTGCGGAAGTTGCCGCAGAAAGGGCGCAGGAGAAGGGGCTTCCTTTGGTAGCGCTCAGCCAGAAAATGGGCATCCCGGAGACGGGGAACTTTATTTTCAGGAACTCTTTAACGGCTCGGCTCCAGACACGGGCGCTTTCGGAATATTTTATCAACGAGCTTTCCATAAAAAGGTTTGCCATTCTTTACCCGACCGATCTTTACGGAGAGGCGTTGACTTATCAATTCTGGAATGACGTCTTGCTGCTGGGCGGTGAGGTCGTCGGCATTGTGGGATATGATAAGGAACAGTACGATTTCGGCAAGGAAATCAAAAAGCTGGTCGGTATGGAAGGGGTAAACGAAAAGAAAGAGAAGGAAAAGGAGGAGCACGACCGTTTGCGTCCCGTCATCGATTTCGAAGCGGTCTTCATTCCCGACAGTTACGACAAGGCGGCCATGATTGCGCCGCAACTGGTATTCAACGATGTCTACAACGTTAAATTGCTCGGGCCGAATAGCTGGAATTCGCCGAAACTCGTCACCATGGGGGGAGATTATGTGGAGGGGGCCATTTTCCCTGACGGGTTTTATGCCGACAGCCGGTACTTGCCGGCTTCGGAATTTACAAAGGCCTTTCAATCCGCCTTTGATGAAAGGCCGGGAACATTTGAAGCGCAGGCCTATGATGCGACGAAAATGGTTGTCGATATCATCAGGCGCGATGAGGCTAGGTCGCGGGTGGAGATGAGGGATGCCCTCCTCCTGCTGAAGGATTTCAAGGGCGCGACAGGCAAGACGTCGGTAACGGAAACGGGTGATGTGGATAAGGACCTCTTTCTGCTGACTGTCAAAAAGGGGGAAATCGTAGAAGTAGAACGTGCCGGTGCAGAAGAAAGCCAAAGTTTCCCGGAAGAAGTCCTTTCACTCACTGATTGACCGGCTTGCCTCGTAAAAATCAACCAGATGAGACGATTGGTTTCTCACTGTACAGGAAATTTCTTCGAGGGCGTCCTCCCTTTTCTTGAACTTCATGGTATGCTAAATCTTAAAACGTAACCGTAAAAATCAGGCGTATAAAGAATGACGAAAAAAGTTCAGACCCTTCGAGTCGATGATGGTGACGACTGCTTCAACCGGACCGACATCGATTCTCTCAAAAAAGCCTTTCAACTGCACCTCGAATATTCCCTCGCCAGGGACGAATATTCCAAAACGGATTTGGATGTCTTCATGGCAATGGCTTACGTTGTGAGGGATCACCTGATTGAACGGTGGCTGAAGACCCAGCAGGCGTATTACGAGAGCGACGCAAAACGGGTCTATTATTTTTCCCTCGAATTCCTCATCGGGCGCTCGCTCGGGAACAGCCTGGTTAACCTCGGCCTTCTCGATGCGTGCCACGATGCGTTGCACGACCTCGGATATACTCTCGAAGAGATAGGTGAATTCGAGTGGGATGCCGGGCTCGGGAATGGCGGCCTCGGCAGGCTTGCCGCCTGTTTTCTCGATTCCATGGCGACGCTCGGCATACCGGGTTACGGGTATGGGATCCGCTATGAGTACGGGATCTTTTTTCAGAAGCTTATCGACGGCTACCAGGTGGAGACGCCGGATAACTGGCTGCGCCACGGCAACCCCTGGGAGTTTGCCAGGCCGGAGCATCTCTATAAGGTGAAATTCTACGGCCGCGTTAACCAGTACCGCGACGGCGACTGCCGTTTCAGGGCCGAGTGGATCGATACGGAGGACGTGATGGCCATGGCCTACGACATGCCCGTCCCCGGATACGACTGCAATACGGTTAACAACCTGAGACTCTGGGAGGCGAGATCGACGCGCGCCTTCGACCTCGATTTTTTTAACAGCGGCGATTATATAGGGGCCGTTCAGCACAAGAACGAAACGGAGAATATTTCCCGCGTTCTCTACCCGAGCGACCAGGTGCGGGAGGGGAAGGAACTCCGCTTGAAGCAGCAATACTTCTTCGTTTCCGCCAGCTTGCAGGATATTATAAGGCGCTACAAAAAGACGCACAGGAATTTCAATCAGTTCCCTTGCAAAGTGGCCATTCAACTGAATGATACCCACCCGGCCATTGCCATCCCGGAACTGATGAGGCTGTTGATAGATGAGGAGGACCTTGGCTGGGACAAGGCGTGGGAGATTACCGTCAGTACCTTCGCCTACACGAACCATACGGTCATGCCGGAGGCGTTGGAGAAGTGGCCTGCCGAGATCATGGAAAAACTCTTTCCCCGCCATATGCAGATCATCTATGTGATCAACCACCGCTTCCTGGACCGGGTTAAACGGAGGTGGCCCGGCGATCTTGACCGGCTTCGGCGGATGTCTGTTGTCGAAGAGGAGCCGGTGAGGATGGTCCGGATGCCGAACCTGGCGATCATCGGGAGCCATACGGTAAACGGGGTGGCTGCCCTTCATTCTGAGATATTGAAGGAGAGGGTCTTTGCCGACTTTTATGAACTCGATCCCGGTAAATTCCAGAACAAGACCAACGGAATTACGCCGAGGCGATGGCTGAAGAAATCGAACCCAGGTCTTTCCGGTCTGATTACGGGAGAGATCGGCGACGGCTGGGTCAAGGACCTTTCGGAGTTAAAAAAACTGCTGCCTCTCGCCGAAGACCACGCGTTCAGGGAAGTGTGGCACGGGGTGAAACAGGTGAACAAGGTGGCCCTGGCGGACTATATCAGCGCTGAAATCGGTATCGATGTCGATGTCGCTTCCATGTTCGATGTTCAGGTGAAGAGGATGCACGAATACAAGCGCCAACTCCTCAATCTCCTCCATGTGATCACGCTCTATAACCGCATCAAAGATAATCCAAAAGGGGCCTTTATCCCCCGGACGATACTTTTTGGCGGCAAAGCGGCCCCGGCCTACTTTATGGCAAAGCTTATTATCAAGCTCATGAACAATCTGGCCGACATTGTCAATTCCGACCCCGATTGCGAGGGGAAGTTGAAGGTGCTTTTTCTCTCCAATTACAACGTGTCCCTGGCCGAATTGATTATCCCGGCAACGGACTTGTCGGAGCAGATTTCCACGGCGGGGACGGAGGCGTCGGGGACGGGCAATATGAAGTTTGCCTTAAACGGCGCGCTTACCATAGGGACGCTCGACGGCGCCAACATCGAGATTATGGAAGAGGTGGGGGAAGAGAATATCTTTATCTTCGGACTGACTTCCGGGGAGGTGGAGGCGTTGCAACAAAAGGGGTACGATCCGATGGATTATTACAACGGCAATGCCGAATTGAAACGGGTACTCGATATGATCGGCAGCGGTTACTTCTCTCCCTCTTCGCCCGATCTCTTCCGGCCTGTTACAGATTCCCTGCTTCACCAGGGGGATAAATATCTCCTGCTGGCTGATTATGCCGACTACGTGGCGTGTCAGGAGCGGGTCGGGTGTGAGTATGAAGACCGGGAGCAATGGGTTCGGAAATCGATTATCAATGTGGCACAGATGGGGAAATTTTCGAGCGACCGGACCATTGCCGAATATGCGCGTGAAATATGGCAGGTTAAACCTGTTACTGTCGGTTAAAAAAATGTCTTTTTGTCAGAAGATGTTTCCAATGGTGAAATACCACTCCCCCGAGCTTTCCCCGGGCTTTCTCTCCAACTTGCTCCCGTATTCGAGGCTCAAGGGGCCGATGGGGGTAAGGTAGCTAAGGCCGAGCCCCACCGATTTCCGCAACTCGGAAAGCTTGACATGCTCGCTTTCCAGCCAGACGTTGCCCGCATCGTAGAATAGAAGCCCTCCGAAATTCCCTATAATCCTGATTCTCGCTTCCACATTGAGGTTAACCATCTTCTCACCGCCGATGGCCGTTCCGAGGGCGGTCTTCGGGCCGATGGAATCCTCCCTGTACCCTCGCACCGTTGTCCGTCCACCTAGAAAGAACCGCTTGTCGATGGGGACCTCCACGCTGTCGCCCACGAGATCGATATTGCCCAATCTCAGTGAAAGGGCGCCCGTCAGCCTTGGGAAAATGCGGTAATACCAGCCTGACTGAAGTGTCGCTTTCCGGAACTCCTCATCGGAGGCGATGGCATCGTCGGCAATTTCATAGCGGACGATGTTGACAGAGCCCCTTCCGGGATTAAAGGGGTCGTCCCTCGAATCCCGGATCAGAAGCGGACCGATGCTGGCGAGCCTGTTGTCTCCCGCCGTCTGTCCCGCTCCCGGCTGAACATTGGAGTACCTGTTTTTTTCGAGATTATACTGGAGGGAAAGCCGCGAATAGTCGGAGAGCTTCCTGTCGAGGCCGAAAACGATCCCTTCCTTCCTTATGTCGTAGCTGTCTGCTTCGTGGAGTTGGTAGAGGAGGTTGATCCTGCCATCGACCCTGAAGCCGAGAAGCCAGGGCTCCCTGTAGCCGAGAAGGATTTTCCTGTCGATCTCACTCGCCTCCCCTCTCAGGCGGACAGTCCTGGCGGTTCCCCCGATGTTTTTGTAGGAAACGTCTACAAAGCCTCTCAGCTTGACGTCCGTCGCGTAGCCTAGCCCTACGGCCACGCTGCCCGGTTTTCTCTCGTTTACCTTAATGAGGATGTCTTTTACGCCTTCTTTCTTGTCCGGATCGATCTGGGAGTAATCGACCCCTCTGAAAAGCCCCATCCTGTTCAGTCGGTGCCGGTCTTGAAGCGCCTTTTCCGTATCATAGATCTGGCCGCTCTTGAGAGTTAGTTCCCTCGTGATGATTCTATCCTTCGTTTTCCTGTTCCCCTTGAGTATGATCTTTCCAGTCCTTACCTCTGGGCCTTCTTCGATGGAGAAGATGATCTCGGCCTTTTCCCCGTCTGTAGAAAGTAGAGTCTCTGCCGTTATTTTTACGTAAAGATATCCGCGGCTGGAATAGGCCTTGAGAAGAGTGGCCTTGGCCTCTTCCGGCGCTGAGGAATTGAAGGGCGTTCCTTCCTGGAGATTTGCCATTTGAAGAAGGTCTTTTTTTACAAAGGTGCTGTTTCCCTTGAATTCGATGGTCTCAATAATTCTTTTCGGACCTTCGGAGATGGTGATGAGGATATTCGCTTTGTCATCACTCTCAGGAAAGATTGTTTCATAGTTGATCTTTGCCGCCGAATAACCTTTGATCTCGTAAAACCGGCGAAGCCTCCCTATATCTTCCTTGAGGCGGTCTTCCGAATAGGGCTTTGAGAAAAAACCTTTTGCCGATTCCATGAGCGAGAGGAGTTTCTTCCGGCTGAACATCTTGTTGCCGAGGATGCCGATCTCACCGGTATGAAAACGCTTTCCCTCGTTTATCCGGAAGGTAATGATCTTCTCTCCCTTCGACTGTTCTTCTTCTGCGGTTACCTTGGCAAAGGGAAACCCCTCTGACGTGTAGGCCCGGGTGATAAGCCTCCGCCATCTCTCCGAAATACTGGACGGCGCCACAACGACCGCCTCGGGCCTCACGATTTTAAGCAGTTTCTTGTTGGAGAAATGGCGGTTGTTTACAAAAGTGATTCTGTATTTTGGACCCGTCTTGACTGTGAAGGCGACGACGGCGCTTTCTCTTTCGGGGCCGAAAGAAATGACAGGTTCCGACAGCTCTGCCTCCAGGTAGTTTTCCTCATGGTACCGTTTGATCAGCTTCTTGCTGTCTTTTTCGAGCGCTATCCGGCTTAAAGGTTTCCCTTCTTTCGATTCCATTACTCTAAGCAGCTTTTTTCGTCCGAGAAGAGGTTCTCCTTCGAAACGGATTTCAGAAACCCGGCAAAAATGCCGCTCACTGACGGTGATTCGAACCAGTACGGCGTGGCCTTCCGTCTCAATGCCGGTAGAGACGTCAACGTTGAAGTAACCTCTTTTCTCGTAGATGTCCTTGACTTTTTCTTCCGCTTCTTTCAGAACCTCCGGTGAGAACTCTCCTCCCCTCTTCAATGGGAGAAGGGGGCGTATCTCGTCGTCGGGGACCGCCTTGTTTCCCTTTATCTTAATTTCATAAACCCACTGTTGCGGTTTAAGGTGAAACGTAAGTGCAACGCCGTCATCTCGTTCCCTGCCGTAGGCGGTGACCTGTGAGAATAGGCCCGTCAGGTAGAGATAGCGGATGCTCTTCCTGAGGTTGGCCGTCGAGTAGGCATCTCCCTTTTTTACGAAAACAATTCCCGGCAGGTTGTCTGTCGGGATGCTGGAAGATGTTTGGAATTCGACAGCGGCGATATTTTTTCCGTAATAGGATGTGGCGGACAGCGAGGCAGCAGGGAATAAAATGAGAAGAAAGAAAGCAGCGTTTCGGATGAAGGGAAGAGAGTTTAAGAACAGTGTCATGTTATCGTTTTTTTAACGGCCCATCCCCGAGGTTTGGTTATCCTGTGTTTGGCCGGAATCAACTCTGCTCACCGGCAAAAAGAACAGGGAAACAATAGCACAGTAAATCGGTTAAAAACAAGGAGATATCCCTCTCCGTGCGGATAAAGGAATTGCTTTTGGAGGGGGCAACTTCAGGCGTTACGGGAAGGCCGATGCCGAGTCAGAGGAGGAGTGTTATTCATTGCTCACCCGTCGTCTGCGGAGAGACATCAGGTCAGTTCATTTTTGTGCAAAGCATCCCATGTTCCTGTGCTTGTGGATTTCTATATGCTTTTTCTTGCACCACACATGGCCCACGGCGGGCGTCTCTCCGCTCGGTTTCATGATGCTTGCCCATTTGCAGTTCATGCAGCGTCCTGTTTTTGCGCCTCCTTTCGGTTTGAAGCAGGAGAGGACCCGATTCCTTCCCATCTGGAGGGACCTTGTGCTGCACCAGACCGTGCCTGGAGAAGGTTTTTTTCCGCCCGGCTTAAATTCTTTTCCATGAAGACAGCCGCCGCAATTATTTCTCAAGAGATTTCTCCTTTCCCTTCATGGCTAATGGGACTACCCTTTTAGAGGAAGAGGTGCTGCCGCAGGGAGTTCCACCGCTTTCAACCGGATCTGCCAGATGGTTTCGGCCAGGTGCAGGTCAAAGCGCCGAGTTGAATTTGAAAGAGTCTATTATTATAGATGATAATTAGCCGGTGACAAGGGTTTATGGGTGAGTTTGCAATTTTCCCTCTACGCTGCTAGACTGGATATGATTTTAAGGGCGATGATTAGGCCAAATTGTCCCCGCTGTTTGTCGAGTAAAGGCTTGTGGAGACCATTATGAAGCATTTCAATTACCCGCTCATCGCTTTAATTCTCGTTCAATTTGCTTTCCTTCCGGGATGCAAGGTAAAGAGGAGGCCGGTGTCTTCTCCCGTTGCTATCGATTTGCCTGACGATTCTTTGGAGAAAAGGGGGGAAAGGAAATCCACGAAGGTTAGGAAAAGGTCAAAAAAAAGCAAAAAAACAATCAAAGGGGATGTAGCAAAACTTGCCTCTGCCAAAGCCAAAGAACCGTCGCAAGGCATTACCGGCAGCCGGTGGACCATTATCTATGAGGAGCCGGAGATAGGCGCACGCGAGTACGACCTGATTTTTCGCGGCGATGGAAAACTGGAAAACTTCCATCCCAATGAACGTACCCGGGGCAACGACCGATGGGAACAGCGTGGAAGGCGCGTCATCCTTTATTTCAACAACAACTTCGCCATTTACGAGGGTGTCATGTCCGAAGATAACGTTATGACTGGAGAGGCTGAAAGTAAGATAGGGCTTGAGTGGAAGTGGAAGGCCTATCGTAAAAAGTGAGGTAACTCTAAATCAGCGAAGAAGTTTAAAACAAGCTCCCGGTTCTTATGCCCTGGGGCTTTTTTTAGGTTCTCATTCCTAAGAAATGTACTAAAGAGGTTTTGTAAGAAACGCTGGTAGAACGGAAAGTAAGGTGCTAATCCAAGTGCAGCGTTTCAAAAAGCGAATGCTGAAAAAATATGTTTGGGAGTGGCTGCGCCCGGAGGGTTAGAGGCTTTTCGACACCCGCGCTAGAGGTTTGCTGTTTTAAGTCACAAGGTGTCACAAAAACCGAAAAGGGTCGAATGGCCCTCTTTCGTAAACCCTTGATATTGTTGGTGCCCAGGACTGGAATCGAACCAGCACAGGAATACTCCCACTAGACCCTGAACCTAGCGCGTCTACCAATTCCGCCACCTGGGCACGTTTAAATGCAAGTTTATTGCAATGCAAAGGGGTATAATCTATACTAGGGGCGCGGAAAAAGTCAAGTTGAATCCCTCTTCGAGGGGATTCGTCCCCGCTCTTTTTGACTCTGCGGTGGTAGCTGTCGGCCCTTTTTTGTGGGCCCGAATTGAAAGGAAACAATGGCATTTAAAAAAAAGAAACTCCTCAAAATCCTCGGCGATGAAATAGCAAGGCCCCTCTCCCTGAAAGAGCTGATGAAGCACCTCGGGGCGAAGCGGGAGGATCGTAACACGTTAAAGCGGATTATGGAGACGATGATCTCCGATGGCGATGTGGTCAAGATTCGAGGAGGTCGCTACGGCATCCCGTCGAAAATGAATCTCGTAGTCGGCAAGCTCCAGGGGCACCCCGACGGCTACGGCTTTGTCATCCCCGATGAAGGGGGGGAGGATGTCTTCGTTACCGCCAGGAATGTGAAGGAGGCGATGCACGGCGACCATGTCGTCGTCCGGGTAGAGGGATGCAAGCCGGGAGGGAAGCGGGACGGACGGATCATCCGTGTCGTTGAACGGGCTCACCGTCTCCTGGTGGGGCGCTTCGATAAGGGGAAGAACTTCGGTTACGTCGTTCCGGCGGAGGCGCGGATCAGCCAGGATATTTACATTCCGAAGGGGTGCGACGGCGGTGCGAAGGACGGCGACGTAGTGAACGTGGAAATTACCGACTACCCCACGGGCAAAAGAAACCCCGAGGGGAGGATCGTTCTCACGCTTGGACGGCCAGACGATCCCGAGGTGGAGATAAAGACGATCCTTCTGAAGCACGAGATTGCCGATGTCTTTCCGGATGAAGTGCTGGCCGAGGCCGAAGGGTCGCCCGAATTGGTGCGTCATGAAGACAAGGCGGACCGCCGGGATCTGACGGGACAGCTTACCGTTACCATCGACGGCGAAACGGCGAGGGATTTTGACGACGCCATCTCGGTCCTTAAGGAATCGGATGGGAGGATCAGGCTTTTCGTCTCCATTGCCGACGTTAGTCATTACGTGAAAGAGGGCTCGCCCCTCGATGTTGAGGCGTACAGCCGCGGAACGAGCGTCTATTTTCCCGACCGCTGTAACCCCATGCTGCCGGAAAAACTTTCCAACGGGATTTGCAGTCTCAACCCGGAGGTGGAGCGGCTCACCATGACGGCGGAGATGCTTTTCGATACGACCGGGAATTGCGTGGAGAGCAGCTTCTATTCGAGCGTTATTAGAAGCGACTTTCGCATGACCTACACAGAGGTGAAGGGAATCCTCGTTGATTCCGACGCAGAACTGAAGAAAAAATATGCTAACGTCCTTCCCGATCTCTCCTGCTTGGAGGAGCTTTACGGCCGCCTGAATTCAGTGAGAGAGGCGCGAGGCTGCATCAATTTCGATCTTCCCGAGGCGCAACTTATTATCGATATCCAGGGCGGGGTGGAGGCGATCGTCCGTTCGGAGCGGAACGTGGCCCACATGATTATTGAGGAGTGTATGCTGGCGGCAAACGAGGCGGTAGCGGCCTTCCTGACGAAGCGAGGGTATCCCCTGCTCTACCGGATTCATGAACGCCCCAATGATGAAAAGATCTTTGATTTTAAGGAATTTATCCACAACTTCGGTTATACTCTAAGGGGAGAAAGTCCGGAGCCGAAAGAGTTTCAGCGGCTGCTCAAAATGCTGTCTGGAAAACCGGAAGAGAGGACCATCAATCACGTCATGCTCCGCGCCATGAAACAGGCGGTCTACAGCAACAAGAATATCGGCCACTTCGGCCTCGCTGCGGAGGAATACTGCCACTTTACTTCGCCCATCCGGCGCTACCCCGATCTCATCATCCACCGTATACTGAAGAAATCCCTCAGGGAGAAGAAGGGGATGGACCAAAAGGGGCGGGATAAGCTTTTGGCGGGCCTTGCCGTTATGGGGGAGGAGACCTCCGCCAGAGAGCGGCGCGCCATGGAGGCCGAGCGGGACGTTGTGGAACTTAAGAAGGTCCAGTTCATGCGGGACAAGGTAGGAAACGAATATATGGGATTTATCACCGGCGTTACCGCCTTCGGTCTCTTCGTCGAACTGGAGGAACTCTTCGTGGAGGGGTTGGTCCATGTCACCTCCCTCGACGACGACTATTATCACTTCGACGAGAAGGGGCATTCCCTCACGGGGGAGAAAAGGAAAAAATGCTTCCGCATCGGTGAAGAGGTGCGGGTGCGGGTGGACCGTGTGGACGTTGAAAAAAAACGGATCGATTTTGCCTTGGCGTAACTAGCGTAAGGGGGCTTAATGTTTCGACCATTCAGAAAGATCAACCTCACCTACAGGAACGTACGGCGGCTGAGAGTTATCGTGGGGATCTTCATGCGCCACGGGCTCTATACGCTGGCCGAACGGCTCCACCTTCACCTCCTCGTTCCCCTCCCCCGGCGCATTAAGAAAAAAAGGCTGTCGGAAAAAAAGGAAACCCTCTCCCTTGCGGAGCGCTCCCGGCTCGCCTTCGAGCAACTCGGCCCCACCTTCATCAAGCTGGGACAGTTGATCGCCTCACGGCCCGATCTCGTCCCCCCCGATTTTTCGCGCGAATTCAGGCGTCTCCTCGACGAGGTCCCCCCCTTCCCCTTCGAAGAGGTAAAGCGGCTCATCGAGAGCGAGTTTAAACTTCCCTTAAAAGAGGTCTTCTCCTCCTTCGAAGAAATCCCCATTGCGGCGGCCTCCATTGCGCAGGTCCACAGGGCGACCCTCTTCGACGGTACGTCCATCGTCGTCAAAGTGCAGCGGCCCCACATCGAACGGATCATTAATACCGACATCGAGCTTATGTACATCATGGCGCGGCTCATCGTGCGCTATGTGCCGGAAAGCCAAATCTACGACCCTGTGGGGATCGTCTCCGAATTTTCGAGAAGCATCTTAAAAGAGATGGACTTCACCCGCGAGGCGAGCAGCATGGTTAAAATCTCCCAGAATTTTAAGGGGGACAGCCGGGTGAAAATCCCGAACGTCTTCTGGGAGCAGACGACGGCGAAGGTGCTCACCCTGGAAGAGGTGAAGGGGATCAGGGTGGACGATACGGTTGCGTTAAAGGCGGCAGGGATCGACTGCGGCAAGGTGGGCGAACTTCTCATGGATATCTTTTTCTCCCAGGTCTTCCAGTTCGGCCTCTTTCACGGCGACCTCCATGCGGGGAATATCTTTGTCGTCGGCGAAGAGGAGATCGCCTACGTCGATTTCGGGATCGTGGGCCGCGTTTCGGAAGAGATGAGCGAGAGCCTGGCCAATGTTTTCGCGGCGATCATGAAGGGTGATTATAAGATGCTCGTGGAGAACTATCTCGACATGGGGCTGGTGACCGAAGAAGGGACGGACATCAGTTCCTTCGAGCGGGACTACCGTGAGCTGCTGGAGACCTATCTCACCAAGCCGTTGAAGGAGGCGAGGCTGGGCGAACTCCTCATGGAGTATACACGGATTGCGGCGCAGTATAAGGTGAAACTCCCCGTTGATCTTATTCTTCTCGACAAGTGCATCTTCGAACTGGAAGGGCTCGTACGGCAACTCGATCCGGACCTGAACATGCTGAGCACGGGCCAGAAATACGCGGCGGAACTGCTCCGCCTCTGGCTTTCTCCGGGGAGGATGGCAAAGGAGGTGGGCGCCTTTACCCGTGAGATGGACAAGACGGCGCGGGTTCTTCCGGGCCAGGTGAGGCAGCTCATGAAGAAACTCGTCAACGACAAATTCACCATCGATTTCGTCCATATCGGCCTCGACAATCTCATCGACGAGATCGACCGCTCCAGCAACCGCCTTTCCCTCGGGCTCGTCATCTCGGCCATCATCATCGGCTCGTCGCTTATCATGATGACGGGGAAGGGGCCGCTCTTTCTCGGCTTTCCCATCCTCGGTTTCGCCGGTTTCGTCGTGGCGGGGCTTTTCGGCTTCCTCCTCGCCCTCGTCATCCTTCGCTCGGGAAAATTCTGAGCATTTCATGCTTTTCTAAAAAACATATTGTGAGGTAACAGAACCATGACCGATCTTCTCTATCCCATTATGCATATTCTCCATCTTCTCCTCGCCGTCATCTGGATCGGGGGGCTCGCCTTCATCACCATTCTCATCCTCCCCATGATTGTCAAAATGGCGCACCCGCTGGAAAAGGTGCTTCTCTTCCAGCGGATCGAGCACAGGTTTGCCCCCATGGCGAGGGTCTACAGCGCCCTTGTTGGCGTCACCGGGTTTGTCATGTTTTTTTTTCTCGGACTGCAAGACGTCCTCTTCGAAAAGGAGGGCCGTTTTCTCCTCTTCATGATCGTCGTCTGGATCTTCTGGATTATCATGCTCTTCGGACTCGAGCCGCTTATTATCAAGAAGATGCTCGACAGGCTGGCGAGTGAAAAGGGGCAGGACATGGAGATCGAAGACGTCTTCAAGCGGATGAACGTCCTCCATTGGGTCCTCCTCGCCCTCTCCCTCGGCGCAGCCGCCTCGGGCGCGATTTTTGCGCACGGGTTTGTTTGAGGGTTTGCCTGCTGTGATATCTCGGTGCGAGTCGCGCCGAAATGCCATAATCAATTGTAGGGGCGAGGCCTGCCTCGCCCAAATGGACATAAAAGGGCACGGCCTGCCGTGCCCCTACAGAGCATATTTGAAGTCATGGTCGTAGGGGCAGACCCATGTGTCTGCCCTGATTTGATGTTTCGGCGTGTCCTCACACCTAAACAAATAACGATGTGTGAAATCATCTCGACGCGGGGACGCACCGAAATATCCAAATGTTGAATCAATTGTAGGGGCGAGGCCTGCCTCGCCCAAATGGACATAAAAGGGCACGGCAGGCCGTGCCCCTACAGTGCATATTTGAAGTCATGGTCGTAGGGGCGCCCCTCGTGGGTGCCCGAAATAAAGGGCAGGCCCCTACGATGATTAAATGAATAACGTCCCACGTAGGGGCAGACCCATGTGTCTGCCCTGGTTTGATGTTTCGGCGTGTCCTCACACCGAAATAAATTAACGATGTGTGAAATCATCTCGACGCGGGGATGCACCGAAATATCTAAACATTGAATCAATTGTAGGGGCGAGGCCTGCCTCGCCCAAACAGGTATAAAAGGGCACGGCAGGCCGTGCCCCTACAGTGCATATTTAAAATCTTGAGTTCGTGGGTGTCCAATAATATAAGTCCCCCTCCCCCGGTGGGAGGGGATTGAGGGGAGGGGGTACTTTGATATTTGTGGATCACCCTCACCCCAGCCCTCTCCCCTCAAGGGAGAGGGAGATAGCAATAGGACAAATAGAAAAAGACAAATGTAGGGGCATCCCGCGTGTCTGCCCTGATGGAACAAATAACGATTCCAAAATATAACGCCCCGGAGATTCCCCGTGCCTGATTTTGCCGTAACACCCGAAAAGAACGCCAAGCTGAAAAGAAAGATGGAAGAACTTGGCGTTCGTGAAGAAGATTTCCTGGAGAAATTCATCCGTGCCTCGGGGAGGGGCGGGCAGAAGATCAACAAGACCTCGTCGTCGGTCTACCTGAAACATCTCCCCACAGGGCTGGACGTTAAATGCATGAAGGAGCGGAGCCAGTCGGTGAACCGTTTCCTGGCGCGGCGGGAACTGCTCGAAAAGATAGAGGCGCTCCAGACCGGGAAGAGCGTAAAGGACAAAAAGATGGAAAAGATTAAAAAACAGAAGGCGAAACGTAGGAAGCGCTCGGTGAAGAAGTACGACGAAAAAGGAGCGGACGAGTAGTGGATAATAAGACGCTCAAATCCCTCGAATTCGACAAGGTGTTGAAGGTCATCTCGGGGTACGCCAGGAGCGAGGCGAGCGCCTCCGAAATCCTTGCCATCGTTCCTTTCCATAATAGGGAGGCGATGGAGACGAGGAGCGGTGCTGTGTCCGAAATCCGGCAACTCATCTCGGACAAAACGCTTCTCGGTCTCTCCCGCTTCTCCGACATCTCGGCAGCGCTGAAGAGCGTCGCGCCCGAAGGGGCGCTCCTCGATGCGGACGAGTACCTCGCCATTAAAGAAGTGATCGCCATTTTAGGGATACTCTCCCGCCAGCTATCGGAGCGGGACGACCTTCCCCGTCTCCACGCCATTGCTAGCGGTCTCACCGGCTTTCCTGAGCTTAAGAAAATCTTGGACAAGACATTCGACCGCGAGGGGCGGGTGGTGGATGGCGCATCAACCGAACTCTCCTCCATAAGAAGCAAAATTCGGGGGCTCTCTTCACGCATCGACAGGCGTCTCACGGAACTGGTGCGGGAGGAGCACGTAACGCCTTTTTTGCAGGACGATTTCATCACCAAACGGGGCGAGCGGTGGGTTATTCCCGTCAGGATGGACGCCAAGGGGGAAGTGGCGGGCGTGGTGCATGACGTTTCCAATTCGGGCGAGACCGCTTTTATCGAACCGCTGGAGATCATCGGAACGGTAAACGAACTGGAGAACCTGATTGCCGAAGAGAAGGGGGAGGTAATCCGTATTTTGAAGTCGGTTTGCCGGAAGATACGTGAAGTTGCGCCCGAGTTGGGACGGCAGTTTGAGATTCTCGTCCGGCTCGATCTGCTAAACAGCATCGCTCTCTTTTCGACGCGTTTTTCCATGTTCGCCCCCGTCTTTAACGACGAGTCCGCCATCCGTATCAAAGAGGCGCGCCACCCCCTGCTTTTATTACAGCAGCAGGCGGGCGGGATGGTTGAGGTGATTCCTCTCGATCTCACCCTGGAGCCGGGCGAGCGCGTCATGGTCATTACCGGACCGAACGCGGGCGGCAAAACGATTACCATCAAAACGGCGGGGCTCCTCCTCGTAATGGCTCTCTCCGGCCTTCACGTGCCTGCCTCTCCCGCCTCCACTTTTCCGCTCGCCTCAAACCTTCTCGTCGATATCGGCGACGACCAGTCCATCGAAGAGGCGCTCTCCACCTTCTCCTCCCACATCTCGCGCATCGCCCGGATCATCAGCGAGGCGGAGCCGGGGAGCGTGGTGCTTCTCGATGAAGTCGGCACCGGCACGGAGCCGCTACAGGGGGCGGCCATCGCCTCCGCCGTACTGAAGGAGTTGCAAGCGCGGGGCGCCGTCGTTTTCGCCACCACCCACCTCACCGACATCGTCGCCTTCGTCCATAAGGCGGAAGGGATGGTGAACGCCTCCATGGCCTTCGATCCCGAAAGCCACCGGCCGCTCTACCGGCTCACACCGGGGGAACCGGGCCAGTCCCATGCGCTGGAAATGGCGGAGCGTTACGGCCTGCCGAAGGGGGTCATTGCCTTTGCCCGCGAGATGTTGGGCGGGCAGAACGTGGAGTTGCAGGAACTGATGGCCGATCTGAAAGCAAAGGCCGCCGCTCATGAAGAGGCGAGGCGACTGCTTGAGAGGGAAGAGGCGAGGATTGAAGAACGCGGGGTGGAAGCGGATGAGAACTTGAAAGCGGCGAAAACCGTGAAGCGGCATGCCCGCGAAGAAGCGCTTCAGGAAGTAAAGGAGATGATCGTAGATGCACGGCGCGAGGTGCGGGGGCTCATCAATGAGGGGAAGAAGAAACCAAAAGAGGCGCTGAAAGCGCTGGAGGAGAAGGGGCGAGCCGTTGAGGAAGAGTTGACCGAATTCAGTGATGCGCCGCCCCTCAGTCTCGATGAGGTGAAGGTGGGCGATTCGGTCTTTGTGAAATCGATTGGGTTTGATGCGAAGGTGGTGGAGATAGACGCCAAGCGCTCCCGCATCACTGTCGAGTCGGGTGCGCTCCGTTTGGAGTCGGCGCTGGCTGATCTCGCCACCCGGTCGGGGAAGAAGGGGCCGTCAAAAAGGGGGGCGAAAAAGAGCAGCGTGGAACCGTCCGAATCGGACAGTTCAATCAAGTTGATTGGCCTCCGGGTGGAAGAGGCGCTTCAAAAACTGGAGGCCTTCATGGACGGAGCCGTCGTCTCCGGTCTAACCGAAGCACGGATCATCCACGGCGTCGGCACAGGGGCGTTACTCAAGGCGGTGAGGAGCTATCTCGAAGAACATCCCGGCGTGGAGAGTTTCAGGCGCGGGGTGCAGGCCGAAGGGGGGGATGGGGTGACGGTGGTGGGGTTGAGGTAGGGGGGCTTTGTGTCGATTAGGGTAAGAGGCGCGCCCCCCAACATTCTTGCTACCTCGGTACCTCAATGTTGGGGCTCAATTTCACGGTCCTTCATAGTTTCTACTGGACTCAACCATTATCTTTATAACCAAAACATTTTTTTAGCTGTTTTCTTAATAGAAATAACACTACTCCAAAAAAGAGCGTAACAACTGCACCCCAAAAATCCAAAAACTTTTCCCAGAACACTTTCCATAGTTTTTTATTACGATCTTTACGTACCGCATCTTTATCTACTTTGACTTCGACTTGTAGAGTTTCCGCTGCTTTTGGAATAGATGCGCCACTACAATCATCAGAATCAAACAAATGAACATCTGCGCCTACATTAAAAACGCCTTCTTTAATAGGTATTAACTTAAACCTTACCTCAGAGCCCGTAGGGTGGATTTTCATACACATACTTTCTTTTGGTTCTACCTCCAGTCCCGTTGTAAACGGTGTTACTCTTGCTGTTTCCCCAACGGCAGGGAGCATGCCACTCACTTGGCTCATACCCTTTCGGAAAGTAGCCTTATATTCTGGAAAACCAATCCATACTCGAAGCTCACCTGGTGTGCCTGGAATTTTGAGGAGTGGATCGGCGCCTAGCACAACTTTATATTTCTCATGTTGTTTGAGCATGGTTTCTTCAGTTGCTTCCTTTGAAGCTGGATATCTTCCCTGATAAGCTTTTTCAGCTACTTCTCCTGCTACTTCATGCCTTTCGGGGGGGGGCATTTCAGCCACTTCCTCTTTATTATATGCAGTAAATGCTTTCTCTACATCAGCACCTGCTTTCTCTACTAAATCCTCTACAGTAGGGTGCCGTTCAGGGTAGGCTTCTTCAGCTACTTCTCCTGCTACTTCATGCCATTCGGGGGGGGACACTTGAGCCGTTAGCTCTGCCGCTGGATGTCTTTTAGGGATAGGTTTTGAAGGTGGCTTAGGGCTTTGCTTTGGAGGTGGCATAGCTACAAGTACGTCTTCTTCTGATCCAAGATATCCATTATCTGTGCAGGAAGTAAGTAGGAGACCACTTAATAAAAGGATCGTACACTTAAATAGAAATATTACTTTATTTGACTTTTTCATTATAAAATTCCTAATTATTTGCTAACTTATAACTATGTAGAAGTTTTAGATGTTTCGGTGTGTCTCATACCGAAACAGTTGTTTCATTTCGGCGCGGGGGCGTACCGAAATATCAATATCAACCGTTGCGTTTGAATATTTGGTTATATGTTTATAGCTTCTTATATGACAGTACAATTGTTCCGTTTGTTTCCCCTTTTTTCAGAACAACCTGTTCAATAACCTCTACATCCCCATCGTCATCTTCATCTTCACCTTCAATCATTTCGATTACGTTGGCAGGCACTTTAAGTATTTTTTCAATGTCGCCATCACCACAAAGGTCCTCTGGTTTTATAGGGATAACAACTCGTCCAATTTTCTGAATACTTTCTTTTGCTTC
>CBDVDA010000005.1:0-45866 GCA_965372635.1 uncultured bacterium | reverse complement strand
GATGACTCATCCAGAGGGGGGATTTTTCTCCGCCCTGGATGCGGATACCGAGGGGGAGGAAGGGAAGTTCTACGTCTGGACCCCTGATGAAATCAATAAAATCCTGGGAGAGCATATAGGGCAGATTATCAGCGATTATAGTATAAAATTTAGATTGAAAACATACAGTTATACGACCAAAAGTTGTTGGTATATGGAAAAAACTGCACAACTGTCAAAAAAAAAGCGACGATATCTTTAGCAAAATTGTAGATAATATAAGGATTGATATTCTATTGAAGAGAACAAATAAATTCGAAAGAATATCTGTCAATAATCTTTCTGAAGTTTACAATGACATTCGTGATAGAGAAATAAAAAGTTTCAGAATAGTTTTAATAAAGGATTTTGGGAAGACATTCTCATCAAGACAAAAGTTCGTAGAGACTATAGAAAAAATGTTAGTTGATTATTATAAAGGGCTCGTACAATATTTAAAAAAGTGGGAGCCGCTTGCTCCAAGAATTCAAGATGACAAAAGAAAATCACCGGATGTAGATTATGATGGTGTGCAATAAACTTCTTAGGCGGGCCATGAATCATCTGCTTCCATCATAACCCCTCCCCTCCTCCCCTTAGCTTAAGGGGAGGAGGGTCTTTTCTATAACTTCAAAATCTTATCCTCGGCGAGGAGGAGGGCGATCATCGTCTTCGAATCTTTGATCTCGCCGCTGTGGACCATCTGGAGCGCCTCCCCCGGGGTAGGAGATGCGGACGATTTCGAGGCATTCGTCATCCTCGAGCGCCTGCTTGCCGGGTTGAAGGTCGCTCGCCATGTTAGATGTGGAGCTTCTCGGTGCAGAAGCCGGGCGTCGTGTAGAATTCGCACAGTTTTTCCATCTGTCCCGCAGTGACTCCCCCCTCTTCGAGCAGTTCCCGGTGTGCACAAACCTCCGGTTCTTCCCCGTCGTCGATCCGTCCGTCCGGCGGGAATCTCCCAGATGACGCCCCCCGCCGCGTGGCGGAATTGCCGTATCATCAACACGTCTCCGTTTTCGAATATGGGAAGAGCGCAAGCCCCGCCGGGGTGACGGACGATCTCCAATTCCACCTCTCTTTCGTCAGGGCGTTTTGCCGTTTCACCGTTTAAATCGATCACCTTTCCGGCGTAGAGGTTTCTTTCTCTGGTCTCTTTTTCGCCGCTCCAGATGAGGTTAGATGCGACCCGGTCGCCGAGGATAAGATTGAAGAGGTGCTTGCAGCATGCACCTCTTCAAAACTTTTCCCTTTTAATCTTCCTTTAATCTTACTTTTTGTATGATGGCATTGTAAGAAAAACAAAAGGGAGGAAATAAACGGTGAAAACGACAATTGCATTACTTACGACGTCAGCACTGTTTCTATTCATGGTTGTGATCTCGCATGGTGCGGATAAGAACGGTATCATTCCGATTGCGGAGGCGATAGCCATTGCCATTAAGCATGTGCCCGGCGATGTTGTCAAGGCTGAGATGGAACGAGGACTTTACGAGATAAAGGTAAGGACTGCAGAGGGTAAAACAGAAATGGTTTATGTTGATTCAAGTTCAGGAGAGGTGTTTGAGAAAAAGATCATCACCCTCGATGAGGCCACAGCTATTGCCACCAAGAAGGTTTCCGGCAAGGTGATAAAGGTGGAGTTCGAAAAGGGGAGATACGAGGTCAAAATCGTCAGTTCTACCGGGACTCTCAAAGAGGTCTATGTAGACGGGAAGAGCGGTGAAATCATTAAGATGAAAGAAAAGAAGAGAGACTGAGCTATGACGATAATAATAAATAATTCCGTGGTATGCGTAATTTATAGCGATCCTATAGGGAGGTGCTTCATATGAAGATAGTGGTAACGAGACTGTCGGGACTTTTCCTGACCATCTTTCTGGTGGTGGCGAACGCCATACTGATCGAGGTGATTCTCGACCTCTTCCAGGTAAAGGGGCACCGCCTTTTTACGGGGATCGCGGGCACGCTCATCATTATCCTCTCCTTCGGCTATACCATGAGGAAACGGAAAAAGTTTACCATGGGCAGCGCGAAGAACTGGTTGCAGGCCCACGAGTGGCTCTCCATTTTCGGCACTTTCCTTATCCTGGTTCATACGGGGACGCATTTCAAGGCGCTCGTACCTGTTACCACTCTTATCTTCATGGTTATCGCCTTTGTGAGCGGTCTTGTCGGGCGCTATGTCTATAATAACGTGAGGGCCGATCTGAAGATCAAACAGAAAGGGTTTAAAGAAGCGGGCCTGTCGGCAGACGAGATCGAGCAGAAGCTCTGGGCTTTTACAGTCGCCTCGGAGGCCCTTGCAAAGTGGCGCACCGTCCATATGCCGATCATATCCTTTCTCGGAATCATGGTTCTTTACCATTCCATCTCAGCACTTTACTACGCAGGTTTTTAAGGAGGATTTATGAAGAAGATGTATTCATTTTATCTTATGATCGGATCGCTAATGGTAACGGCCATGCTGCTCATCGGCATGAAGTACCCTGCCCCGCTCTACTCGCCGGGCGATATCATCAAGGCGCACGAAAAGCTGGGATGCAGTGACTGCCACGCGCCTTTCAGGCGGACGCCGAGTGAGTCCTGCGCTGTTGCAAATTGCCACGCTCCCGGAAAGGTGGGAAAGAAAGATGCGATCAAAGACCTGCATAATCGGGTGAAGGGACAGGACTGCCTCGCCTGCCATACGGATCACAAAGGCGTGAAGGGGAAGATCACCCTCGCCTTTAACCATAAAGACCTCCCTGGAAAGGTGAGGTGTGGCGATTGCCACCAGGCAGAGGGTGACAAGGCTCATAAGAATAAGTATGGAAACGCCTGCAAGGCGTGCCACACGACAAAGGCGTGGAAGCCTGCCTCCTTCAGCCATGACAGGGTTGCAACTACGGCTTGCGTCGATTGTCACAGGGCGGCAGGTAAAAAGGCTCACAAGGAGAAATACGGCGACGCCTGCAAGGGGTGCCACACCACGAAGGACTGGAAGGCGATCAGCTTCAGCCACGACAAGGTGGTTAAAACGCCCTGTGCAGACTGCCACAAAGCAGCGGGTGATAAGGCCCATCCAGGCAAATACGGCAACCTTTGCGGCGACTGCCACAACACGAAAAAGTGGAAGGAAATCACCTTCAGTCACGAAAGGGTAGCAGCAACGCTTTGTATCGACTGCCACAAGGGACCAAAAGACGACCTGCACCTTTCATCCGGGAGCGACTGCAAGGGCTGCCATACGACGAAAGCGTGGAAGCCTGCCACATTGGACCATGACAGGTATTTCCCGCTCGATAAGGAGCATAAGGTGGCCTGCAACAAGTGCCACGAGACAAAAGATTACAAAGTTTACACCTGCATGAGCTGCCATGTTCATGCCACGAGAGGCATCATCAAGGAGCACCGTGAGGAAAGAATCCGCAATTTCAACGATTGCCTCCGGTGCCATCGCGTCTATATGAAGGGCCGCACCTACGGCACAGACAAGACGGGTGAAGGTGAAAGCATGATCGACGACGATGACCACAAGTACCGCGGTGATCGCAGAGACAGAAGGGAACATGACGATGACGACGATGATGACCACCACGACAGGAAGGGATTATTTAAAAAATGGTTCGGTGACGACGATTAAATCATTTAAAAAACAACTTAAACAAAAGAGGAGGGGAAAATGGAAAATTTAAAGGAATACAAGGTGTGGGACAGGACGACCCGCTGGTTTCACTGGATCAACGCGCTCTCCGTGCTGGCGCTGATCGGTGTGGGGACGGTGATCCTCTACGGTAAGACGCTTGGAGTCGGCACGGAGGGGAAGATATTGCTGAAGACGATTCATGTCCTCATCGGTTACGTCTTTACGGCTAACCTCGCATGGCGGCTCGTCTGGGGATTTGTCGGCAACCGTTATGCAAGGTTTAAGGCGATCCTTCCCGGCGGCAAGGGGCATCTTTCCGATCTCGCCAACTATATGAAGGGTTTCTTCAGCGGTGACGCTCCAGGCTGGCTCGGCCATAACCCGCTCGGCAGGCTCATGGTGGCGGCGCTCCTGGCGCTCCTCCTTGGCCAGGCTGGGTCGGGATTGATCCTCGCCGGGACGGATATCTACTACCCGCCCATCGGGAACAAGATGAAGACATGGATCGCAGAGGACGTTTCAAAGGCGGACATGATAAAACCCTACTCCAGGGAGAATGTAAACGCGGCGAAATATAAGGAAATGCGGAGTTTCAGGAAACCTTATATAACGTTTCATAAAAAGTCATATTTCTTTTTTATCGCCCTCATCATCCTTCACGTTGCCGCTGCGGTGATTACCGATATCCGCGAAGGAAACGGGATCATTTCGGCTATGTTCTCAGGGAAGAAGGTCTTTGGAAAGAAACCGGTAGACGTGGATGAAGAATAAACAGGCAAGAAGAATTTATCTAGTTGGGGTACGGCATGCCGTGCCCCTTTTCATTACAGAAAGTATTTTTCAAATCCACACACCTGTACTATACTCATATAAATTATGCGCATCCTGCTTGTAGAAGATGAAAAGTCTCTTGCCCTTATCATCAAAAAAGGGCTGGAAGAAAACGGCTACAGCGTCGATATGGCCCATGACGGCGAGGAAGGGCTCTTTATGGCGGAAAACTACTCCGCCGACGTTATAGTCCTGGACGTCATGCTCCCCATAATAGGCGGCTTCAAAGTTCTTGAAAAAATGCGTGATGGCGGCATAAAGACACCCGTACTCATGTTGACGGCAAAGGACACCTTATCAGACAAGATAGAAGGCCTCGACAGAGGTGCTGATGATTACCTGACCAAACCCTTCGATTTCGACGAGCTTCTGGCGCGGCTGAGGGCGCTTATCCGGCGCGCCTCGGAGGTAAAGGAATCGGTTATCCGCGTGGCCGATCTGGAAATAGATACGGCGAGCCACACCGTCCGGCGGGGAGGCAAGCCAATCATTCTGTCGGCGAAGGAATACGCCCTTCTCGAATATATGGCCTACCACAGGGACGAGGTAGTGAGTCGTTTCGATATTACCGAGCATATCTATAACGAAGATTTTGACCGCGACTCCAATGTGGTGGACGTCTACATCAACTACCTTCGAAAAAAGATCGATCAGGGGTTCGACAAAAAACTGATCCATACGGTACGAGGGGCGGGATATATCCTGAAATCGGATGTTTAGATCGATCAAATCACGGCTCATCGTCTGGTTCATCGGCGTCTTTTCCGTCCTCTTCACCCTTCTCGGATTCAGCCTTTATCACGAGCTAAGTGAGATCGTCATAAATTCCGTAGACAGCCACCTCCATTCCGAGGTGCAGCTTCTAGCAGGTCTGCTCCATATTGACGATGATGAAGAAAATGGGGGGCTTTCCGAAGCTGCCGTCGGCGAGTACGCGCTGCCCCTTTCGGGGCATTACTACCAACTGCTCACCGGCGACGGTAAAATCATCGCCCGCTCCCCTTCCCTCGCCATCGTTGACGCCCGCCTCCCGCACGTAAGCGATGGGCTTACCGATAAATACAGCACGATCACGGGTCCGGACAAAACGCCTCTCCGGCTACTGACGGAGAAGTTCAGCCTAAAGGAGGGGGAGATCATCATCCAGGCCGGGGAATCGCTGGAAGAGACCTATATTATCATGACGGAGTTCAGGGAGATATTCCTCATCATCTTTCCCCTATTCTTTCTTTTGGCCGCTACGGGGCTTTTCCTCCTCGTCAGGCTTTCATTGAAGACGCTCGACCGATTCTCCGGCAAGGTGGAACAGATTACTGAAAAGAGCCTCGGCGAACGTATCGACGAGGCGGGCGTTGAGTCAGAATTAAAACCTCTCGCAGAGAGTTTTAACACCATGATGGAGCGGATAGAAGGATCCTTCGAAAGACAACGGCGATTCCTCTCTGACGCCTCGCACGACCTTCGCACCCCCACGTCTATCATTAAAAGTCAATGCGATGTGAGCCTCGGCAAGGTGCGTACGCCCGAAGAGTACGAAGAGGCGCTAAAGATGATCAGCAAAACGGCAGAAAGGATGCGGGGCATTATTAACCGTATTCTACAGGTAGCGCGGCTGGAGAGCAGCGCCTTCGAACTGAAAAAGGAACTGATCGACCTGCCGGAACTTGTTCGCGAGGTCGCCGCCTCTCTTCGCCCTAAGGCGGAAATGAATGGGATTACAATTGACGTCGCCGGAGATGCAGTTAGCCTAAAGGGCGACCGGGAACGGCTAGCCGAGGCGTTAAGCGACGTGATCGACAACGCCATAAAATACAACCGGGAAAATGGCCGCATTGACGTGACGCTTGGGCAAGAGCCCGGTTTTGCCTTTATGAGCGTAAAAGACAGTGGGTTAGGTATCCCAAAGGAAGCACTTAATAAAGTATTTGACCGCTTTTACCGTGTCGATGAAAGCCGTGGCGTCGTCGAGGGGAGCGGACTCGGCCTCTCTATCGTCAAGGCGATTGCCGAGCTTCACGGGGGAAGTGTTCAGTTGTCGAGTGTTTTGGGGGAAGGGACTGAGGTGAAGCTTCAGCTGCCTTTAAAACCATTAGGACGCTGATTTCGCAGATTTACAGGATTATTCAGAGGGTTTTATCCGCCTTTTCAGCGTTCATCTGCGTCCAACTTCTTTTGAAGGTTTAGGCTTCCGCTGAATCCTTTAAAAAATAACTGCTATACTTTAAGCCATGAAGAGTCAATCAACCCCCTATGTTTGCCATATCCTCGTCTGCACTAATTGCCGGATGGACGACCGGAAGTCCTGCGCCGAAGGGGATAGCCATAAGATCAGGAAAGCGCTTAAGAAGGGGGTAGAGAAGAGAGGCTGGAAGGGGCGCGTCCGTGTCTCACAATCGGGCTGCCTCGGCGTATGTGACGACGGCCCGAACGTGATGCTCTATCCCGGAGGGTTATGGTTTTCCCGCGTCACCCTTTCAGACACGGAAGAAATCTTAAAAAAGGTGGGAGAGTTTCTATGACTCTCCTGCACTGCGTTCATCTTCCCCACTCCCCTGCCCCAAACTGAGCAGAAGAAAGACCACCGCCATCCCGCCGTAACCGATGATGAAGGGCCACGTCTTGGCAGGCCCGTAGGCGTTAATGATCGCCCCGCCTGATATTTCGAAACCGTGAATAAGCCCTGTGGCGCTCACAATCGCCGCCGTAAGCGCCCAGAGGGCGGCGCTTTTGTAGTGTTTCTCCACGAGTTGTACCGTCATTGCGGCGAGGATCATGGAGGTGAAGATAAAGCCCCTCTCCAGGGAGATCATTCCGGCGATGGGGAGTTGCATGGCGAGTTTATCTATCCCGAGCGTAGCGGCGTTCGTCCCGGCGGCGCGGAGTCCCGCTTCAAGCATGAGAAGACCCCATGCAGCGAGGGCCGGGAAGAAGCCGATCACGACGGCAATAGCGTGTTCCCTCGGGGTCGACTGGAAGGCCTGGGCGGCGATAATAGCGCCGATCCAGAGGAGGATGGCCGCGCCCGCCTCGACGGGGATGAGGGCGGTAATGAACCCAACCAATCCGAGAAAGCAGATGACCGTAATCACCGCGCCGTTCAGAACCGAATAGCCAGCCCCTGCCCCCATCCGTTTCCAGCCGGGGTGGCCGATGTAGATGGTGGTGGGGAAGACGCTGCCGAAGCAGCTTGCGGCGATGGTCCCCGCACCGTTCATGACGAGTGAGCTTTTCACCCCGTATTTATCCCCCGCCGCCTCGGCGCTTTCGAGGTTTTGCATAGAGCCGATGAGGTTGAAGAGGCCCATGGGGATGATGACGGGGAGGAAGTCGATGGCATAGCGCGACGTGAGCGTGCCGAAGAGATCGGAGAGATAGGGGATGGGCGGCTGAAGAGATACGTGGGCCGCCGCCGAGAGGGCGTCACCGTCCATCCGGCCCAGTCCCCAAGCGAGGGCCGTTCCTATGATGACCGCCACGAGACCTGCCGGGATGTTGCCTGGGAGGTAGACACGCCCAATGTACTGAATGAAGATAAAGGCGAGCGGGATGAGCCCCACAATGGGGTCGGCAAAGATGCGGAAAGAGAAATCCATGGAGATGAAGGTAATGGCGATTCCGGCGAGCGTGGCAAGCAGCGCCGCCCTCGGCGTTACCTTCTTCACCCAGCCGACGATGAATGCGCCGCCTATTTCGATGACGCCCGACCCGAAACAGGCCACCAGCCCCACCCGCCAAGCGAGGTCGGCGTCTCCCGTCTGATCCATGACCGGCTTCATAACGAAGAGGACGTAGGCGAAGAGCGACACCGTGTTGATGCCGTAGGGGAGCGCCGTCACCCTCCCCTGCCCCGTTTTATCGGAAAGACGTTTCGCCTGCCAGGCGTAGAAGATGTTTCCAATGAGAAGGCTCACCGCCACACCCGGCATGATCCGCCCGA
Source organism: uncultured bacterium (assembly GCA_965372635.1). Lineage (GTDB taxonomy): Bacteria > Desulfobacterota > JADFVX01 > JADFVX01 > JADFVX01 > CBDVDA01. The sequence goes on along the minus strand of CBDVDA010000005.1, from coordinate 37,455 downwards.
TCACCAGTTCGTCGGGGAGCCCTACGGCGAATTTGCAGAGGACGACGATGAGGATGAGTTGGATGATGTTGTCAATAAAGAGGCCGAAAAACCCGTCCAGGTCCCCGCTGGCCCACCATTTGAATTCTTGCTTTTCCGTCATAAGAATACGCTCCTTCATATAATGCACTTTCAAAAGGTCAGGATAATCTTTATGTCATTTCGACCGCACCGTGACCCACCATTTGAAGGTCTGAATATGGAACATGATAGCTTTTCACTTCTTTATCGGTCAACCCCAGTTTATTAACGTTTAAAGAAAAGAGTTTTAGTTTTCAACATATCTGTGCTATATACTTCATTATCATTAAGTGCCTGAAATACAATCCCTCTGCCAGAAAAGATGAAACCATTTTTGAAATTCCTTCCCTTATGCATTCTTCTTCTACTTGACCTTCTTTTCCTGACTACATTGAAGAGACCCGCCCCTACAGGCAGGATCCCTTCAATAGATGCGGTTTACTTTCTAACAGAAGCAAATAACATCTTGAACTATTGTGAACTCGGCTGGCAGGGTTACTTCGTCCCCATATTTTACCCGTTTCTAACAGCACTTACCGGGTGGATAACGGACGATATCTATTACGCCGGGCAGCTTGTATCTAAAATCTCTCGACTCCTCCTTATAATAACCGTTTATTTTTTGGCAAAAAACAGCTTCAATGAGAAAGTGGCGCTGGCAAGCGCAGTGATCGTCACCCTCATGCCACACCTTAGGGTTATTTCAAGTTCGATGCAGTCTGAAAGCCTCTATTCATTCCTGATCACCCTGTCACTCCTCTTGCTCTTGCTTACTTATCAGCGTAAGAGGTGGTTTTATGGCGCCGCAACGGGGGCTGCCTTCGCAGGGGCCTATCTTACCCGGTCTGAAGGCATGTTTATCTTTATCTTCTCTGCTCTTTCTTTCTTTTCCCTTGCCTTGATCATGAAAAAGTTTAACAGAAGGTTTATACACGTCTCCCTTATACTTATATCTGTATTTATGATTGCCATACTTCCCTATCTATTCTATCTCAAAAGCCATTATGGTACATGGACAATGGGTACTAAAACGGCAAGCGTTTATTTCTGGATTAGGGGGAAAGCATTCATGGACCCCGACCCACGGACCGAATGGGGCCTCTCCCCCAAAGGCGAGCTAAACCTTGTTTCTATTAAATCTGAAGACGTCATTAAATACTGGCTTAAAGATCCTGAAAAAAGTGTTGAAGTCTATTTAAGAAACTTCAAGAAACAGATGCCGGGCTTTATCATGAACGGCTCCTTTATTGCTCACTATCCCCAGGTATATCCTCTCTATCTTGTTATTCCCATGTTGATTGGCCTTTTCATCAGGGGATTTGCAAGAAAGAATATGGAAACTGACATCCTGCTTATTTCCCCCTTTCTTGTGCTTTTTATCTACCCCTTTTTCACGGAAGGGTGGTGGCGATATCTCGTTACCTATGCGCCACTTCTGGGAATTCTCTCTGTAAACGGGGTATACGAAATTGCCATTAAAGCGGGCCCGCTTTTCAGCAGGGGCAACAGATCAACAGGAAGGGGAATCAGCAATTTCCTACTGATTTTATTTGTCGTTGCCGTATCACTGTTCCATTACAGGGTAGTCTCCGGGAGAAAAGTAAACGATGAACTCAAGGCCTACAACGTCAGCAAGGGGAGAGCCGGCCTTGAAGCGGGAAAAGCAGGCATCTGGGCGAGAGGACGATTTCCTGAAGACGCTAATTTCATGATAATGCCCTCATCACGGCTCCCTTATTATCTCGGTGGAAAATGGACAGTCATGCCGAGCAGTGAATATTCCTGGATGATATGGTATGCCAAAAAGAAGGACGTAGATTATGTAGTGTATGAAATATATAAAGAAAAGGACTACAGAGTTTTAAGGAATACCCCCCCTGTCGAAATGGACTTTGCAGGGGCATATGAAAGCTCTAAATATGATTATTTTGCTCTCTTTTATAAACTTAAAAAGTAGAGGAGCAAAGGAATGCCAATGCCTCCTGTTAAGCCCTTTTGCCGAATATAGCGCTCCCCACCCTGACCAGCGTGGCCCCCTCTTCCACCGCCACCTCATAATCGCCGCTCATCCCCATCGAAAGCTCACTCATCTCAATATTAGGAATATTTTCCGCAGCAACATCGTCTCTAAGCTCTCTCAGCTTCCTGTAGTAACTCCTCGAATCTTCAGGACTTTCAGCATAGGGAGGAATAATCATGAGGCCCTTTATGAAGAGGTGCTCAAAGGCGGAGGCACGTCTCACCGTTTCGACGACCTCGCACTCTTCCACCCCACCCTTCTGCTCCTCCCCGGCGATATTGACCTGTATGAGGATAGGAAGCTTGTCAGACTTTAAGAGCATCCCTTTTTGCAGCGCCTTCCCCATGGCGAAATTGAGCGCCTCGGCGAGTTCGAAGCTGTCCACAGAATGGACCATATCGAAGAGGCCGGGGATATACTTGGCCTTGTTCTTCTGGAGCCGCCCGATCATGTGCCACTCGGCGTCTGCCGAAACGAGGGGGATCTTATCCCTCGCCTCCTGCACGCGGTTTTCACCAAACAGGGTTTGGCCTGTCCCCAGCGCCACTTCGACGGCATCTGCCCCGTAGGTCTTGCTTACGGCCACGAGACGGACCTCACCTGGGTCGCGCCCTGCCCGTTTGGCGGCGGCGGCGATCTTCGCTTTTACTGCATCGAGATTATTTGCTATATCAGTCATATTAATTGATTAAACCCATCCCCACCCCAACCCTCCCCTTGAAAGGGAGGGAGCTATTAGTTCATTGCCTTTGACCTTAGTCCGCTTTTGGTCTGTGAAAGTCGTCTAGAAGCGCCTACTTTTGGCTGTGGCAAATTTGTCTTAGCGGTCAAACACTCTCATCGCCCCAAGCCGTTCCAGGTCTTCCACCACCTGGCAGATGGGAAGCCCTACCACGTTGGAATAAGACCCCTCTATCTCCTGAATCATGAAAGCGCCGAGGCCCTGAATGGCGTAAGCCCCCGCCTTATCCATCGGTTCGCCGGATGCAACGTACCCTTCGATTTCATCGTCGGTGAGCGGTTTCACCTTCACCTTCGTTTCTACAACCCCGTCCAACTCTTCGCCCGTTAGGGAATTGATGATGCTGTAGCCGGTCATCACCCTGTGTTCCTGTCCCGACAGTTTCCGAAGCATTCGAGCAGCGTCTTCCTTATCGTCAGGTTTGCCAAGAACCACCCCGTCGATGACGACGATGGTGTCCGAACCGATCACCCAGCGTGTTGCATCCTTCTCTATGCGACTCGCCACGTCCCTCGCCTTTTCTGCGGCGAGGCGGGCGGCATGTTCGGGGGGCGTTTCACCGTCGAGGGGGCTTTCTTCGATATCACTGGAAAGAACGTCAAATTCTATCCCTACCTGTTCGAGGAGTTCACGGCGTCTCGGCGAGGCCGATGCAAGGACGATAGACGATTTCACTCTCTATCCTTTGAGGCTTTCGATGAAGCGCCGCACCTTTTCGTGGTCCTTAACGCCGGGGGAAGACTCTACCCCGCTACTCACATCTACCCCGTAAGGTTTTATCATGCCCACGGCGAGGGCGACGTTCTCAGGGGTAAGCCCCCCTGCGAGGATAAACCGCTTCATCGTTCCCGCTTGACGCATAACCTCCCAGTCGAACTTTTTCCCCGTGCCGCCGTAAAGGTCGGGCGACCATGCATCGAGGAGGAAGGCGTTCACGTCGAAGTCGGAGGCGGCTTGAAGCGATGCCTCGTCCTTCACGCGGATCGCCTTGATTACCCGCTGCTCGAAAGAGGAAACGTAGTCCGGCATCTCGTCGCCGTGAAACTGAAGCACGTTGATCCCCGTCGTGTTGAGCACGTCCCAAACCTTGTTCTTCGATTCGTTGACGAAGAGGGCCACGGGCGTGACGAAGGGGGGGAGTTTATTGATGATGGACGCTGCCGCGTCTGGCTCTATATAGCGGGGGCTTTTCCGGTAAAAGACGAACCCGAGGGCGTCGGCACCGCTTTCGGCGGCGTTGATGGCATCTTCGAGCCTCGTTATTCCGCAGATTTTCACTTTAAGCATTTTGATTCACACTCTTTTGCAGTATTTTTGAGGATTATAGCAGATTGAGGTGGAAATGTAAGGAGGGACGTTCCCAAAACCACCTTTCCTCCGCCTCCCCTTGTAAAGGGGAGGAACTTTTTCTTTTCCCCTCCTTTACAAGGAAGGGATTAAGGGGAGGTAATTTCTGCCATCTGCCGCGCAATATCCTCCAATACGTCACTCAGGTTCTCGTAAATCTCTGTATTCGTAAACGCAGAAACTTAATGCCGTAAGATTCTATAATCTGCTGTCGCTCTCTGTCTCTTGTCTCTGCGCCTTCAACAAAGTGAGAATTCCCGTCTATTTCAATGGCAAGTTTCAATTCGGGGCAGTAGAAATCGATGATAAACTCCCTCACACTATACTGCCGTCTGAATTTGTAACCGCACAGTCCTTTCCCCTTCAACTTTGCCCATAGGACGATCTCAGCCTTGGGCATATTGTCTCTAAGTATCTTCCGCTTTAACTTCTCGCTCGTCCTGTTGAATACTTTTGTCAAGGCACCACCTGAGCACCACCCCTCCTAACCTCCCCTCCTTTACAAGGAGGGGACTAAGGGGAGGTAGATTTTACTCTTTTACAAGAGAACAAAGAAGAGTTTATTCCCGTCATACTAGAAGCTCCCCCAGCTTCGCACCGGGATCACTCTCCCGCATAAAAGCCTCACCGATGAGAAAGGCATTCGCCTTCCCCTCTTTCAGGAAATTGATATCTTCGAGCGTATTTATCCCGCTTTCGCTGACGATGATTTTATCGTCTGGAATATCTTTCGCCAGTTCAACGGTGGTATTGATGTCGGTGGTAAAACTCTTGAGATCACGGTTGTTGATGCCGATAATATCGGCCCCAATGTTGAGCGCCTTTTTTAGGTCATCCTGATCGTGTATCTCGACGAGTACGGCCATACCGAAAGAGCGACTAAGGTCAAAGAGGAATTTCAAATCATCTTCAGGCAGTACGGCGGCGATGAGGAGGAGGGCATCGGCGCAGTAAACCTTCGCCTCCACCACCTGGTATTCGTCAATAATGAAATCCTTCCGAAGGAGAGGAATGTCCACTACCTGTCTTGCCTGGCTTAGATATTCGATATCGCCTTTAAAAAAATGGCTGTCCGTCAAAACTGAAATGGCGGCAGCACCAGACTTTTCGTAGGTTTCTGCGATGGCGAGGTGATCGAAATCTTCCCGGATAATCCCTTTAGAGGGAGAGGCCTTTTTTATCTCGGCAATGATGCGCGTTCCCTCCTCTAGGAGGGCGGCCTTGAAATCTTTTCCCGGCTTGACGAACTGGAGTTGCATCTTGAGAGCGCTGTAGGGAATTTTATCTTTTCTCTCCTCCAGTTCCTTCCGCTTGTACTTGATGATGTCGTCGAGATATGTCTTTTTCTTTTTTAAGTTCAACATGTTATAAATGGAATGTGAAGTGAGACGTTACCGGTTGGTCAGTTTTTTGAGCTTTTCCAGTTTCTCCAGCGCCGCACCGGAATCGACCGATTCCTCGGCCAGTTTTATACCCTCTTTGAAATTGACGGCCTTTCCTCCCGTTATAATGGCTGCTGCCGCGTTAACGACTGCAACACCACGCTTGGCCCCCTTTTTACCTTTTAGTATGGCGAGGGTAATGACCGCGTTCTCGTCGGCATCGCCACCCTTCAGGTTGTTGGTGGTGCATTCGGTGAGACCATGCTCTTCCGGTGAAAATTCGAAGGTAGTTACTTTTCCATCCTTTAGTTCCGAAATGCGGGAGGTGGTGGAGAGGGTGATTTCGTCGAGACCGTCATTGCCATGCACCACCATGGCGTGACGGCTGCCGAGATTTTTCAGAACATTGGCAAGGTCTTCCGTCAGATTTTCATCGTAGACACCCATCACCTGGCAGTGTGCCCCCGCCGGGTTAGTGAGCGGGCCGAGGATATTGAAAATGGTCCGGATGGCGATCTCCCGCCTCGGGCCGATAGCGTATTTCATGGCGCTGTGAAGGAGTGGTGCAAAGAGGAAGCCGATGCCGATTTCCGAGAGGCACTCCTCCACCCTTTCCACTTCCACTTCGAGATTAACGCCGAGGCTTTTTAGCACGTCGGCACTCCCCGAGCGACTCGATACAGAACGGTTGCCGTGCTTCGCCACCGTAAGGCCCGCCCCAGCGGCAATAAAGGCAGCCGTCGTCGAGATATTGAAAGTGCCCGACCGGTCGCCGCCTGTGCCGCAGGTATCGACTATGTTGTCGCCGAGAGCGCGAACCTTAAGCGCCTTCTCCCGCATGACGCGCGCCGCTCCGGTGATCTCCTCGATGGTCTCCCCTTTCATCCTGAGGCCGGTGATAAAGCTTCCGATCTGCGCATCGCTGGCTCCACCTGTCATGATCTGGTTCATTGTATCCACCATCTCGGACTCCGATAGGTTTTCCCCCTCAATAACCTTTGAAATTGCTGTCTGAATCATCGTTACGTTCTCCTGCAATTGGTTTTTCTAACGGAAGAGTAGACTATCACGAGAGGTGAGGATTGTCAAAAAGGAATGGCGAGAAAAGGGTCAGGGACAACCTGTCCAGACGACTGTAACGGGGGTGGGACTCAAATCATAAGAGCAGTTACCGAGTGTTCCTACATCATTGTAGCCCCAAGTGACAGTTACGCCGCTATTTCTCAGTGCCACACTGTGATAAGCTCCCGCTGCAACGGCATCAATGCTGCTTAGGTATCCGCTACCACCAATACCGAACACCTGAACAGGAGTTGACGAGATAATATCTGTATTTAATGGATCAACATTATAAATACCATTTCCGAGTTGACCATCGTCATTCAGTCCCCAGGTAAAAACATCCCCATCATTCTGTAGCGCAATAGTATGCCAATAACCGCCATCTACCTGAATAATACCGGTCAGCCCAGGCACCTGGGCTGGCGTCGAGTGAAGCTCTGTATCGTCTGTACCCAAACCAAGTTGTCCATACCAGTTCGACCCCCAGGTATAAACTCTTCCATCGCTTGTCAGCGCCATAGAATGGTATTCTCCTGCCCCAATGGCTACGATACCGGACAGGCTGGATACCTTCATCGGCAGAGAGGCCGGGATATCGCTCCCGTCACCCAACTGCCCCAAACCATTTGCCCCCCAAGCGTAGACGTCGCCGGTGGAGGTAAGGGCGAGCGCATGAGAATCGCCTGCCGCAATAGCAACCACCTGTTTCCCCAACAGATCGCTCACCTGCGTAGGTGTTGGAGACATGACGCCGTAGCCGCTATTGCCGTCACCGAGTTGACCGTCCTCATTATAGCCCCATGTCCAGACAGTACCATCGTTTTTGAGTGCCATACTGAAGAAATAGCCTGCATCAACAGCCCTCACGTTTGTGAAACCACTGATCTCTATGGGAATAATTGACTCAACGTATGTACCGATTCCGAGCTGTCCTTTTTCGTTGGCTCCCCATGACCAGATACCGCCGTCAAGATTAACAGCCAAGTTATGGTATTCAGAGGCTGACAGGGCAACGATATCTAAAATCCCTACAATGGGTACGGGTTCCGGTGAAGTGACGGTTGTGCCGTCACCGAGTTGTCCTTCAGAGTTATACCCCCATGCCCAGGCGGTCAGGTCATTCTTGATGGCAATGCTGTGGTATCGCCCTCCGGCAATGCTATGTGCCAGGCTGATGGGAATGTCTCCCGTTGAGAAAGACCATTCGTAACCAGAACTATAGAGCATAAAGTTACCGGCAAGGTCTTTTACCCCAGCCGCCCCTGTTTTTACCGTCGCCAAATATTGCATGTTGTATGCGAGGTCGGTTTGAGGTTTAAAGAGCGCCGTCAACACACCGTCATAATATACGTTTCCAGGGACCGGACCGTATAAAATATCTTCCAGGAGGATTGTAGAAGATGTAACGGTGGAGGCATCGACAGGCTCATCAAAGGTAATAAATATTCGGGGGTCCCAAACGGAAATCTCTGTTTCTCCTGATGTAGGATTTGTAAAGGCAATGGCTGGGTTAACAATATCCGGTTCTGTCCCTGTCGTGAAGTCCCAGATTTTGCCGGAAAAAAGAGTGTTCCCGGCGAGGTCCTTCACGCCTGTTGGCCCAGATATAATCGTTGCAGTGTGGATCGTACTCCATGCGAGTGTCGTCAAGGGCTGGAAGATGGCTGTCAGGTCGCCGTCGTAGTAGACACTTCCGGGAACCGGCGTCCCACTGATGTCGAGGGTGAAGGTGAGGCTATTCAGCGTTGAAGGATCGACAGGTTCGCTGAACTCAACGATGACCGGACTATCGTATGAAACAGGGTCGGCTCCGGATGAAGGAGAATACCATACGACTTCCGGCTCCGTTTCATCCGGGAGATATCCTGTAGTAAAGACCCATGAGATGGCTTCTTCGAAGTGATTGCCTGCTGAATCACGAATGGCCGTTGAAAGCGTGGCATCGTAGGTTGTCCCCTCTGTCAAAACGCCTAAAGGGGTGAAGGTCGTCGTTGTTCCGTTGGAAGAGACGTTACCCTCAACACTGCTCCCGCTGCCATCTCTCAATGTGAATGTTGCGGTCGAGACAGTCTGAACATTCACGGGTTCACTGAAGGTTGCTGTAATGGATGTTCCAATATCGATGTTGACATCACCGTCTGTTGGCGTCGTCCACATGACGTTTGGCGGCGTCAGGTCCGGCTCGCTCCCCGTCGTAAAGTGCCAGGAATAATCGGTGGATAGATAATTACCGGCCAAATCGATCATCTCTTTTTTCAGGGTGACTGTAAATAGACTGTCGTAGGAGAGTGACGTGTGAGGTGTGAAGGTGGCTGTCGATCCATAGTAATTAACGGAACCGGACACGCCGGAACCACTCCCCTCATCATAAACGATGAAGGTTGCAGGCGATACGGTCTGGTGATCGAGTGGCTCACTGAAAAGCGCTGAAATGGAGGAAGAAGCGGCAACGCCCTTCGCTCCGCTCATGGGCGTCACCTGGGAAACAGACGGCGGTATGACGTCGGGCGCACTCCCCGTCGTGAAGTTCCAGGAATAATCGTTCAAGAGGGGATCTCCCGTGAGACCAGTAATCCCTGCCTTTATTGTCCCTGAATAGCCAGTCGAATAGGGAAGCGTCGTATAGGGGATAAAGAGAGCCGTAGCGCCCGAGACGTAAAGAGCGCCTTCAATAGGGGTCCCGCCACTGTATGTAAGTGAAAAGGTGTCGATTGTTACGGTAGAGACATCGACAGGTTCACTGAAGGTGGCAGCAAGCGCTATATTGGGCGCAACATTGCTCTCTCCTTCCCTGGGAGATGTGGAAGTGACGGTGGGTGGTGAGTTGTCAGGGCCTGAATTGCTCGGATCGACAGGCGTGGAAGAGGGAATGGACGACAAGGTCTTAAAACTCCAGACGTATGGGGACGCTAGATTATTGTCTGCAAGATCGGTGACGGCCGTCGTTACCGTCGAAGTGTATGTCCTATTATAAGCGAGGAGAGTGTATGGTTTGAAGATGGCCGTCATACCGCTTAAAAAAACATCACCCAGAACACCGTTATTTAGTGTAAAGGAGATATCGTCAACCGTAGCCGGATCGACGGGCTCGTTGAAGGTTAGCGAAACGAAGCTGTCAACGGGGACCTGCCCGGCATTTCGGACAGGCGTTGAAAAAGTGACGACGGGCGACGTTGTATCCGTCGCACCCGAGGCGCTCGTCCTGAAACTCCAGCTGTAGTCAAGACCCATGGGGTTGCCCGCTTCATCGGTAAGACTCCCCTGAATGGTTGCCGTATAGACCGTATCCAATACCAGTGCATCGGGATTAAAGGACGCAGTAGAAAAGGCATAGGTCACGGCACCCGAGACGGTGCCCGCTCCGTCACTGAGAGTGATGGATATGCTTGCAGGGTTAACAGGCTCATTGAAGGTGGCCGTTAAATCCCGGTTGAGAGGAACATCGCCGGCACCCCGGCGGGGGGTGGTAAAAGAGACAGCAGGCGGTGTACTGTCTACGTAAAAGGAAATGGTTTGAGAAGCAACATCTATCGAATCTTCGTAATCAATAATATCGACGGCACCCTTAGAGTCCTTCGATGCAACTTCAAAGGTGTAATACCCTGTAGCAAGGGAAGTGAACACAACAAAAGTGTCCGTTGTCCAGGGACAGTTCTCTGCTACAAGGTTACAGGGATCATCGGAAAATCTGTAATAGTACCCGATAACGGTTCCGTCGGGGTCTGTCCCTGTAAAGCTAACCGTGACGGGGTTGATTTCCACGCCTGTTTTGTTTGTTGGTGATGTGACATTTAGAGTTGTCATGTTTGGCTGTCTATTATAAACCTCGTCGTAAGGGTTATTGAAGACATAACTCCCTTCTTCTCCCCCGCATGAGGCAAGGATGAGAGGTGAGAGAAGCACCATAGATAAAACAATTCTATTTTTAACGATTTTTATCATCATACAAATGAACTTTTAATAATGAAATTTCCATAATAGAGATATACGGTCGTCATTAAAAAGCGTTTCCAGATCATCGTCATAGAAACCTTTAGACGGAAGTGTAAAATAATGGTAAAGCGACAGCCCAAGCGTCGCGACCGAAAGGAGCATCGCCTTGTCAGATGCTGACGCCTTGGTTTCACCCTCCTGCATTTTGCTCTCCGTTAATTGCCTATAGTAAGCAATATCCGATGGAAGCTTTGCCTTTTGATAACTTTTATACGCGTTGCCCGCTTCCGAATAAGCCTTGTCGGAGGCGGAAGAATCGGTAACCCCTTTTGCCGCAAGAAGTCCGCCTACAGCGAGACTGCCCCAGGCCCAGAGCAGCTTCTTCCCCCTTTTTTCCATTTGCAAACGAAAAACCTTGTGCTCCGGCTTTTCGTTGAGAAAGGCCGAGTGGAAATTTATTTCGCCCGGAGCTACAGTAACTGATTTATCGTGCAGGTAATACCCCGACTTTCTTAAGGACACTTTATATTCACCAAATTTAAGTTTGGCGATGGTAATAGGTGTTTCCCCTCGTTTTTCACCATCAATGTAAACCTCGGCTCCGGGAGGCGTCGTTGTAAGTTTTAAGGAGCCGTAGACGGTTTTCAGGTTGGCCAGCACATCGACGACGGAGCCGCCCTTTATGACAACCTCCTTTTCCCATGGGAAGAAATTGTTAAAAATGACTTTAACGCGGTATCTTCCCGCATCGAGCATCTCAAGCGTTTTCGGCGTTTGGCCAATCTCGCGGTCGTTCAGCGTAATGGCCGCACCTGAGGGGATGGATTTGATATGCAAAAAGCCGAAGCCTATGCTCTTATCGAATGAATCATCGGGTTCATCCATCACAAAGCCCATGAGTCTGGAAAGCATCTTTTCAATCCCCGGCAGGAGGTCTTCATCACTGATCGACTGGCGCTCCGTCCGTATAACACCGCCCGTTCGCGTGTCGGTTATCCTCAGGCTGAGAAGATATTTGTTCCCCAGTTTGACGATGCTGCCGGAGAGCAGCAACCCTGCACCCGCCGCCTTCGCATTTTTTTTTGAGACGATTTCGTAGTTTCCGGCCCTTTCCAGATAGCTTCTCAAATGACCGGTCATTACGTCAATGAGTGCTCTGTCGGAAATGTTCGTAGTCAGAGATTCAATGGCAAGAAGGCTCTTTCCCGCTGCCGCACCGGCAGGTGCAAAAAAAAATGTGAAGAAGAACAGGAGAATGAAGAAGTAACGATTCAATTTCAGAAGATGCATATCAACAATTAGACGTTTATTGATCTAAAAAGTTTAACAGGGGATTTTTATGCCATAGCCTGGAAGGCAGTTTGAGAATTTTATGTTAATATTTTCGGTCATAAGTCCTTGTCAAGTCAATCAAATTATAAATCAATAAGTTTGGTGAAAGGCTCGCAGAAAAGGTTTAACTCCTTGACAGCAAAGAATTAACTTTTTCGGGAAAAGGCAATATGTTAATATTGCTATATTTTTAAAGCAGGAGGTATGGTGTGTCAGGGCATAGTAAATGGAGCACTATAAAGCGGAAAAAAGGGGCTACCGATGCAAAACGGGGCAAGATTTTCACCAAACTTGCCAAGGAGATTATCGTTGCCGCCAAAATTGGAGGCGGTGACCCCGCCGGAAATTCGAGGCTAAGACAGGCCGTCGCTGCCGCGAGAGCGGAAAATATGCCGAAAGACAATATTGAAAAGGCGATCAAAAAAGGGACGGGCGAACTGGAAAGCGTCAACTACGAGGAGTGCTCTTACGAAGGTTATGGGCCGGGGGGCGTGGCCATACTGATTGAAGTAATGACGGATAATAAAAACAGGACGCTGCCTGAAATCCGTTCTACTATGAACAAGAACAACGGCAACATGGGCGAATCGGGTTCGGTGGCATGGAATTTCGACCGAAAAGGAGTGATTGTGATCAATGCCTCCGAGACAACGGAAGATGCCTTGATGGAGGTCACACTGGAAGCGGGCGCGGAAGATATCGTGAGTGAAGGCGAAGCCTTCGAGGTCTACACCGATCAGGCCTCTTTCGAAGAGGTGAGGACGGCGATAGAAGAGGCGGGAATTCCTCTCCTTTCGGCGGAAATCACAATGAAGCCTCAAACGACAGTCAAGCTGGAAGGCAAAGAGGCGGAGCAGATGATCAACCTCATGGACAAGCTGGAAGACCTGGACGATATTCAGAATGTTTATGCCAATTTCGACATTTCAGAGGAAACGCTCAATGCAATGGAGGCCTAAAGAGAGCTTTTGAAAGTACTCGGCATCGATCCCGGCACGCGGGTTATGGGGTACGGAATCGTAGAGAGTGAAGGGAGCCGGCTCATACATATCGACAACGGCGCCATCTTCACCCGCACCGACGATCCCCTCCCAAAGCGGCTGAAAGAGATTTACGACGGTATCAGTAAGGTCATCGACAGCTACTCTCCAGACGTTATCTCCATTGAAGACATTTTTTATTCCAAAAACGTGAAAAGTTCACTCAAGCTCGGTCATGCGAGAGGGGCCGCCATCGTGGCTGCCGTTAACAAGGGGCTCGATGTTTTCGAATACTCGGCCACGGCAATCAAGTCGGCTGTTGTCGGCTATGGAAGGGCCGAAAAGGGCCAGATTCAGCAGATGGTGAAAATCCTGCTTAATCTCCCCGAACCGCCCCAGGAAGACGCCGCCGATGCGCTTGCCGCCTCCATCTGCCATATCAATACGGCGGGATTAGGCCGACTCGCACTGGCCACGAGAGGAAGACGATGATTGCGAGCCTCACCGGGATAATCAGCGAAAAAACAGCAGGAAGCATCATCATCGACGTTAGCGGCGTGGGCTACGACGTCAATGTGCCGCTCTCCACCTTTTATGCACTCCCCGAAGAGGGGGAACAGGCGCGGCTCCTCATTTACACCTATGTAAAAGAAGACGCCCTGAAACTCTTCGGCTTTCTCACCCCCCGCGAAAAAGGTCTCTTTATAAAGCTCATCGGTATCTCCGGCGTAGGGCCGAAACTCGGCCTCGGCATTCTCTCCGGTATGGAGACGGAAGACCTCATCTCGGCCATTGCAAGCGGAGACACGGCACGCCTCAACGCCATCCCCGGAGTAGGAAAGAAGACGGCCGACCGCCTTATTATCGAGTTAAAAGACAAGCTAAAACTGGAGGTCCTTTCGGACCCTTCAAAAAGGAGTGGGCCACAAATTGTTGGGGATAATTTCGACGACGCCCTTTCCGCTCTTCTGAATCTCGGGTACAAACGGGGCGACGTGGAGAAGACGTTGGAGGCTATCAGGCGGCGCGATGAAGAAACGCCTGACGTGGAGAATATCATCAGGGAGTCGCTGAAGGTGATGGCGAAGTAGATAGCAACTGTCTCTCGCAAAGGCGCTAAGAGCGCAAAGGGGATATACTGAAACGGAGAAACAATAACCGCAGAGCAAATAGCGAACGCATAGTTTGATATAACAGCATTATCATAACGCCCCCTACCCCCCTCTTATCTTAAGAGGGGGAACATAATCTCCTCCTCTTAAAGTAAGGGGAGGCTGGGAGGGATTATGAAAAGTCTATTTGATAAAATCTGTGTCTAATTAAAAAAGTTACACAAGCAATGGATGAAGAAAGAATCATAAGCCCGGCCATATCGGAAGACGACCCTACTTACGATGCCTCGCTAAGGCCGAGAAGCCTTTCCGAGTATATCGGCCAGGAAAAGGTGAAGGAGAACATGAACATCTTCATCGAGGCGGCCCGTTCCAGGGACGACGCCCTCGATCATGTTCTTCTCTACGGCCCGCCGGGGCTTGGCAAAACGACCCTTTCGTGCATTATTGCCTCCGAACTGGGCGTGAACATCAAAACCGCCTCCGGCCCTTCCATCGAAAAAGCGGGAGACCTCGCCGCCATACTGACGAACCTCGAAGAGAGAGACGTCCTCTTTATCGACGAGATACACCGCCTCAGCAACGTGGTGGAAGAGGTACTCTATCCCGCCATGGAGGATTTTCAACTCGACATCATGATCGGACAGGGACCGAGCGCACGAAGCATAAAGCTCGATCTTCCCCGTTTCACCTTAGTCGGCGCTACAACGCGGGCGGGCCTCCTCACCTCCCCTCTCAGGGATCGTTTCGGCATCGTGAGCCGCCTCGAATTCTATACGCCCGAAGAGTTGACCACCATTGTGAGCCGCTCTGCCATACTTTTGAAGATCGAGATCGACGACGAAGGCTCCTTCGAAATCGCCAGGCGCTCCAGAGGGACGCCACGTATTGCCAACCGTCTTCTCAGGCGAACGCGAGATTACGCCCAGGTGAGAGCCGAGGGTCATGTGGACAAAAAGGTAGCCGACGAGGCGCTCAAGATGCTCGAAGTAGACGCTAAAGGGTTCGACATCATGGACAGGAAACTGCTCCTAACCATTATAGAGAAATTCCGAGGCGGGCCGGTGGGGCTCGATACGCTTGCGGCAGCCATCAGCGAGCAGAGGGACACCATCGAAGACCTCTACGAGCCCTACCTCATCCAGGAAGGTTTTTTAAACAGGACGCCGAGGGGACGGGTTGCAACGGAAAGCGCCTACGCGCATTTCAATATGAAAATGGACGAGGAAACGCAGCGACGTCTTTTCTAAGAAATTTCCCATCTACAAAACGGGTTCTAATATATCTCCTCTCTTGAGGGGCGATTAAGGTGGGGGTGATTCAAACTTTCACGGACTAACAAAAGGCGTTTTATCTTCCCCCTTTGAAAAAGGGGGAGCGAGGGGGATTTATTCAATTGTTATTGTCATTCCCGCAAAAACGGGAATCCAGCGAATTTTCCCCGTAGGGGCGTACCCATGTGTGCGCCCATTTTTTAAAGGGCAGACGCGCGGGTCTGCCCCTACCCGCTATCATAAAAGATTTTCCCCTTGACTTCCCCTTCAGCCCGGCGATATATTCCTTTTTAATATCGATCTCAATGGGGGATTTATGGCGCACGAGAAAATTGGAAAAAATCAACGAAAGCCCGCTTCAGACCCAACCTGTGTGCGGGCTTTTCTTTTTGCTGGAAGAGCATAGGCAGAATTAATCTCACCTAATAACAAATCTGATAATTTCATGCAAAAAGATAAGATAATTAAAATTCTCAATCTGCTAAAAAAAGAGTGGTCTTTTTATGCCTATTTATTTTTTAGCCCCACAACCTTTGTTTTTTTAGGTCTTTTTTTCACGTTTGAATATTTAGCACCTTTAGCAATTCCACTAACTCTATTAACTTTTTTAATTTGGGCCATATTATTTTGTGTACTCATTTATAAAATGAGAGGGCATTTCTTCAGTAATGAAAAAGTGTATGTACTGGACTTGGGGGGGCACCTCCTACTTCATACACTGAAAGCAGGCCTGCTCATGTTACCTCTGTTAATTCTAAGCGCTAGCTATTTATCAAAATTAATTACCTTTGACATCAAAACTTTCGAAGTAACAATCTCTAATATGATATATCTTTTCATCCCCATACAGTTCATTGGCGCAATGTGGACGTTGGCCGGGCTTTCGTATGTCATCTATAACGGTAGCAGTCACAAATCTATAAGGCGCTCATTCCATGTACTGAAAAGCAGCATTAAGCCTATCGCACTATTCACCTTTATTGAATTTGCTTTAAACGGCCTTTCACAATTAACATTTTCATTTCAAGAGCCAGGGATACTCTTTGCTATCCAGGCAGCAGTACCCATCTACCTGACGAGTGCCCTGGTCATAATCAGTCTAATCTATATAGCAACAACATTGTCTATTGCAAAAGAAAAACCGACCTATAAAAACCATTTGGAAATTAATTGCAAAAGATGTGACAAAATTCTCGGCTACTACCCGCTTGAAAAAATCCCGCCAAATGTTAAGGGGTACACCACCTGTAAATTATGCGGTGAACAAATAGAAATTTTCAGGAAGGTGAAGGTAGCTAAAGGTTCTGCAAAGCAAAAATATGCCTTGGCCGTTGCTTTGTTTTTAGTTTTTGCCCTTTATTTATCCCAGGATCATATCAATAAACTTCTATTATCAAAGGAAGAAAAAATCAGTGTACTTCATGCAGAAGGCCTGACACTATTCAAAGAGGGTAACTATCTGGGAGCACGCGAAAAGTGGTTGCAAGAGACAAAGCTGGATGGAAATGTCTCGAATACGTGGAATAATATCGGTATGACATATACATTTTTTGAAGAGTACGAAAATGCGATTCCCTTTCATGAAAGGGCTGTCCAAATAAATCCCCGCTTTGGACACGGTTACTACAGCCTGGGGCGAGCACACCAATTCTTGAAGAGGTTTGAAAAAGCGAAAGAAAACTATTTTCTCGCACTTAAGTACAATTATAAAAATGCCGACCTCTATTTTAGCCTGGGAAATATCTACAAGCATTCGAAGGATTGTGAAAGTGCAACAGAGGCTTATTTAAATGTTATCAAACAAAAAAACGCCTACCCCTGGGTGCATTACTACCTCGGTAAATGTTATGAATCATTAAAGAGATATGATTCTGCAAGGATGGAGTACATTAAAGAGGGCAAACTAAATACTGATTATTCCGTTGCCTCCGAGATTGCAATCATCGAGATGGAAATAAATATTGATCCTCATAATGTAGGCATTGAAACATATTTTGAATTGGGGGAGAAATATGGAAACCTCAGACATACTGACGATATGAACAAATCGCTAGACGCCTTTTATAATGTATTGTTATTAGATGATTCCTACCCTTCTGTTCATTATGAAATCGGCAATATTTATAAAAGAATGGGAAGGTCAGGCTCATCTATACCGAACTTTAAATACGCTATTAAGGAGTACGAAATTGAACTGGCAAACAATCCTTCACACAAAGGTGCAAATCTGGGATTAAAAGAGACAACTTTTTTCATGAAGTCTTTCAACCTCACTGGAGTGAAACCTGAAGAAAAGCAGCCTTTTGACCCCTCTCTTTATGAATATTCAGACCTTGAATCATTCAAACAGCAAATAGATAGTAATCCTGTCGAGATAATGGAAAAAGAGAATTCTCATAAAATTAAAGTGTTAAAAAAGAAATTGTTAGTGCCTTTTACACTTCCCGATTATCCCAAACCTGCCAAGGAAGAAACAGCAGACTTTCTCGATCATTGGGTAAAAAACAGTAAAACGAAACCAGACTATCACAGGTTCTACTCACATGAACTTAATATTGAAAATGCTGAAGCCAAAATAACGTTGTTATTTAATGGGCTGATGATTCCTTATTTTAAAAAGGAAATCAGCAAGGGTGATGCGGTCGAACTTTACGTAAACATAGGGTGTTACGATGTAGAAGAAAACCGGGTTTATTTGATTGTAGATGAATTCAGTAAAAAAGGAGAGGAATCTGCGCCGCATCCCTATTCTGAATTATGAAGATTGCAACTGAAAAACTATTAGCCACGGACTAGAAAAAAACATTGTAGGGGCGCACCCATGTGTGTGCCCATCTTTTAAAGGGCAGACACGCGGGTCTGCCCCTACCCTTTACCATAAAAGATTTTCCCCTTGACTTCCCCTTCAGCCCGGCGATATAGTCTTTTTAAATCTTGATCTCAATGGGGGATTTATGGTGCACGAGAGGATTGAAAAGAGTCAACGAACGCCCGCTTCAGGCTATGCCTACAGGCGGGCTTTTTTGTGGCGGAAGTTAAAGGACGAGTTAGGTATTGTGTCTCCGGGAATCCCAGGCGCTTGAGTGCCCTGGACTGGGGAAGATATAGAAAAGATAAATAATAATTGCCATCCCTATTTGTTTTGATACGTTTAAGGAGAATAGAATGAAACTAATACCTTCCATATTATTCTGTAGCATATTTCTCTTTTCAAGCATATCCAATGCAACATCAAATGATACGACCCCATCAGTCAATTGGGCTGCGTTGAAATCTGCATTTGAAGAATACGCTAACTATCCAACAGGTGACAATGCGAAGAAAGCAACCGCCCTGTTACCTTCAGAGCATATAAGTTACACGGGTGAAGAAGATGAAGATGAAACGATAAAGTTTATTTATGAACGATATCAACTGGGAATGCTTGAACGGCAAGTTATATCTGGTGAACGTCAAGCAGTTAGACTTGCCTACAATTTAATATCGATTGCTGATGGTGCCTTTGCTGAAGATCTAGACATTATGCTTGGCCAACTAATAAGAATTAATCCTACACTTTTCCTTGAAGGACTTAATGAGTACCAAGGGCTTGTTGAAAGATTTGATGCGCTTGCTGGTAACAAAGGCGATGTTTACGTTGATCGCCTGAAAGCACAATGTTATGAAATGAAACTACGTATAGATTCTTTGTCAAAAGTTAAAGAACCACATCTTAAATATGTAAAGAATAAATGCATAGAAGCTTTACGCGACTCACTAAATAGATACTGCAAGACCGTAGTCACTAAAATAGAAGGCCTGAATTCCGAATTTCCTGACGTCAATAAAGATATTGCGCTAACAGAATCTGATTCTAAGCCCATTTACTTAAATAATGAGGACTATGTTTCCACAGGTTGTTCTGGTGGGGTTACAGGCAGTGGGTCAGCAACTATTATCACACGAGGTGGAAGAGTACTTTCTCAACAAATAGACATAAGAAACAAGCCTGAGCCAAAAGAAATTGGCTCAGTAGGTAATGCTGCGGACCAATTATTCGAGGAACTAGATAGAATTTCTTTTTTTACAATCGAACATAATAACCCCAAAAATTGGACTTGCTTCCTCATGGCTCGAATCAATGGGAAAAGTCACAATATTACGCTAGACAAAGGAACTCCAAAAAATGTGCAAAAACTTGCCAAGCTTTTCATCAAACGAATCAAAGAAGGGGGAATCTCTGGCAACATCATCAATGAAGAAACAGGTGAAGAAGACTGGAATTCAGGTATAAAGAAAATAGGTTCAAACTAGTATTGGGCAGAACCAATAAATGTTGAAATCGACTATGATGCGCTGGAAGAGTATAGGAAAATTAAATCCGAATAATGCATATAACCAATCGCTACCTTTAGGCGAAAGTAGCTCGTTGGGGTGAAGAATGAACCCCAACACGGGATAAACAACGGATGATGTTGGGGTTCGCTACCGCTCACCCCAACCTACAAAATCATTCCTCCCCAAAAATCAACTTAACCCGCCTTAAAATCTCATCAGGCGACGTGTCCTTATCGATATAACCGACGACACCGAGATCACGCATCATCTCACGGTCGTCGTCGCTTTTGAAGACACCGCTCAGTGCAAGAATAGGCAACGCCTGCCCCATCACCCCTTTCTTGAGCTCCTTGATAACGGTAAAACCGTCCATCTTCGGCATGAGCATATCAAGTAAAAGAAGATCGAGGTCGGGCAGTTCGTGCTTCACCTTTTGAAGCGCCTCCTCGCCGTCGTTGGCCGTAATCACCTCGTAACCGTTGCCCTCTAAAAGATCGGTCAGCATTATCCTGAAAAAGGCGGTATCGTCTGCAACGACGATCTTCCGCTTCCCCTCACTCACCTGATCATCCCCTGTTGAAGATGAAATACCGGCCTGTTCTGCCGAAGGTATAGTCACGGGCGTGCCGCATTTTTTACAACTGAAATGCTTTACCGAATGGTTAAGTTTTTCGTCTGCAATCTTATACCGGGTATCGCACCCACTGCACTGTACAATCATTTTATCCTCGCTTTCATTTCCGCGCCGATATTTTCCCACGCGATTTCAACTTGATCATGACTCTTCATCTCTTTTAAATTTGCTTTCCCCGATTTAAGTTCATCTTCACCGAGAATAAGTACATATTCGGCGCCCATGCTGTTCGCCTTTTTCATCTGCGCCTTCAAACTCTTCCCTTCGTGGTTGAGTTCAACCTTGAACCCTTGCTTTCTCACGTCATTTGAGAGGCGAAAAGCGGTCTCGAAGGCATCCTCCCCTAGAGCAGCCACATAGAGTTGAGGCGTTGATTTCCAGCCGCTTTGATCTTCAGGGACAAGCATGGCAAGCCTCTCTATTCCGATGGCGAAACCGATGGCGGGAGACGGTGGCCCGCCCACCTCTTCGATAAGCCGGTCATAGCGGCCGCCTGCCGCAACGGCGTCCTGCGAACCGAGGTTTGTCGATGTGATTTCGAAGGCAGTCTTGGTGTAATAATCGAGGCCCCGCACCATTCTCGGGTTGATATGATAGGCAAGGCCGAGAAGATCGAGGTACTGTTTCAGTTTCTCAAAATCGTCGCTGCAACCGGTGCAGAGGTGGTCCAGGATGGACGGGGCGTCCTTCGTTAGTTCGGAACAGTGCGTACTTTTACAGTCGAGTACGCGAAGGGGGTTATCCCGGTAGCGCCGTGTGCAGTTGTCGCAGAAGTGATCCGCCTTATTGGAGAGAAATTCGAGAAGGGCCGTTTTGTAAATGGGTCGGCATTCCCTGCATCCGATGGAATTGATGTTCAACTTCAGGTCGGCCAGACCGACTTTACCGAAAAAGGTAAAGAGCATGGAGATTACCTCGGCATCGATGGCGGGGCTGGAAAGGCCGATCGCCTCGGCCCCGATCTGGTAGAACTGGCGGCTCCTCCCCTTCTGCGGTCTTTCGTAGCGAAACATGGGGCCGATGTAATAGAGTTTTGACAGGGCCGACTGGGTGTGAAGCTGGTGCTGCACATAGGCCCTCGCCACAGAGGCGGTCCCTTCCGGCCGGAGCGTGAGAAGTTCATCCTTCCGGTCTGGAAAAGTGTACATCTCCTTCTCTACGATATCGGTCGTCTCACCGATGCTCCGTTTGAAAAGCTCGGCCTTCTCCACGATGGGCACCTTTATCTCCGAAAAACCGAAACAGTGGAATACCTGCCTCGCCATGCTCTCGATGAACTGCCACTTTTCAGTCTCGCCCGGCAGGACGTCGTTAAAACCGCGTATTGCCTTGTAGGTGGTCACGAAGCGGTCTCCTCCTTTACGCTCACTACGTGGTAGACGCCCATCGGCTTCGATTTGCCCTTCAGTTCAACATGTTCCACATCGCCGCTCACATTTATCTTATCCTTGATCTCCTCATAGGTTGCCTCGCTGATAAGGACTTCTCCCTTGCGGGATACCCCTTCGATCCGCGCCGCTACATTCACCGCATCGCCGAGAACGGTATATTCCATCCGGTCTTCCGTGCCGAGGTTCCCTGCCACCACATGGCCTGTATTAATACCGATTCCCATGATGATCGTTTTCTTCCCCTCTTTTTCGTTCTGCTTATTTAGCCTTTCTATGGTCTCTTTCATTTCCAGCCCCGCCTTGACGGCATTGAGAGAATCATCGTCGCTCTCAACGGGCGTCCCGAAGACGATCATCATGGCGTCGCCGATAAACTTGTCGAGAATCCCCCCATGCTTGTCGATGATCGGCACCAGTTCACCGAAATAGCTATTCAGAAGATTGATGAGTTCTTCAGGCTGTAGGGTTTCGGAGAGCGGTGTAAAACCGCGTATGTCGGTAAATATTATGGTCGCCTTTTTCCTCTCGCCTCCCACCTTGATCATGTCGGGATTGTTGAGAAGCTGATCGGCGAGGTCCTTGTGAACAAATTTTCGAAAGGTCTGCCGGATAAATTCTCTCTCCTGCAATCCCTTCGCCATATCGTTGAAAGCGTTCGTCAAATCGCCGATTTCGTCTTTCCGTTTAATATCAATCTTCTGGTCCAGATGCCCCTCACCGATCGCCCTTACGCCGTCTACAAGGAGGAGTATGGGCTTCACCTGCATCGATGCGACAATAAATGCGCCTATGGCGGCGACAATAAGCCCAACGAGGGTCATTAAAAGGATTTGATTCCGTATCGACTTAACGACTTCGTCGATGGTGGAACCGTCGATGCCGATATGAACGAATCCGAGCTTTGCCGCCCCGCCGATAGCCGTCGATATGTCGTACACGAACAGCCCGTCGTTACGGAGGTAGGAGATGACCGTCACCTTGCCGTCGGATCGGAGGTTATTCCTTTCACCCGGAAGGGAATAGGTGGCATCAACTTCAGATATCTCGTTATGAGCGATGATTTTATTCTGATTACTCCGCACGAAGGCATAGACGATCCCTTTACTTTCCTTCACGCTCTTGGAGAGCGGCACAAAAAGAGAGGTGTCGTCCTGCGTAAGGATCGCCTCCTCGGCAATCATGGAGAGGTTACGGGCAATGGCGCGGCCTTTATCGAGGCTTTCATCCATAACCGTCTTCCTTACCTGTTCCGATATGATCCCGATGACGCCGGTCATAATCATGAGAATAAGCAGGCCGATCCCCATCATGGTTTTGAATTTTATGCTGCTGAAAAAGCTCTTTTTATGTGTCATTTTTTCAACCTCCTTTAATGGCTGCAAGTTTTCGTTTTGCCTTGTCAATATTCAATTGCGCCTTTTCGTGCCCCGGCTCCAGTTCGAGAACCTTGTTCCATTGGTTGAGAGCCTCCTTGTAATGACCCTTCGTATAATGATCGAGCCCTGCGAGATAGGATGATTTCACCTTCTTTCCTACAATTTTGGATACCTGTGCTTTATCCATTTTGGAAAGATAACGCCGGGCAACGGAATTTCCGGAATCGGCCTTTAAGACGCGTTTGAAGAGGATAATCGCCTTGCCCATATCGCCTTTATCGAAGGCGCTTTTGCCTTCCGCAACAAGAGGGTCGGACTTATCGGCAATGGCGGTTTTTGCTTTTGAGAGAAGCGATACCGCTCTTTTTTCGCCGCCCTCCATGGAGAGAATTTTCCGGCAGACATTAACGGTCTCTTTGTACCGCTTTTCACCGAAGAGGGCTGTCGCCTTGGTTAGAAGGGAGTCTACCTTCTTTTTTCTTCTCGCCCTGGCGTTTTTCAGCCCTGTTTTAGCCAGGCCATTGTCGTCGTCCAGCTTTAACACATTTGAATAGAGAGAAATCGCTTCATTAAAACGACCGTTGGAATAAGCGGCGTCGGCTGATTTCATCATCTCGTTTATCCCCTTGAGGCTCCCCATTTTCTGCCTCGTAGCGCTAATCTCACTCAAGGCAGTCTCATTGCCCTGTTTTAAGGTGAGCGCTTTATTGAAATAGCTAAGCGCCATGGGAAGCTGCTCGATCTTCACGTAATCCCTCCCCATACCGATATATTCATCGAAATAGAGTTCAATCTTGTTTAGCGCCATGTCAGACCCGACGAGGGCACGTTCGTCTTCCGGATTATGCTCAAGCACTTCGGCATAACTGTTGTAGGCATGGCGGAAGCTCTCCTTTACCATATGGCTCTTCGCTTCCTTTAAAAATCCGGCCGTTTTTATTGATAGTCGTTCACTCGCAAGCCTGATACCTTCATTTGCAGTACTATTTTCCGAGTCCAAAAAGGTTATTTTTTTATAACTTTTAAAGGCCTTGTAATAGTCCCCCTTCTTCAGGAAAACATCAGCCTCTGAGAAGTTGGAAGCAATCTCTCCCCTAATCCGCTCTTCACATTGCCTATAAAGTTCCTCCCCTTTGCCGTTTAGGGGGTCGATGTCACGTACCTTGTTGATTTTTTCCTTAGCCGCAAGAAGTTCCCCCTCCCTTAACAGGTTTTGCCCTTCCGTAAGAAGTACGGCCACTGTAGCGCCCAACTTCTTCTCTTCCTTTTTCCTCACCTTCTCCAGTTCGGCAATAACGGCCTCCCTGTATTTCCTGGCCTGACCGTAACCGGGAGAGATCTCAAGCGTCCTGTCGAATTCCTTTAAGGCATACTTGAAGGTTTTCTCCTGAAAAAAACGCTTCCCCTTTTCGTAATGAAATACCCTCGCTTTATCATAGGCGATGCCTAACTGGCTCGTGGCGCCCGAATCGGAAGGTTCAGCTTTCAGGTAGGTCTCGAAGGCCTCTATGGCAAGGTCATATTCCTCATGATCCATGGCGGCCATCCCCATGCTGTAGCGGGCCTTGTGATATTCGGGAAAGAGTTCGCTCACCCGTGTCATAATGGTGAGCGCTTTTTCGGCATCCCCGTTATTCAGGTAATATACGCCGATGTTGTAAAGAAGCGGCTTCAGACCATTCAGAATGTTTTCGTCTTCCACTTTCAGTGAAGCGAGGCGCATCAGGTGGTTGATAGCGCTTTCCACGTCCTTTTGAAGATAATCTAGATAACCGATGTAGTAGATGGTGTAGAGATTGGAGGAATCGATTTCAAGTACCTTCGTAAACTCTTCTCTCGCTTCCACGTACATCTCCCTGCCGAGGTAGGAAACGCCGAGCTGGTTGTGAATGTTGGAGGTCATGACGATGAGCTCTTCGTCGTAGGCGTCGATGGCCCTCGCCTTTTCGAGGTAGTCCAGCGTAGTCACGAAGTCGGCCTTATTCATGAAGATGAGGGCGAGACGGAAATAGGTCTTTATATTGCGGGGATTGATTGCCAGAGACTGATTGAAACAGTCGATGGCCCGGAGTTCATTACCGGAAACCTGATAGCTGTTTCCAAGGGAGAGAAAGGCCGTATCGAGACGGTATTTTCTCCCCGTTTCGAAATTGAGGCCGTTCACGATGAGAAAATAGTCGTAGGCTCTGTCATAGCTGCCTGATTGCAGGTAAGCATAGCCGAGATTAAAGTTGATTTCCGGCTCGTTTTTCCTCTCCAGGTAGACTCTTTGCAGTTCCTCTATCCCCTGCGCATAGTTTCCATGCTGAATGAAGGAACGGCCGAGGTAATAGCGTACCTCGTTGTTTGTAGGGTCTATTTCGAGCGCCTTTATGTACTGGTCGATTACCCTGGACTGCCCCCCGCCACCCTGCAATGGAGCGACTTCAGCCAGAGTAGTCAAAGAGGAAAGGGTGGACAGAAGCAGGGCAAGTGCGGCAAAGAAAGCCTTCAAGACGCTGCGCCCTCTTCAGGCAGCGGAGCGATATAGACGGTGTTCCTGGAGCGGTTTTTCCCGGCGTACATGGCCGTATCGGCCATATGGATCAGATCTTTTTTGTCCTGGGCGTGAGAGGGATAGGTTGCAAGACCGATAGATACAGTGATCTTCAGGTTGAGACCTTCGTTTTTCATGAAGGTGTTTTTCTCTATAGTCCTCCTCATCCTTTCGGCTACCTTGAAGGCGACGTCATGGTCCGTTTCGATGAGGACGACGGTGAATTCGTCGCCGCCATAGCGAATGACCGTATCCACCTCACGCACGCACTTCAGGAGTATCTCACCCACCTCGATAAGTACCTTGCTCCCTACGAGATGGCCATAAACGTCGTTCACATTTTTGAAATAATCGAGGTCGAGAAAGAGAACAGAAAAAGGGGTCTTCGACCGGCTGAAGCGTTTTACTTCGAGGTCGATGGAGATATCGAGGAAGCGCATGTTGTAGAGGTCTGTCAGGCTGTCCATGTAGGCCATCTGCTGCGCATTGACGTAGAGATCGACGTTTGTAAAGGAAAGCGCCGCCTGATCGGCAATAAAGGTGACATTTTCAATATCCCGGCTGCCGAAATCCCCTTTCCTCTTCGTGCAGAATATGACGGTATACCCGGCGATCCCCGCATCCTTTTTGACAGGCACGAGAAAATATGTGCAGTAGTGGCTGAAATTATCGGTCCCGCCTGTCAACTCGTCCATATCGTGAAGCGACACATCCCCCTTATAAGCACCGGCTGCAAGATATTTTTCCTTAAAGAGGGTCAGAAGGGCGGATGCATCTGCCTTCTCCATGTTCCTGAACGCCTTCAACTCAACCTCTTTTTCCGACTCGTCGAAGGTGCAGAAGAAGCCCCCCCCCCCGTTGCAGAGAACCTCCTGGATAATGGCGTCGAGGGTTAGACAATAGAGTCTCTCCAAATCGAGACAGGTAGTGAGGGTGCGGCTCACCTCGAAGAGTTTCAGCGAGCGTTTGAGCTCCCGGTTTTCTACGATGAGCCGTTTCTGGTCGATGCAACGGTTAGCGGTGAGGAGGAGTTCGTCTTCGTTGACCGGTTTCCTGATGTAGTCTGAGGCCCCGGTTTTTAGGGCCTTGATGGCCGAATCAATAGTTCCGTGGCCTGTGATAACCACCACGTCGATGAGGGCATCGATCTGTTTCGTCTGTTCGAGCACTTCCTGCCCGTTCATATCGGGCATCATCAGGTCGGTAAAGACGAGATCGATATCCTTCTCCCGAACGACCTTGATCGCCTCGGCGCCCGATGAAACAGCAATGACGTGGAAACCGCCCTTTTCGAGGATTTCCACATAGAGACTTCTGAAGAACTGGTCGTCGTCTACAACGAGTATTTTCCCTTTTTTCACAGGCAGTTCCTAGATAAACATTAAGTAATGCAGAAGGTCGGATTACTAAAGGATTACTTCAGTATCCTGTTGCCCCGTCCCATCGCTATCTTTCCCGTCCGGGCGATCTCCTTGATCCCAAAGGGCTTCAGCACGTCGATGACGGCGGCGATCTTGTCGTCGTCTCCCGTCACTTCCAGGGTGTAGGTCTTGCTTGACAGATCGATCACCTTTCCCCGGAAGATATCGGCAATCCTTAAGAGTTCAGCCCGCGCGTCCGTGTCGGCCGCCACCTTGATGAGGGCGAGCTCTCTTTCGACGGAATCACTTTTTTGGTGATCGACAACCTTGATCACGTTAATCAGCTTATTAAGCTGTTTTTCGATCTGCTCGAGAATCTGTTCATTCCCGCGGGTGACGATGGTCATGCGCGATATCATGGGGTCCGTCGTTTCGGCCACGGAAAGGCTCTCGATATTGAAGCCCCGACCGCTGAAAAGCCCAGATACGCGACTTAGAACGCCGAACTCATTTTCAACAAGCACTGAAATGGTGTGACGCATAAAACCTCCTTAAACGAGAAGCATCTCGTTGATCGGCTTTCCGGCAGGAACCATGGGGTAGACGCCCTCCTCCGGGGCTACGATAAACTCCATAATGACGGGACCGTCGGTGCTGAAGGCCTCTTTTATAACCTTCTCCACCTCATCGGGCGTCTTCGCCCGGAGTCCCTTCGCTCCGTAGGCCTCTGCCAGTTTAACGAAATCGGGTTGCACCTGCATGCAGGTGGATGAATATCTCTTGTCGTAAAAGAGTTCCTGCCACTGGCGCACCATGCCGAGAAAATTGTTATTCAGGATGGCAATCTTTACGGGCAGACGATACTGGACCACCGTAGCCAATTCCTGGATGTTCATCTGTATACTCCCGTCGCCTGCAATATCGATGACAAGGCGGTCGGGAAAGGCGGCCTGCGCCCCGATGGCAGCCGGGAAGCCGTACCCCATCGTGCCGAGCCCGCCCGAGGTGAGAAAGGTCCTCGGTTTGATGAACTGGTAGTACTGCGCCGTCCACATCTGGTTTTGCCCCACTTCGGTGGAGATGATGGCATCGTCTCCGGCCAGTTCCGATATCTTCTCCACGACGAACTGCGGTTTGATGATCTTCTTTCCCTGCTTGTAGGCGAGGGGGTGGGTGGATTTCCAGTCGTCGATCTTCTTTAGCCAGGGTACCAGCGTTTTCTTGTAGCCCTTGATGTCCTTCTCCATGACCGCCTTGTTGATCTTCTTCAAAACATTGCTCACGTCCCCCACGATGGGAATGTCCACCTTGACGTTCTTGCTGATCGACGTGGGGTCGATATCGATATGTATGATCTTCGCCTTCGCTGCAAAGCTGTCCAGCTTTCCCGTTACGCGGTCGTCGAACCGTGCACCTATGGCGATTAAAAGGTCGCAGTTGGTGACAGCCATATTGGCGCGATAGGTGCCGTGCATGCCGAGCATGCCGAGTGACAGAGGGTCGTTCTCGGGAAAACTCCCGAGACCCATGAGGGTATTCGTCGTCGGAAGTCCGAGGGTACGGGAAAGCTTGGTCAACTCACCCGCCGCCTCGGAGAGCACCACCCCGCCTCCGGCGTAGACGACCGGCTGTTTTGCCTTCATGATCAAACCGACAGCCTTCGCGATCTGGCCGGGGTGCCCCTCATAGGTCGGCTTGTAGCTCCTCATCTCCACCTTTTCAGGGTAGTGAAAGGTGGCCGAGGCCTGAAGCAGGTCTTTCGGGATATCGATAAGTACCGGTCCGGGGCGGCCTGTTGTGGCGATATAAAAGGCTTCTTTGATAATCCTCGCCAGATCATTCACGTTTTTAACGAGATAGTTGTGCTTCGTGCAGGGGCGTGTAATGCCGACGATGTCGGCCTCCTGGAAGGCGTCATTACCGATAAGGGCAGACGGGACCTGGCCGGAGACTATAACAACGGGTATGGAATCCATGTAGGCGGTGGCGATGCCGGTGACGGTGTTCGTGGCGCCGGGGCCGGACGTAACGAGACAGACGCCCGGCTTGCCGGAGGCGCGTGCATAGCCGTCTGCACCGTGTACGGCGGCCTGTTCGTGCCTTGCCAGTATGTGCTTGATGGGAAAGTTAAAAAGTTCGTTATAGATATCGAGCACGGCGCCGCCGGGGTATCCGAAAAGGGTATCCACCCCTTCGAGCCTGAGCGATTCGAGCAATATCTGTGCGCCTGTCTTTTTCACGGAAACCTCCTGTCTTAAAAAATCCGCCCGACCAGCGTGGAGAAAACTTTATAAACATGGGATATTACATGGAATTTCAGAAACTGTCAACAGTTGATGGCATATAGAAAAAAAAAGACGGCAGTAAGGAGTGCGAGGTAATCCTCTTTCCTGAAAAGAAGCTCCTTGAGAGAGCCTCTTACCGGTCCCTGTCCGAAACCCCGCGATGCCATGGCGATGACGATACGGTCGCTTCTTGAAAAAATGTTTGTAAAGAGGGGGCCGAGCAATGCCATGATATTCCGGCATTTTTTCATGAAAGGGAGAGTCGAAAAATCGACGCCCCTCCCCTTCTGCGCCGTCACGATTTTTAGCGCCTCCTCTTTCATAACGGGGATGAAGCGGATGACGAGGGTCAGCATGAGCGATATCTCGTCCGTCTTCACCCCGAAGACCTTTAACGGCCTTATGAGCCGTTCAAAGCCTTTGGTCATAAGCATCGGCTCGGTGGTGAGGGTAAAGATATTGGCGGAAAGGATGCAGAGAAATAGCTGCACGAATACGGTGAGACCTTGGTGAAGCCCCTGTTTCGTGATCGACATGCCCGCCATCGGAAAGGGGGGGAAGGTGTCGCCGGGGGTGAAGAAGAGGTGAAAAAGGGCGGTAAAGACGAAGAGCCAGAAGAAGAGTTTCACGCCGCCGAGAAGGAAGTGGAGCGGAAAGGAGGTGAGCCAGCAGGTCCCGAGGACCAGCAGGGCAAGAACTGTGAGCGACGCCGTGGTATAGGCATTTAAGATGGCGATAATGAGGAAGATGAGCGAAACGCTCTTGGATCGCGGATCGAGGCGGTGAAGGAAGGAGTTGCCCGGCAAGTACTGGCCGAGGGTGATGTCCTGTAAAATCTTCACATTCAGAGATACTCTTTGATGAGCAGTTCCGCAATCTGGACGGCATTCAGCGCCGCGCCCTTACGGACGTTGTCGGAAACGACCCAGAGGTTGAGGCCGTTCTCGATCGATTGGTCCTCCCTGATGCGCCCAACGAGCACGTCGTCGTTCCCCGTCGCCTCGATGGCGAGGGGGTAGTGGTTCAGCTTGGGATCATCCACCAGTTGTACGCCGGACGCCGCTTCGAAGAGTTCCCTCACTCTTTCCACGCTTATCTTCTCCTCCGTTTCGATGTTCACCGATTCGGAATGGCCGAAGAAGACGGGAACCCTCACGGCGGTGGCCGTAACGGCCATATCTTCGTCACCGAGGATCTTCCTCGTCTCGTTGATCATCTTCTCCTCTTCTTTGGTGTAGCCGTTATCGAGGAAGGTATCGATATGGGGAAGGCAGTTGAAGGCGATCTGGTGGGGATAGACGTCGCATTCGATCGGCTGCTGGTTCATGATGGCCACTATTTGTTTGTGAAGCTCGTCGATGGCGCCGCTCCCCGATCCGGATACGGCCTGGTACGTGGAGACGACCACCCGCCGGATGCCCACCTCGTCGCAGATCGGTTTTAGAGCCACCACCATCTGGATGGTGGAGCAGTTCGGGTTGGCGATGATGTTCCGGTTCGTATAATCAGCCATGTCGTAGGGGTTCACCTCGGGCACCACGAGGGGCACTTCGGGGTCCATCCTGAAATGGCTCGTATTGTCGATGACGACGGCACCCGCCTCTGCGGCGATGGGGGCGTATTTTGCACTTACCGATCCGCCGGGCGAAAAGAGGCCGATGTCGATCCCTTCGAAGGTAGCTTCCGAAAGCGCCTCCACATCGTAGGTTTTGCCCTTAAAGTCGAGGGTCTTACCGATCGAGCGCTCCGAAGCGAGGAGTTTCAACTCCCCCACGGGGAAATCCCGCTGCTCCAGGATGGAGAGGAGTTCCTTTCCAACGAGCCCCGTGGCCCCGGCGATGGCGATGTTATATTTCTCTTTCTTCAAGTAATTACCTCGTAAATTTTTGCTCTTAAGATAGCGGATTTCGACTTTAAAATCAATAGATAAGGCTTCAGGAAAGCATGCTCAGAATGCCCAGTGCTGTTACACGGGGATGAATGGCATCCATATAATCCCCTCTCCCCTGGTGGGTGAGGGTGAGGGGGCCAGGCTCATATCACCCCCACTTCAATCCTCTCCCATCAATGGGAGGAGATAATATTAGGTGATCAGATTTGCGATGTTCATTTCATCCTGTAGGGGCATGGCACGCCATGCCCAAATGGGCTTTTAAACGATTACACCTAGAGACGATGAAAAAATACTTCGGGAATTTGACATCCCCTTTTTCTCTGGTAGACTTGAATATAAAAAGGCGTGGAGGTTTAAAGATGGCGAGTATAGACAGTTTCGATAATTTCGGTGTGGAAGAGATGAGCAAAGAGGCCTATGCAGAGAAGTATGCCAATGTGATGGAAAACTGCAAATGCAAGGAATGTCCGAGCTTCGTGGCGGGTGATCCAAAAACGGCGTACTGCTTCCCCCTCGGTGGATACAGTAAAGTCATAAAGGTCGAAAAAGGGTGTATCTGCGACACCTGCCCCGTATCGAAAGAGTATGGCCTGAATCATGCCCACTACTGCACCCGCTGTTCACAGGTCTGCCAGTCATACAAGACCGAACTCGGCGGCGGCCACGAATAGCGCTATCTCATTTTGATCCTATATCCATCACTCCCCTCCCCTTCATTGACCGCCCCCTGCAGGTCGTTGATAAGGCTCACCAGCGAGATGTGCTGGTTGTCCATCTCTTTCAGATTGCGGTTGTATTCACTTCTCCAGGGGAAATATAAAGAAACCCTTGTCATGTAACGACTCATTAAGGGATCTGCTTCTTACATATAGTTTAGCAGCTAGGGGGGGGACGAAAGTGATGAGACAGGTGCCGTCGTACGTTTGCGATTATTTATTTGACCCTGTAGGGGCATGGCCTGCCATGCCCTTTATGATGACATTGCTTCTTTTCGGGCAAGGCATGCCTTGCCCATACGTTTAACCATCAAATGGCGTAGAGTATACGGATGAGCGCTAGTTCAGTTTTTTTCACAAACTCCGATTTCAATTTCATTGCACCAACCCCGTCAATCTTGCAGTCTATATCGTGATCGCCATCGACTAAACGGATATTTTTAACTCGCGTGCCAACCTTGACCACCGATGATGAGCCCTTCACCTTGAGGCCTTTTATAACGGTCACACTGTCACCGTCTTTAAGCGGATTCCCATTGGCGTCGGTAACAACCTTCTCACTATCACTCTTCTCGCCTGCTCCATCCTTTGCCCACTCGTGCGCACATTCGGGGCAAACATAGAGTGTACCGTCTTCGTAGGTATATTTCGAATCGCATTCCGGGCAACTCGGTGTCTCACTCATGCTGTTATATCTCCTCTTTCTCGTTCCTCATTTCCAATTTTCAACTATTAACTATCCGTTGTT
This sequence comes from uncultured bacterium, assembly GCA_965372635.1. Taxonomy (GTDB): domain Bacteria; phylum Desulfobacterota; class JADFVX01; order JADFVX01; family JADFVX01; genus CBDVDA01. The sequence goes on along the minus strand of CBDVDA010000005.1, from coordinate 4,953 downwards.
AATTATCACCTATCCATTCTTATCAGCTAATTGTTAACTATCAATTGTCAATTATCAATGCTCCTCCCCCTTTTTTTCCACCGGCGAGAGGGTTCCGTCGGCAACGAGCGTCTCGTAGGAGCAGACGCGGTTTCGACCGTTTTCCTTGGCGTAGTAGAGTGCACTGTCGGCGCGGTCGAGGGCGAGCATGGGGGGGGAGACGTGGCTCATCTCGGCAAAACCGATGCTCACTGTTATATGCTCTATCTCTGGAAAGAGGCGCTTCTCTATCCTTTGGCGGCACCGTTCCAGAACGAGTAGCGCCCGCTTTGAGTCCATTTCCTTGAGGATGACGATAAACTCCTCGCCGCCGTAGCGGGCGATGACGTCGCTGAAGCGGAAGATGGTCCTCAGTTCCTGGGAGAAGGTGAGGAGTGTCTCGTCGCCAATCAGGTGGCCGAAAGTATCGTTCACTCGCTTGAAATGATCGAGATCCATGATGGCGAGCGCTGTATAGGGGCGTTTGTCCACGTCATAATAGGCATTGCCGCTCGGATTGGCAGCCATCTCGCTCATGATCCGGTTGAAGGCGTAGCGGTTCAGGAAGCCGGTGAGCGGGTCGAGGTCCTTGCTCTTGAGCAGTTCCAGCAGGTTGCCGAAGCTGTAGAAGAGCGGCTCGATGGCGGTCTCCCCCCCGCCCGGGTGGTCGAAGACGATCAGGTGAGAGGTGGTGGCCAACAAAAGGGGAAATATCATCCGCGTCCCCTCATCCCTCGGCTGCCGGACAACCTTTTTTGACTGGATCGCCGCCGGAAAGCCCTCGATCTCATTTACTTCAGCGGCCTCCCGCTCGGGGTCCAGCGCATCGACAGAGAGGAGGAAGTCCGGTTTACGCACGTCGAGATTTCTCACGGTGCGGATCTCGAAGATCTGGATGCGGCTCTCCGGGAGGCCCTCCTCCACGATGCTTTTCAGGACCTGTTTCAGTTTCAGCGCGGTCTGCTGGACGGTGAGGATCTGAACCATGAGGAGGAGGTCCCCCTCGGTAAAGTGCCCCTTCCGGGGCATAATATTTCCTTTTTTTTCCTCAGTCATAAGGGCTTGTCTTTAATTATATTGCCTCTCATACTAATTTTCCATTATTAATTGCTAATTGTTAATCAATGCTCCCACCCCTAACGAGAGTTCTGTCTCTTGGAGGATTAAGGGAATAATTCTGTCCCCTTTTTGTTCCTAGTTCTCTGTTTTTTCCAGCAAATCAGAGGCCCCGGAAATAAAAGAGTGTAAATATATGTTGCCATCGTTATTTGTCGGTATCACCCACCACTGCATACCATCGGAAAAATAGGGTTTTTGTAAATCCGAAAGGGATATGCGGCGATTGGAGCGCCATGGCGAATAGCAAAGAAGGGTTGAATCATCAAAGCCGATCTTTACAAAAAAGGATTCCAAAAAGAGCGGCAACCCCAGCCCCCCGAAAAGCAAGATCATCATAAGTAAGGGAAATTTATTTTCTGCATCTGCGTTCCAGTAGATAAAAGCGAGTCCGCATGGAATTAATAAAATGATGAGGGAGAATATTTTAAAGGTCGAACCATATTCCAGCCAGCTTTTCCCCTCCCTTGTCTTTGCCGGCACAGCAGCGGCTTTAGTCAGGCCGCCAAGCGCCAGGGGTACAATTAATGCGACCAGTACAGGACCAAGCCATTCCATATCACTCCCCCCTATATTCATACAAATACCGCTGAAATCCCACAAACATATCCCTTATACTGGCGATACTTCCGAACTCCTTCACCGCATCGTCGATGGCGTGATACTTAATCTCCAGCAGTTTGGGTAGCTTCTCCTGGTCCAGTTCCCCCACGCCGTCCTTCACGTAGACGGACAGCACAAAGTCGATAAAGGCCTGCTGCTTGTCCTCATAGTGAGAGGATATCTTATCTCTCGTACCGCTCACCCGCTTTTCCCTCGTTATCGGCTGAAGGGCAAAGGCCACATAGGCCAGCACGTCAAAGAGGTCGCTCTTTTCCGCATCTATCAGTTTCCTGATCTCGGCCAACTGGTCGGCGCCGTATCCCTTTTCGAACAGGCCCTCAAGCAGCGCCTTGCGGGTGTCCGGTCTGCCCCAGATTGTTCTTAGTTCGTCTTCGTCCTTAAAGAAATCGGGCAGCGTTCCAAAGAGGTTTTCGAGAAACTGGCCCGATGAGAGCGGTTTGCCGTCTGCGCCCCAGAAGGAGGTCGCCATCATATGCTGGATGGTGCGTTCTTTTCCGTCGGCCAGCTTGATTTTTATTTTTTCTTTAGGCGTTATATTCTGTTGATTCTTCTTTGGCCTTGGGTTCTATAGGTCCCATAGGTCTTATAGGACTTATTAAACCCTCTTCGTCTTCCGGCTCGCCGTCCCACTCTGCATCGTTAAAATGATGATAAGCCTTTACAAAATCATAGATAGTGAAGTAGTCCTTGCCGTCGAAGAGGCGCGTCCCACGCCCGATGATCTGCTTGAACTCAATCATGGAGTTGACGGGCCGCATGAGCACGATATTTCGCACGTTGCGGGCATCGACGCCGGTGGAGAGTTTTTGCGAGGTTGTAAGAATAGTGGGTATCGTCTTTTCGTTGTCCTGAAAGGTGCGTAGATGCTGCTCGCCAATCGCGCCGTCGTTGGCAGTAACCCGCACGCAGTAATTCGGTTCAGTGCTTTGCTTCATCTGGTTTATCAGGTCGCGCACGACACGGGCATGATCCTGTGTGGCGCAAAAGACAAGCGTCTTCTCACACTGGTCTATGGCGTCCATAAAGATTTTGACGCGGTATTTTCCCCGCTCTCTGATCTCGATGTCCCGGTTAAAGTCTTCTTCGATATAGCGTCTCCCCTCCTCTATCTCGCCTTCAATCAACTGGTCGTCCGAGGTATATACATAGTCGTCCAGTGTAGTGGCGATCTGCTTCACCTTGAAGGGGGTAAGAAAGCCGTCGTTGATCCCCTCTTTCAGGGAATAGATATAGACAGGCTCACCGAAGTAGGCGTAGGTGTCCACGTTCCCCTGCCGTTTTGGCGTGGCCGTAAGCCCGAGTTGCACCGCAGGAGCAAAATATTCCAGTATGCCGCGCCAGTTGCTCTCGTCGTTTGCGCCGCCCCGGTGGCACTCGTCTATAACGATGAAGTCGAAGAAGTCCGCCGGATAGTCACCGAAATATGGGGCGCTGTTTCCCTCTTCATCGGCGCCGGTCATAAAGGTCTGGAAGATGGTGAAGAAGATGCTGCCGTTCTTGGGCACTCTCCCTTTCTTTCGTATCTCATCGGGTGCGATGCGTACGAGTGCATCTTCGGGGAAGGCGGAAAAGGCGTTGTAGGCCTGATCTGCAAGAATGTTCCTGTCGGCCAGAAAGAGGATGCGCGGGCGTCTGCCTGCGTCACGGTTCAGGTTCCAGCGGCTCTGAAATAGCTTCCAAGCCAGTTGGAAGGCGATGAAGGTCTTGCCCGTTCCCGTGGCCAGCGTGAGCAGGATGCGGTCTTTTCCTTCGCTAATCGCCTCCAGCGTCTTGTTGATGGCGATGTCCTGGTAATATCTTGCATCCCAGGCGCCCCCCTTGTCTTCAAAAGGCACCTCGGCAAAGCGATCACGCCACTCGTTCTCTTCGGCAAAGGTGAGGTTCCAGAGAACATGAGGCGTGGGGAAGTTTGCAATTTCGCCTTCTTTCCTATGAGACCTATGAGACCTATGAGTCTTATAAGTCCTATGGGTCTCATCAGTCTCATAAGTCATATCAACCTGATAAATGCCCTGCCCGTTGGTCGAATAGGCAAAGCGCACCGCCAGCTTTTCGGAGTATTTCTTTGCCTGCGCCAGCCCCTCGGTGAGAGGTTTATTAAAAGCCTTCGCCTCAACAACGGCCAACTTCCTGTTGCGGTAGGTAAGAACATAGTCGGCAATGTCGCGCCTGCTCCGCTGCCCCGCCCCCTGCAAACGACCCTGGTTGATGGAATACTCGCGCTGAATGCGGCTTCCTTCCACCACGCCCCAGCCCGCCGCCTTCAGGGCGGGGTCGATCAGTTCTGCTCGGGTTTCGGCTTCGTTCATAGAGTTATCCTGTACCTTTTAATGCAGTTCCCCTGCAAAGGCCTTTTGGAGGATGGATTGTTTTAGCTCTGCAAGGTCGTTTAGTTTTTTTTGGTAGATCGCTTCTAGGCGTTTGGTTTCGGCTTCTAAGGTATTAATTTTGGCGACTATTTCTTGTTGCACTTGAAGAGGAGGGACTGCGATAGAAAAACTCCTCAGATACCCTAATCCAACAAATTTCTGAGTAGTACCTTTCGCTTCACTCTGCATTTTTGACATAACATAGTCTGATTGCAGATAGTATTTCAAAAAATAGCTGTCATGTTCATTTGGCACTTTAAAAAGAGCCACGTTCTTAATTGCAAAGTCAGGCTCAACTTCGACTACTATCGGATTGCCAATGGTTCCGATCATCGCAAACAAAATATCGCTTTGATGGACGGCACTTCTCTCATTTATCTTTAAATAGTCTTTTTCTGATATATACTTAATCTTGTCAAAATTCAAGCCGTCTCTTTTCAGGTTCTTAGAGGTAATAAGAGCATAGCCCTTAGACTGATATTTTGGTGAATCATGTGTTCCATCACGCACGTCATAAATCTCCCCCAGCTTCTTCTCCACCCACCCCTCACCCTTGTTGGTAAAGACCGATTGCAGGTGGCTCTCAAAAAGCTCACGGGCGTTTTGTAGGTTCTTCTCGGCATTGACGGTGGCGGTTGCTATGCCTGCAAAGGCTTCATCCAGAATGGTGACGATGCGTTGTTGTTCAGTAATTGAGACTGGCACGTTAATAAGAATATCATGAACATTATTTCTGTTTAATGTAGGGACACCTGCACCACTAGCATATTTTTTTATATGATTCATCACTTTACTCCGCAAGACACAACATCTTGTATGTCACAGT
>CBDVDA010000004.1:0-46565 GCA_965372635.1 uncultured bacterium | reverse complement strand
CGTTTGTGGATGGCAATCGACCACTCATGGGATCTCCCGGTTTCCGTACAAAGAGCTTTCGTGCATGCTCCGGGTCTTTGACTCCGCAGCCCGGTGTGTCACTTGCGATTACGCGACAACACCGTTTTGTCTTCCCCACCAGACTACAAGGTCGACGACTGGATTAGGTGATTTCGGAGCTCATAACCGGGCCTGCACGTTCCCCTGTCAACGCTTCGCCGCTCTCCTCACGAAGAGCCGACGCATGACTCGGGGCCACAGTTGGCCGCTAACCTTTACCATGCGGGGGACTTTCACCCCTTACTCTTTGCCGACTTTTACCGGCGCTTTCAGTCTGACCCCCTATATTGCCACATAACGACCTGCATCACCAGCGGCCCTCCCAAGCTTATCGCGCCAGCGCCGCCGCGCTTCTTGCCGTCTGGTGAATGCAATGGTTGGGTTTTACAATTTATTTTTACCTAATCGCTGTTCTCTATCAGTTGGTATCACAGTAATTTTTTCGGTCCAGTTCTTACCAAAAACATCTGATTCTTTTGAATGAATATGGAGGCTATCGAATAAGCTTGTCAATGAACCATAAAGACATTTGGAGGCTGGATCGTCATGCTTGTACTCTTTTGAAATTTCTAAGCCATGCCTCCATTCCTCAATTATTTGCTCAGGCTCGACAACTAACAAGCTTGATAAATTAATCAAATGAAGTTCCGTACCTTCTCTCCATGCCATCTTAGAGGCTCGATGCTCAACCTTTTCAAGATGAAGTTTGTTAATAAATTCAGTGTAATCATCTCGAATGGCATCACCATTAAACGATACGCTAAAGATAACAGCCCAAAATGGCCTGTATTTTTTATCTAGGTCTTCTCCGCTTATTTGCTCGCACCACTCCTGAAAAGTATCTACTTTTTGCTCAGCACAGCCGAAGCTGAGCAAAATAAGGAAAATGATTGTAGTTTTAAATAAGAATTTCATGATTTAATCATTGAATATTGAGTTTACAAGTTCCCCACTTAGGGTGAACTCGTTGAGATTACTTATTGCACTTGAAGCGCCATCTGCTCTCTCACGGGGGATAAGGAATATTGGGCACTTGTCTAGCAGGAGGGTTTCTTCGTCTCCTACAAGCTGCACAACCGCTAGAATATGATAAAGTTCTGGCAGGTTAGCTTTGTTGTAATTGGCGCCTGTTGTGGTTTTCACCTGAATTGCACGGAAAGATTCGCTGCGGATCGCAATTAGATCATTACCGGAATCTTTTATTGGTGGTGCAGATTGCACATCGTGTTCCAAAAGGCGAAGTTGGACCAATATCTCTCCAACCGTTCCTGTTCTTATTCTATCAGTTATCGCATTCATTTTTTCAAACCCAACGATACAGCTGAGGGGCTTGCGTTTTAATGGCAAAGCCTTTGTACTGTATTAAAAGTTTTAGAAAGCAAGAAACTCGATTCAACACTTCTATTAGCAAGTCCCTCCTCCAGCGGATGGTTAGGTGGCTGATGCATTAGTTGACACCCTAAACAGATTTACTAGGCCCCAAAGTCCCCAAAACAAGATAACATAGCAATATCCGACAGCCAATGTAAGCGAGAGGTTATTTACTGGAAACGACAGCCCTTGGGTAAGCCAGACCTCCACTAAAAAGAATGGGATAAAAAGTGGCGGCAACACAAGCGACCCTGTTTTAAGAGTCGATTCACTAAGGCGCTTTGAATAGAAAAATACCAGTATCGCAAAAGCTATGTATGACTTTCCAGCTACAATAATAGACATGCTCAAAATAAAAATAACAATTTTGAATGGCCCTAGACCTATCCCGCCCCAAATTAAGCACCAAGAAAAGATGCCGAGAAGTAGAGGGAGTAACAAACCAATTCGGAAGTATTTGCTGAACGTTAAATTAATAGTCATAAACCACAACGATTTCGCTAACCAGCCGCGCGAGATGTTGACTTAAAATCAGACCGCGTGTTCGCGGTCTGGTTGAGCAGCGGGTTATGCATTTCTAAATTATTCCTGAGGCTGAGTAGCTGCAGTAAGGCTTTCGGGTGAGTTACTCGCCAGGTTATTATTAAAAGGACCTAACCTTGGGCAATGATACAAAAGTAAGAAAGCCCCAACAGCACTAAAAATGTAATGTGGCCAAATAATGCCGGACATAAAATAAACAACGGTACCGTATAAGGTGATCACGTTGGAGATAAACCAAGCAACTATACCAACAATCAAATAACGGGAAAATTTATTTTGTGGATTGTAAGTACCCTTTTTAAATGGTTTCATGATAGCGAAGTGGCGAATTAAAAAGGTAATGCCAGTTGCCACTAGAGTTGCACCCAAAAGACCATAAATAACTAAGTTAATAGTATCTATTGGTTCCGATGGATTACTTTCGGCAATGAATGGCGCGGCTATGTAACCGATAATATTTTTGACGAAAATAGCCCAGATCAGCCAAGCAACAACACGCATAATTTTATTCGCAACAGTGGAATTGTTATCAACCATTATTTCATCCTCCTTTATCATTTATGCATAACTTGTTATTAGTAGGAATTAATTCCTGCGTATTGGGATATCACGAATTCTTGTTGCCTGCTTTAATTGGGTCACATGCCATTTAAAGTTTCCAAAACAAAAAGGCCCGTAACCGTGTTGCCGGTTCGGGCTTTTTAAGATTCGCGCAATGATGTAAGAAAGGCCCCCCCGACATGTGTTTCTTATTCTATACACCGAGAATCTCTTTTGCAAATAATTTCTAAGGGCGCAAATAGTCTTTGCGAGCATAGCGAAGCAATCTCAGGTTTTGAGGCATTAAGATTGCCGCGTCGCTTGCGCTTCTCGCAACGACAGTTTAGGAGAAAGTCAGGAAATATAATGCCTCCTCACCTTGGCCCTCCCGCCGGGGGAGAGGGGATCAAATCAGGCCGACTTCCCCTGCCGCCTGAGAAAGAGGTGGGGGAGGAGCGCTCCGGCGAAGATGGTGAGGCCGGTGAAGACGATCCAGACGCCGGGATCGCGGTTGACGCTGAAGACGCCTGCCTTGCCGGAGATCAACTCCTCGGCGGTTATCCGGTAGCCGCCGTAGCTGAAGGTGCGGTACGCCCGGTCGTAGGGGCTGATCCACCGTTTGGCGGCGACGACGCCCTTGTCAAGAAGGATGATCTCCATGGCGCCGTACCGGCTGTTTATCCGTCCGCCGGTGATGCTTATTTTGTCCCGTTCCAGCTGCACCGTCTTGCCCGGTTCGAGGAGAGAGCGTTTTGTTCCCCCCGGTCCTGATATCCTGAGGGCGAGCGCCTTCGGGACGTTCTGCACACTTTTTATATAAACGGCGAGGTTGCCGTAGAGGAGGGGGTGGTTGATTTCCACTCTCTTTTTCCCCGCCTCTTTCCCGTCAACCAGCAAGGTCACCTCGCCCCACATGGACTCCGGGTATCCCCGCTTCGACATGACCATGTCCAGTTTGCCGATTTCAAGCGAGAGCGAACTATCCTCCCTGATCTGCACCTGTTCCCCTGGACCTGCCATGATATCCGCCCCCCTGAAGCCGAAGAGGCTTCCCGAAAGATGCCCCGCCAAGGCGATGAGGAAACCGATATGGGCGATGTAGGGGAGGAGCGTCCTGAACCTGACTCGTCTGCCGCTTTTCATGTCTTCCGTGGCGAGGGAATCCTCTTCGGACTCCTCCTCTACGGCAACCTCGCTCGATCTTTTTTTCCCTTTTCCTATCTTCAACAGAGCCGCCAGCCGGTCTATGGTGCAGATGACGGTATTGATAGAGAAAAAGAAAATCAGCACAACGAGGGCAATGATCCACCACGAGGCGGAAGTGGGAGCTTTCTGAAGCCAGCTAATGAGCACCTCGGAATCAATGGTTTCGAAGGCCTTCTTTTGAAAAAGGAGGGTGAATGAACCGGCGATGGTCAGTATGACGATCACGTAGGTGAGGACGATGGTGAGGCGTATGGAGTTGAAAAAACGATAGAGTGTTTTCATGGTATTAAACCTAAAAAAACATTAAAAATTGCCACGGACTTTCACGGACTAAATACCTGTAATTAAAAACATCTTGGAAAAGAGTGAAGCTCCCCGCCAACGAGGCGTGGTATCTGATCATCTAATATTATCTCCTCCTCCTTGAGGGGGGAGGATTGAGGTGGGGGTGATATCAACCAGGCCCCCTCACCCTAGCCCTCTCCCACCAGGGGAGAGGGGATTATAAGAATGTCATTTATCTCTGTGCTCTCTGTGGCTCTGTGGTTAAGCTTCTTTTTTTCCGGTTATAGATTATGGGTACTCTTCATGAGCATACCTACACCTACGTAAGTAAAGATGACCACTGCAAAGCCGAAGATGGTCATGACGGCCACCTTCTTCCCCCGCCAGCTTTTCAGGTAGTGGCCGTGGATGATGCCGGCAAAATATAACCAGAGGATGAAGGACCAGATCGTCTTTGGCTCCCAGAACCAGTAGTTTCCCCATGCGAGATAAGCCCAGATGGCGCCGCTGTACATGGCGAAGGAGAAGAATGAAAAGCCCCACACGTTGGCCGAGTTTGTGATCTCTTCGTAGACCTTCGCCTCCTCCGGTCTGTTTTTCGATGCAAGGAGATAAAAGAAGGCCGAAGAGAAGGCGATGGTAAAGAGAGCGTACCCTGCGAAGGAGGCCATCACGTGGATTTCAAACCAGAGGGTTTTCAGTGCAATGTAGAGCGGGGTGAAGGCGTGATCCGCCCGGATGGACGCAATGAGGAGGCCCGAGGCGACGGGAAGGGAGATGAGTTCTATCATTCGGACGGGGTAGCGGATCGCATAGATCAGCGTGGAGAGGGCAACACAAAAGCTGAAAAAGAGGAGCGTCTCGTAGAGGTTTGCCATGGGGGCGTGACCCACGTAGAAACTCCGTGCAATGAGGGCGGCGAGGTGAAGGGCAATGGCTGAGGAAAGGAGAAGCTTCCTGAAGAGAGGGGCCTGTTTCCCTGTCAGTTGGCAGACAAGGGAGGTGATGAAGGTGAGGCTGTAAAGGGTCAGTGCGGCGAAGGAGAGAGGATCGGCATACTTCTCCACATCATCGCTCCATATCTGCCAGCACCTTTGTCACGAGATCGGCCGTCATTCCGGCGGCGAGAAAATCGCCTTCCAGGCCGAGGACAGGGAATATCTCCCGCCCGGAAAGGAATAGGTTCTTGAATGGCGTGAGGGGGGAGAGGGTTCCAAGGCCGGGGGGCGTGAGCAAAGGACCACCGAGGAGTGCGTCGTCGGACGATGCTTGGTCTCCTCCTGTTTTATAAATGACCTCGGCCCCGTCGCCTAGAAATGGGATCAGATTTTTAAGCCTGCCGAGGGTCTCTTTTTCAAATTTTTTTCCGCTTGTTTCTGCGTCAGAAGGGGTTGCCTCGCCTTGAACAGGTCTACTGACTTTAAGCAGTCTCTTCCCTTTAGGTACCGCTCCTTCTTCTCCTGCCGGGGTCAACCTGACGAAAAGAGGTTCATTTCCCTCTTCGGCGAGAAGAAAGGCGTCGCACATGCCGACGGGGATTTTATCTGCATCGATCCCGATGAAGATTGATTGCCATCTACCAACGCGTTTTTTTGTTGCCAGTTCTGCCCGGAAAGATTTTGCAAAAAATCCCTGGGGAAGAAGGGGAGGCAAAGAGACAGGATCGGAATTGAAGATGAGAGACTTGGTGCTCACCCCCTCTTTTTCAAAACGAATTTTAGATATCCGCTTGTTTTCTATTTCAAGGGATTTCAGCGTCTCGACCTTCTCTATATGAACGCCCGCCTTTTTCAGTTTCGAAAGGAGGAGACTTTTAAATCCCGACATGCCGCCCTTCGGGTAGTACCCTGTAGTGTCTCCCGCGAGGAGGTTCAAAAAAGGAAGCTTTTCCGCCTCTCCGTAGAGAGGGGTTGAAAATTCGAGGCAGAGTGACAGAATATCCTTAAAGGGGCCTGAGAGGCCTCCAGTCGATAGCTTTCCGAAAAGACTTGTTCCGGCAAGGGTCTGGCCCTTTCCTTTCCCTTTGATCTTCCATGAGAGTTTGGAGAACATCCCGAAAGGGCTGAAGAGGGCTTTTCCCATCCCCTCCATTTCGATGATAGCTTTTCTCGTCCTGCCCTGTTCCGTCATAAGGGGGAAGAAGTTCTCCGGGCCTCCGGGGAATTCGAGGGAGAGTTCCTCTTTTAGAGCCTCTTCCTTGCCCGAGATGTCGAGCCGGTATTGGTCTGTAATGACCTGGAAGAGGAGGGTGGCCGGGGAAAAGAGTTTCTTATCGCTGAGATTGATGCCTACCTTGCCAAGGACGCCTGTCACTGAGTTGCAGTGAGGGATGCCGCCGAGGGGGAGCATCTGCATGTCGAGCTCATACCCCTTCTCTTTCCGGGGCGTGACATCCTCGTCGGTTAAGAGGAGCACGCTAGCGCCTCTCTCTCTCATCAGTCCGGCGGCGAGAAGCCCCGAGAGGCGGCTTCCGAAGATGACCGTATGGTAGGTTTTTTTTGCCATAGTAGTAATGTTAAATTAGTTAAAGACCGGAAACGTGAAACCCTTCTTTTTTTAAGAGGGCGGTAAAGACGCCTGAACCTTCAATGACCTTCCCTTTTCTTTTTATCTGCCGGACGCCACAGGAGGGGCTTTTCTCTTTCATGATTGCTCTCTTTGCCCCCTCGGTTATTGCTTGTCTAAGCCCCTCTTTCGCACCCTCGATGAAGTTTGCCGTCACATCTCTGCTGTTTTCGTCCAAAACGGCTGCTCTCCCGTCTAGCACATCGTTGCCGTCTCCCGCTTCGATCTCTGCTGCGGGCCTCGGCGTGGGAAGTCCCCCCAACTCTTCGGGGCAGAGCGGAAGGGGTTCGGCCCCCGTTAAAAGTCCTTCCAACGCTTCATTTCTGGCGTCGCCGCCGTCATACCTGCATCGGATACCGGTGAGACAGGTGCTGACGATCACCCTTTCAGCCAAGGGCTATTCTCCCGTAACGATGACGCGCCGTCCCTCGATGCGGAGTTTCCCCTCCGTAAAGAGTCGGACCGCCTCCGGGTAGAGACGGTGCTCCTCCTTCAGTATCCTGGCAGAAAGCGTCTCTTCCGTATCGTCATTATGAACAGGCACGGCGGTCTGCATGATGACCGGTCCCGTATCGACTTCTTCATCGACGAAGTGGACTGTGCAGCCCGATACTTTCGCTCCGTATTCAATCGCCTGTTTCTGCGCATCGAGACCGGGAAAGGCGGGAAGCAGTGAAGGGTGAATATTCATGATCCTGTTCGGAAAGGCCTGGATGATAGCAGGGCCGACGATCTTCATATAGCCCGCCAGCAAAACCAGGCCCACTCCGTGGGCTTTTAAAATTTTGATGATTTTTGCATCGTAATTTTCTCTGGGAATGTCTTTCGGTTCCAGTACCTCCACGGAGATTCCCCGCTCCCGTGCCGTGGCCACCGCAGCGGCGTTCGGTTTGTTGCTGAAAAGGAGGACGATCTCACCATCGATCTTTCCTGCCCCGATGGCGTCGGCTATGGCAATGAAGTTGCTTCCCCTCCCCGATGCGAGGATGGCTATTTTCGTCTTCCCCGTCGCCATCAGCTTAAGATTACCCGCTCTTCGCCACCCGGTTCAATCGTCCCCATGAGGGCGGCCTCTTCGCCGCTCTCTGCGAGAGACTCCATGACGTCCCCTGCTTCCTCTTCGGGGACGACGAGGACAAATCCAATGCCGTTATTAAATACCCTGTGCATCTCTTCATCGTCGATGTTTCCCGCCTCTTTGATAGTTTTGAAGACCTGCGGGATATCCCAACTCTCTTTGTCTATGGTTGCACTCAGCCTGTCCGGGAGCACTCTCGGGATGTTTTCGAGAAGTCCTCCCCCCGTGATATGGGCCATTCCTTTAATAGAGAATTTTTTGAGAAGCGGAAGGATTGCCTTCACGTAGATTTTCGTCGGTGTGAGGAGCACCTCGCCCACCGTTTTGCCCGTCCCTTCGAAGGGGTCATCCACAGTGAGGCCCATCACGTCGAAGACGACCTTTCTCGCAAGCGAATAGCCGTTACTGTGGAGGCCGCTCGATTTGAGCCCGATGATGCGGTCCCCGGCAGAGATTGCCGAGCCGTCGATGATTTTGTCTTTCTCCGCCATGCCGACGGAAAAGCCGGAGAGGTCGTATTCCCCGTTGGCGTAAAACCCGGGCATCTCTGCCGTTTCTCCGCCGATGAGGGCGCATCCCGCCTGAATGCACCCCTCGGTGATTCCTTCCACCACATGGGCCGCCTTTTCGGGGTCGAGAGCGCCGGTGGCGAAATAATCGAGAAAGAAGAGCGGCTCCGCCCCCTGGACGAGGATGTCGTTGACGCACATGGCGACGAGGTCGATGCCAACGGTATCGTGTTTGTCGGCCATGAAGGCGATCTTTAGCTTCGTTCCCACGCCGTCGGTGGAGGAGACGAGGACGGGGTTTTCATACCCTTTGGGAATGTCGAAAAGCCCGCCGAAGCCGCCGATGCCGGAAAGCACTTCGGGCCGGAAGGTCTTTTTTACCATCGGTTTGATTATGTTGACAAACCGGTTTCCCTCCTCGATGTTCACCCCTGAATCGGCGTAGGAAAGCTTATTTTTCGTCACAGTCAGTCTCCTCTCGAAAGCCAATAAAATAGCCCAGAAATGGGGGTAAAGTCAATCTGTTTCCCATCTCTAAAGACCGATTTTATTTGCACCTGAGCGGTAAAAAGATTATCTTTTACGGAAGAAAGAGGACGAAAGAGAGAATGGTGATGCAGGGTCCATCATTTAAAGAAAAACTGGCGACGGTGCTTTTTAGCCGTTTCCCTTTTTTTGCGGAGCGGTGGGCGAAGGGATTCAGTGCCGTGAAGGGAGGTGAAACTCCCTGGACGCCATTTTTAAAAGAGATGAACCGATGCACGATCGCCATCATAACGACGGCGGGAGTCCACCTCAAAAATCAGACGCCCTTCGACATGATCGATGGGCACGGGGATTTCACCTTTCGCGAGATTCCAGGCGACGCTGCACTGAGCGACTTGATGATCACCCACAAGTACTACGACCATAGCGACGCCGACCGGGACATGAACATCGTCTTTCCCTTGGAGCGTCTCCGGGAGATGGCTGCTTCCAGGGAGATTGGAAAGGTTGCGGAGCGGCATTTCGGTTTCATGGGACATATTACCGATGAGAAGATCGAGTCGCTGGTTCAAAAAACAGCGCCCGAGGTTGCCAGGCGTCTCGCCGCAGAGGGCGCTGATTTCGTGCTGCTCACCCCCGGCTGAGGGATCTGCAATCAGTCGGTCGGGCTGATACAGAGGGAGATCGAAAAGGCGGGCATCCCTACGATCGGTATTTCCATCCTCCGTAAGCTCTCCGAAGAGGTGCGTCCCCCGAGGACGCTCTTTCTCCGCTGGCCTTTCGGCCACCCCCTTGGTGAACCGGGGAATGTGGCGCAGCAGATGACTATATTGAGAGACGCATTTCACTATATGAATGAGATTGAAAAACCGGGAACGATTATCGATCTCCCCTATAAATGGAAGCGGGGAAAATATAGTTTATAGCAGGGAGGCATGAACCTGAAAAGCTTAATTAGCCACGGACTCGCAGGAACAAAACCCTGAAAAATGGTCATCAAGACAGAATTCCTGTCAAACCTGAAAGGTGATTTTAATCCCTGGCGGGTGCAATTCCCCGTAGGTTGCTACGATACAAAATAAATGGTGGAAAAAATACGAATTAGAATCTCACATGAGAAAGTTGCAAAAACTTCCTGAGCGAGTGAAAAAATATTTCAAGCATCCAAAGATTTCATATGCTTTATGATTCCCTCTCTATTAGGGGGCCGGGTTAATAATAATAATTTGGCAAAGGCTTGTCAACCTGTGTTCTCAGGCAGGTTAGGGGAAACTGTTGGATAGCAAATTCAGTAGAGTATAAATCTACTAATTCTCAACGAAGTATATTTTAAGCACAACGGGAATTATCTGGTAGAATATAGAATAAACAGACCCCTCTTTCTATTTTCCCACGTCAGATATTTCTAATTTACATGATGGGGCTGAATTGTTAACATTATTGCTGTAAATCATTCCTACTGGCTCTAAACAAATTAACTGATATGCAAAAAAGAAAAATCCGTAACATCGGTTTTATCTCAACAAGGATTGCCGGCACGGACGGCGTCTCTCTGGAGATAGAGAAATGGGCGACCGTTCTCGAGAGAAAGGGATTCAACTGTTTTTATTTTGCCGGAGAAATCAACAGAGAGAATGAACGATCATTCAAGGTTCCTGATGCACATTTTGAAGCGCCCCGGATCCAGGAGATCCAGAGGCAGCTCTTCGGCGTCACAAAGCGTTCCAGGGATATCTCCGACCATATCCAGTCCCTGAAAGATGGCCTGAAGAGCGCCCTCTATGATTTCTGCGAAAACTTCGACATTGACCTTATCATACCGGAAAATGCCCTCACCATTCCGATGAATATCCCGCTCGGCATCGCCATCACCGAGTTCATTGCAGAGACAGGCATCCCGGCCATCGCCCATCATCACGATTTTTACTGGGAGCGGGACCGTTTCCTCATCAACGCCTGCCAGGATTACCTGGACAAAGGTTTTCCACCCGACCTCCCCTCGATTAGGCATGTGGTGATAAACTCTCTCGCTTCAAAACAGCTCAGCCACAGGTCGGGGATATCTAATACGATCATCCCCAATGTCTATGATTTCGCCAAAAAACCTTTGGCCTCTAAAGTCTCTTCCTGGGAGATTAAGAAGGAGATAGGTCTTGGTGGCGACGAGCTTATGATCCTCCAGCCTACCAGGGTGGTACCAAGGAAATGGATAGAGAGATCCATCGAGATAGTGCAGCACCTGAATATATCGAACCCGACGCTGGTCATCTCCCATACCGCAGGCGATGAGGGAGATGATTACTTCCAGCGGATCATGGAGTACGCAGAGAATGCAGGGGTAAGGGTCATTTCCATAGATCATCTTATAGGGAACCACTCCGTGGAAGATGAAAAAACCTTTACAATAGCCGATATATACCAGTGCGCCGACCTGGTCACCTACCCGAGCGGTTACGAAGGTTTCGGAAATGCTTTTCTCGAGACCATCTACTACAAAAAACCGATCGTTGTAAACCGCTATTCCATATACATCGCAGATATCGAGCCGAAAGGGTTCGACGTCATCGAGATAGACGGCTTTGCCACCTCCAGCGCCATAGAAAAGATAAACAGGGTACTTGCCAACAAGGGTGAACTGAAAAAGATGGTCGATAGGAACTATGAGTTGGGGGAAGAGTTCTTTTCATTCGAGATCCTGGAAAAGAAACTTCTCCACCTGATCGGCACGTTCGATTGACAAAGGGGGTAAGATGCTGAAGATCGCCATACTCCACTACTCCTGTCCTCCCGTCGTTGGCGGAGTCGAAGAGGTTGTGCGCCAGCAGGCGCAACTCTTTCACCGTTACGGCCACTCCGTCAAGATCATTGCAGGGACGGGGAGACAGTTCAATGAAGAAATTCTCTTTGAATTTAATCCTCTCCTTTCTTCACGCAACGAGGAGATACTGAAGGCGATTGAGAGAGGGACCGGCATTTCCAAGGAGATAAAGGAGACTGCACATACCATCTTCGGCTATCTAAAGGGGACCCTGTCAGGTTACGATATCCTCATCGCCCACAATGTCCTCACCATGCACTTCAACCTCCCTCTAACCATGGCCCTCCACATGCTGGCAGCGGAAAGAAGTATCAATATGGTGAGTTGGAACCACGACTCCCCTTATTTTTACGACGACCATCCTGTTGGAATCGATGCAAAGAGATGGGGGATCCTTAAAAGATACAATCCGGATATTTCATACGTTGTCATCTCGGAAAGCCGCGAAAAGGAATTCAGGCGCCTCTATGGAACGGACAATGCGCTGACTGTTATCCCCAACGGGATAGACCCCATAGATTTTTTCAGTCTCGACGATTCGACCTTTAACCTCATCATGGAAAATGACCTCTTCGAGGCGGAGCTTATACTTGTCCAACCCTCCAGGCTCCACCCGAGAAAGAACATCGAACTCTCCATAGAGGTGATAAAGGCGCTCCGGGATCTCGGCGTTCATGCAAAGCTCCTGTTGACCGGAGCCTATGATCCACACGAAGGGAAGGCCGTCGATTATTATAAGAGGCTGGAGGAGCTGGCCCAGTCGCTCCATGTTGAAAAGAATATCATCATCGTTGCCGAATACAGATTCGAAAACGGAGAGAGGCTGGAAGCTGACCGGATCATCATGCGTGACCTCTACCTTATCTCCGACCTCCTCTTCCTTCCGAGCAAACAGGAGGGCTTCGGCATTCCTCTTCTTGAGGCGGGGATGATAAAACTCCCCATCGTCTGTTCAGATATAGAACCCTTCAAGTTGATAGGAGGTGACCATGTCCGTTACTTCGCTCTTGATGATCCGCCGCCGGATATTGCAGCATCGATCATGCAGTTCCTCGGTGATATGAAGAGCCAGGTCATGTACCGCAACGTTATCCGTAACTATGCCTGGGACAATATCTACCATCACAGCCTGAGGCCATACTTAGAAAATTTAGTGTGAGGATTTAAGAGGAGATTCGGGACAGATGTTGAAAGGTCTGGCCCCTTTCTGATTGAGCATTAATGTGAACCCGTCCCCGATTATTCTAAAGCGCCTCGGCGCGGAGACGACCTGCTACTATCGCCGCTCGCGGGACGAAGCGCCTGCCCGGACGGAAGAGGTGGAACATGCGGAACAGGAATTCCTCAACTGGAAGTGGCTCTCCAACCCGGTTGAGTTTGTTACCGACGAAAACAATTTCGTAACGGCCATCAAGTGCGAAAAGATGGAACTCTCCGAACCCGACGAATCGGGGAGGCGGAGGCCGGTATCAATGGGCGAGTTCTTTACTGAAGAGTGCGACACGGCCGTGCTCGCCCTCGGCTGCGACGTGAATCCCATCATCCCCTCCACCGACGACAAGATGCGGATCAACAAGTGGGGCATCATCATGGTGGACGAAAAGACCTGCCAGACGAGCAAGGAGAAGGTCTTTGCCGGGGGAGACGCCATCACCGGCGGTTCCACCGTTATCCTCGCTATGGGACAGGCTAAACTGGCGGTGGCTTCCATGCACAAATACCTGATGGGCGAGTTGACTGAAAAACCGGATGTGCCCACCGACCCGGAACATTGGGTGAAGGAGTGGAATTTCAGCCATACTTCGTAAAGGCAACTTTTTTAATTTCAAACAATAAAGGGCCGCTCTTTAGAGCGGCCCTTTTCATTTGGTAAATGACATTGGTTATTCTTTTTTCGCGGCAATTGTTTTCTGCAAAAATACCATTAGGTAATTGATATCTTTAGTTTCACACTCCCACACTACAACTACATGCCATCCAACTTGCTTGAGCTGCCTTTGGTGAAGTTTGTCATTCGTAACATTTTTTTTGAGCTTGGGGTGCCAGAAGTCTTTGTTCGAGGCAGGTAATTTACTTTTTTTACACCCATCATGCTGATGCCAGAAACAGCCATGCACAAAAATGATGGTTTTATATTTTGGTAAAACTATGTCTGGTGTGCCTGGAAGCTTTTTGTTATACAGTCGAAACCTGAAACCCATTCTGTGTAATAAAGAACGTACAATCTTTTCAGGCTTCGTATCTTTTGAGCGTACAAGGCTCATGTTCCAACTGCGTTTTTGAGTCGTCAGTCGATCTGCCATAATAACTATGATAGTAAATCTGTCTAAAAAATGGAATGTGTCATTGCAAGGTCTGACCCAAAATTGGTTCTAAGCAATAAAGGAGTTTCGGTGTTCTTCCAATGCTTGGTAATCTGGTGCGAAGCGGTGGGGGAGCTCAAGAGAAGCACCTTCGAGCTCGGCAAAGTTTGACGATTGGAATTCGGGGATGTGGCCTTTTTTCAAGATGCTGGAAACCACTAGCCTGTAATCTTCGTCAAATGTAATCAAATGGCGATCAAAAGCCTTATCGTGAAGAGCATTTAGGCAAAGTCCGTTAGTTGGATCGGCGCGGCGATTTTCGTTTTCGCTCCAGGGAATGATATGGCTGGCAATCAGCAACTGGGGGGCGGCTATCCCTGTCAAAGCGCAGCGATTTTCATAACTGGATAAAACCGCGTTGCGGAAAAAAGTTTGAAGTCGGCGTGTTTTTACCATACGCGCAACCTCGGAAGGGCCGCTCGGCTGTTTAATCTTGGGAGCAGGTTCTTCCTTAACTGTTTCTCCCATCAAGGCCCCGAATGCAGCTTCGCTCTTCTCTGCCATAGCTGACCAGTTATCTTGAAAATCTGCCCATACCTTGCGGTCTAGTTTGCTGCTATTAGGGAGTCCACCTACTCCGCGAGCCTGATGGTGAGGATCAAGTGATGCGATGTTTCCGAGTTTCCGAGAAATAGAACCTGCGGTTCTATCCATTTTGCGTGCGACTTCATTGACGAGCTTATTTCTGCTGTTGCATTGCCCAAAGGGAAGACGGCAATAGAGATTCATTGCAATCAGCAGTTCGTGCTCTGTCCAGTTGCGATGCACCTACTTTGCCCACCGACGTTGCCATTCTGATTCTGTTATCCCAACCCGTGAAACATTTTTCCCGTAGTTATGCGCCAACCTAAGCACAAGTTCTCTCTTTAGAGTTGCAATCCATTCATAGGTGATTGATGGCTTTGGGGTAACGAATACCCACTTATCGCCTTGGCTGACCGCTTGTATTGGCGCAAAAGCTTTGGGAGGTGCAAAATGTAAGGTAATAATTGAGTATGATTTATCGTTAACTTTCAAGTTCAATGCGTCTGATGGCCCTTTAGGGATGCATATATCAAATTTATCGCTACTTAGAGCCAGTGGTAGGAAAAGAAAATTTCGACCCTCTTTAGAAATTCTAATGCAATCACACGCTGGCTGAATACAGATGAAGTAATTTTCTGCACCACTCTCTTCAACTTTTTTAAGGATAATCCCTGGCTCCAGTTTAGGAATAGATGACTCATAAAAAGTTTTGCACGACAGCATATAGGAGAGATCTCTGTCGAGACCCTCTGCACCGTCAGGGTTTATGGCAAAAATTGAGGTGAGTTCGCTCAACACTGATTTCGCGGTTTCGTGTTTTAATTTGCCGATCTGTTTATAGAACAACTTATTATCTTTCTTTAGGCTGGCTTTGGCTAATCCACGTTTAAGGAGTTTCAATAATTGATCCTTAGCGTGGTCGTTGTCTTTCTTAATATGTATTCTATTGCGGAATTGGATTCCTGAGTCACATTGTGCGTTCAACCATGATTCTGCTGCCGAGTAGTTTGCTTGGGAAGCAACATTACGTTCTTCAAGGATATCAGAGATATGAGAAACGATTAACTGAACCAGTTGTTTTTCCGCATTATCTGGAGGGGTACTCATAATCTTGTGGGACAAATATGCGGCGTCCAGCCTGCTGGAAAATTGTCCTAGCAATTTGTGTGAATTATTTCGTAGTGCTGTAAGTGCTGCTAACGCAGTGTTAGGGAGGAGACCATTCACTGATTGAGAAAAACATGATATCAATCTGTCAGGGAGTTTTTGCTCATCTACTACAGATTGTTTGAAATGATCTGGAATGCCATGCTCATCCTTTGCACAAATTGTAATTGTTATAGATTGGTATCTTAAAAGAAGTCCTTGGTCTTGAGCTTCAAGTTGTACAGAGTGAATTTCCTGTAAATGATTCTGGATGGCTTCGGAAATTGAACTTAAATCTTCCGACCGAGTATAGATACATATTAACCGAAATCGTTGGGGCGATGATAAGTCGTCACGCAGAAGTTCTGAGATTAGCATAAGAGCATATTCGCCTGTTTTTTCTTCTTCCATCTCCCAGTCAATAATTGCAATGTCTGCTCGCTTGGCAGCTTTTAAGAATGGAATAGAGTCCTCTTTGTAATTCTTGAAGTTTAGGGCTCCACAGATGATGCCATGCGCTGCAAAACTATTAATCAGGCTGTTGGTATCCAGTGCACCTTCATTAACATCAACTTTTTTTGTCTCTCTTATTACTTGGGGTTTGCTTTTTCTTCCTGGAACAGCGGCAAGAACTTCCGGCTTTGCTTGGGATTGGAAATGGAAACGATCATCAATAATAACTGCGGTTTGCAGGAAATCCCGACAGACTTGCAGAGATCTTTCGGAGAATTCACAGTCCATTATTCAGCCTTATCCTGGAGAGGCGCAATCCTGAAGCTTGCTCCTCTGTCGTCTTTAGCAGGGTCAAGAGTTAGCGAGTAGCCGATCCTCTGTAGAACATCACGGGAAATATGCAATCCCATGCCACGTCCTCCAGGTTTCCGCGTAAATCCCAGTTCAAAAATTGATTCACTATCTCGCTCACGAATGCCCGGCCCGGTATCGCCGATGAGCATGGCAGTATCATCTATATCTAGCATGATAATTTTTTCAGACGTCCTGCTTTTCAGCCAGAAGATGGCATTATCAACCAAATTTACAAAAACGGGATAGAAGGATGATGGATATCCGACAATTGCCTTCTTCAAAAAGCCTTTGCTTGCTTTGATCTCAACACTGTGTCTTTTCAGGCGTTCACCGAAAAGGTCGTTTAGGTACTTGTTGATATCCGCTCCATCAAATTCTGTTTCTGTTCTGTACAATCGTTTATGAAGTGGGGTGAACAACGTCAGGTAACTGTCCAGATGATCAAAGCTGGCGCGAATTCCAGAATGTATGTCTTCCAGACCTTCATTCAAATCTGCCCAGGCTTTTAATTCTTGAAGCCGATTCCTCACGGCCTTGATACTACTACTAAACTCATGGTTGATTATTTCGATGGCCATGCCCATTTGGGTAAGTTGAAGGTCTGCATCAGCGGCTTCTTCCAGTGTAACAACCTTTTGCTCCAGCGCCTCCAGTTGATCTAATTGGGTGATATTATCGTCAAGTCGTATTGCTTCCAACTGATTTCTGACACCAATCAGGAATTGTTCTTCCCTGTTCTTGACTTCTTCTATTTTCAGTTCCAGCTCGATTCTTTTTTTAACAATATCCTCGTCAGGAAATTCAGTAATGTTTAAGCTATTAAATTCACTAAATACTCTGGCTATTTCATCCGCAACATTTGCGATGCTTTGAGAAATGGCCTGCTTTGTTTCTGTCGCTACAGTATCCAACGATTCCTTTGTTTTCTTCTTTTCTGTATTTGTGGCAATCGTTGCTTCTGCTTCACGCGACTTCAAAGCGTTCTCAATTCTTAACCGCCGATCAAGGAAAAGCCTCGTTTCTTGTGCTGCAAGGGTTATTTCCTGTTCTATTGTTGCTTGAACAGGCTGAAATACTTTCTCTTGAAGGCCGATAAAAGCGTTTTGAAAGTCATACCAGTCTTTCAGCGTATTCTTGGACAAGCCAATTTGAGGTTTTGTGATTGTATATTTTGAAATCAGTTCTTTAAGCTGCATATTCGATTGATTCTCTATCATGAGAAGTTCCCGTGCAGCCTGATGCGGGTCTTCTATTCTCATTGCCGTATTTAACTCTTTAGTCAGCCTTTCGGTAAGTTCAATGGCCTCTTTTTCGGGGGCAGCTTCATCATATAAGCGGAAAAATGTTTCTAGTTGAGACTCGAACTTTCCTTTTCTAACGTGAACGTGCCTGGCTCTTTTATCTTCCGCTTCTTGCAGTTTACGAAGGTGATCTCTCTTGTCGATATATTTGTCCGCTTTAGAGCCACCCTCTCTGAAGAAGTCCGCAGCCAATTGAACAAAAAAGTTCTCCAGGATATTTTTTAGCTGCCGATACGCTTCATTCTCCCTGAATCCTTCTCTTCCTGCTTTTTCCATTAATGCGTGATTTTCCATGCTTGTGATTTCGACAGCTCCGAAAATACGACGATGAGAAAAATGGTAATACATGGCAGATTTAGTCCGCCTAAACTCCATACCTACCCAGTCATAGCTTGTATCTCCATAGGGAAGAATACGGATGCCATTCTTAAAAACATAGAGCCCGCCTTGTCGATTCATCTTTGTGATAAGTAAACTATATTCTTCCATTGGGATAGTACTGTCACGCAAGTGTCCTGGCACATTAGCGAATGCAATCTTGAAGGGCCCGCATTGAGTTGGCAGGCCTTTGCTTTTCATCCATGGAATGACATGGTTGTTGAACTCTTCACCGTAAATGGAAATGGTTCCTTTAAACTGTCCGCACTCATCGAAGTCACCGATAATGTTGTGATCAGCGTTCCTGAATTCGTTAGGTGTAAAGAAGCGGTCCTTCTCAATCAGGTCATCGAAGACTGTGTCTGTTTTATAATCTCGAAAGGCGGCTGTGATTACGGGAGGGTCATGCTTTGGGGTCATGGTATTTGTAAATCCAAGCAGAGCTTTTTCCAATGGAGATGCCTTTCCATCCGAACTGTCTTCAATATCATCCACCAACAACTCTGTCACCTGTTTAATAATGAAGTGCGTTCCTGCACCATCTCCCTTCAGCGATAGGTAGTCTGTATTTTTCAGATAGGAATCGATTTCTATCGGGTCAACAGAGAATGCTTTCAGTTCGGATTCTAGGCGTTGTCGCAGTTCCTTATCTTCTTTGCCAATCTGTTTCAGATTATTTCTGAATTCATCAACCATCTGATGAATGTCTTCTGCCGTCGGCAAATTTCCATCGGAAAACTCCTTTATAGGAATTTCAATATCACTAAGGTTTATTCCGGGTACTTCAAAGATTCCCCAGTTAAGAAATGCAGCTACTAAATTATGCAATTTGCCATCCCGCTTTGCTCGGGTTAAAACAAGAACTTGCGGGCCAATAATAGCGATAGAAAGGCGTCCGATGCCTTTTTCTCCAAGCATGGTTCGTTCCTTTTTGGATGCATCCGGATGCGGTAAAGGCATGGCTCTTGAGTTTAGCTTACTTTCTGTACCGATGGTTAGCCAGCGATCCTCAAATTCTTCCCGCGTCATTCCCATGCCATCATCTCGTAACACGAAAAGCCGATCAGACCTGAAGAAGTCGATCTCCACATCATCAGCATAGGCATCATGAGCATTTTTGAAAAGTTCACTGATTGCTGTAGGGATACCTGCAATTTGCTGCCGCCCCAGCATATCGATTGTACGTGCTCTGGCCTTAAATTTAGCCATTAATTGCCTCTACGTGTTTGATAAAATGATTACCCATTGCAAAGGCTAGATTAACAGGCACAGCGTTTCCTATTTGCCTTGCCATAGAGTTCAGGTTGCCGGTGAACTCAAAACCGTCATCAAATCCCTGAAGGCGTGCGGCCTCCCTAACACTTATGGCTCGATCCTGTTCAGGATGTCCGAATCTTCCATTAGAATAACTGATACAGCGAGTTGTCAGTCCTGTTGCCGGTTTATCCCACCAGAGGCGGCCATAACAGTCAGTATGTCCGGAATGAGTTTCACCGTTTTCATTTTTCCGGGTGTAGCACTCAGGCCAGAGATTCTTGGGCCAGTTATTACGCCCCCCTCCGTTATGAGCAGATGATTTAATCCTTGTCATGTTCAACTCGGATAATTTGGCGGCGCGGTGGTTTAGTACATTAGGTTCTGTGTATGTCTCTCCAGCGGCAATAGCTGGAAGGTCAACAATTGCATCGCGAACAGTTTTGTAGGGGGTGGCGTTGTCTTTGCCGTGGGTAGGCAAGGGAATGTTTATCTCGCCGTGTTTGCTTGCCAACAAGATAAAACGACGGCGAAGCTGTGGTGCGCCATAATCTTGGGCGGCAACGACGCCATAGGTGATGTGATATCCCATTTTCACCAGAAGTTCTTTGAACGCTGGAAATGGCCCGCGCTTATGCTTGGGGACTTTTTGTAGGCCCGGCACATTTTCAACAAAGACAAAGTCTGGTTTGAATTCTTTTATGATAATGCCGAACTGGGACAATAAGCTTTTGCGTATGTCGCGTTTAGGGCTTTCCGTATTTTGTTTAGTAAACGGCTGGCAGGGAGCACAGCCGCAAAATAGTTTGTAGCTGTCTTTGTGTTTGTCTAGCGTCGGCTGCAGGTCAGAAGCTGTGAGTTTTGTGATGCTTTTGTCGCAAAAAATGGTCTCGGGAAAGTTTTGGGTAAAGGTGCTCTTCGCATCCGGATCTATATCCAGCGCAAAAGCGATATCTATGCCAGCCTTCTGGAACCCACGACTTGTCCCGCCGCAACCGCAGAAGAAATCCCATGCAGCTATGTTTTTAGCTTTGTCGCTTGTCATTTCTGATTTTTATCCGCCCAGAATAAATACAATACCCCGATTGGAAACAGGAAATACCAAACTTTACATCATAATCCTCTAGGGGGCAATACTTAAAATCAAGCAGCCGGATGCCCCCGCATTAATTGCGGAGTGAAGTTTCCAGTCGGGCATGACATATTGTTAGAGATGCTCTTAAGAGCCAGGTGGTATGCGGTGGTGGCGCAGAACAGAGTATTATCTCTTCAGGTCGTCGTAAAAAATGGCCCGGTTCCGGCCCGCATTTTTCGCTTCATAAAGAGCAATGTCGGCAAACTTGACGAGGTCGTCCGCTGCGGTGACCTCCCCGCTCCCGAGATTAGCGATGCCGAGACTGATGGTAAGGTTCTTGTCTTCCGGTATGCCCGGAAAGTTGTACGACCTCACCGCTTCGCCCATCCTCTCCGCCTGGAGCCTTACACCCGCCTCATCGGTGTGGGGAAGCAGGACGACGAATTCTTCCCCCCCGTACCTCGCCACAATATCGGTCTTCCTGATGGTCCGCTTTATCACATTGGCAAGTTCTTTGAGAATAATATCTCCCTGGCGGTGTCCATAGGTGTCGTTTACCTTCTTGAAAAAATCGATGTCGAGCATGATGCAGGCGAGGGAGACATTATAACGCTGGGCGATGTTGTATTCTTCTTCGAGGCGGTTGTAGAAATAGCGGTGATTGTATATCTCCGTAAGACCATCTGTGGTGGCGAGCTTTTCCAGCTCCAGGTTGGCCAGCCGGAGTGATTCGAGGAGTTTGGCATTTTCGAGGACGTTGGCCGCCGCCCGGGCGACGACTTCGCAGAAGCTGATCTCTTTTTCGGAGATCTTGTTTTTTTCGGTAGCTACTCTTAAAAGCAGCGTTCCCAGGAACTTGTCCCCTATTGAGAGGGGGATGACGGCGAGCGAACTGAAGGGGAGGTCTTTTACGTTTTCAAAGCAGCTCGCCATGATGGGGTTTGTGGCAATATCCTCGATGATAATGTCCCGTTTGAGGTCGATGGAGCGCCTGATCTCGGGATATTTATCGAGGTCAATTTTTAGCCCCTTCGTTTTTTTCTCCTCGTTGGATGCGATGATGTATCCGCAGTTGTCATCTTTTTCGATCTTGACGATGGAACAGCGGACGGCGTCGAGGGCGACGGCCACCTTGTTTGCCGTTTCGATCAGGATATCTCCGCTGCTCTGGAAGGTGGTGAGTGATTCGTAGATGTCGAGAACGTTTAGCAGGTCCTTCTTCTCGAAATTGATGTAAATATTCTTTGTTCTCAGGCTCGACCTGATCTTGGCGCGAAGTTCAGGGATATAGACAGGTTTTGCAACGTAATAATCGGCCCCTGCATCGAGCCCCTCGATGAGGTCTTCCTTTTGGCCGAGGGCCGTCACCATGATAATGGGGATCGTCATGGTTGACTCGTCGTTTTTAAGTACTTTGCAGACTTCTTCGCCGCTCATGTCCGACATTACCCGGTCGAGGAGGATGATATCGGGAGCCTCCTTTTTAACGCGATCAAGGGCCTTCTTTCCGCTGTCCAGGGCGATGACGTCGTATTCTTCGGAGAGGCTTTCCGTAATGAACTCACGGAAAAAGAGTTCGTCGTCTACAACCATTACCTTGCTTTTATTCTCAGCCATGAGTTGCCCGCTCTTCAACTAAAAAAGTTAATCCTGCTTATTTTGTATTTCCTTTTGAAGCCTTGCGCTTACTTCAACAATGGGCAGTTTACTATTTCGGGAAATTTTTTTCAACTCTTCATATTCGGGCCGGATTTCTTCCCTTCCGTCGGGCCCGGTCACCCGCTTTACCTTGATATCTCCGAATGACGTGGAGAGGGTCTCTTCCTCCCTCTTCAGTTTCATCCTCTCCACGGGATGAAAGCGGAGCCCGATGGTCGTGCTGCCCGAGAAGATTACCCTCGCGATCTTCTCTTTCAGGTGCGGCGGGACGAGTGCCTGAAGAAGCGTTCCCGGCCTGTTCTTTTTCGCATAGGCGGGAAAAAGAACGACGTCACGGCATCCTCCGTTAAAAAGGTCCTCCACGAGGGGCTCGAAGAACTGGGGGTTCATATCATCAATCATCGCTTCCATGAGAAGCATCGAATCCCTCTCATAAAGGGTTTCACCCTCTTCTTCTTTCCCCAGAAAAACTCTTAAAACATTGGGACGGTCCGAAAAATCTTTGCTCCCCGCGCCGTAACCGATTTTATCCACAATCATCTCCGGCATCTCGCCGAAGGAGGAGGAAAATTCCTTCAAGATGGCAGCGCCCGTCGGCGTAACCAGTTCCGCTTCGATGGACGAAGAGGCGAAGGGGATACCTTTGAGAAGCTCGGCAGTCGCCGGTGCCGGCACCGGCATGACGCCATGTTCCGTCTTTACCGTCCCCCTTCCGGTGATGATTTTTGAGGCCCTTACTTTGGAGATGCCGAGATAGTGCATACCGATGGCTGTGCCGACCATATCCACAATAGAATCGACGGCCCCCACCTCGTGAAAATGCACCTCGTCGGCCTCAACACCATGAACCGTCCCCTCTGCTTCCGCCAGGGTTGAAAAGAGCCGGAGGCTCATCGCCTTCACCTCGTCGCCGAGGGAAGAGGTCTCAATCATCTGCCGGATATCCTGATAGGTTCTTCCCTTTTGGGGGGCCTTCAGCGCTACCTCGAACTTGACCGAATCGATCCCCTTTTTCAGCGCCCTTGAATGGGAAATTTCATATCCGTCAAGAGGCAGACGGCTCATCTCTTCAGAGAGCAGTTCTCCCGGAAGGCCGAGATCAATGAGGGCGGCCACCATCATGTCGCCGCTGATTCCTGAGATGCAGTCGAGATAGGCCTTCTTCATGCGTGAACCCTGTTGATCAGGCTTGCCGCATAGGCAGCGCCGTAGCCGTTATCAATATTGACCACCGTTACACCGGAGGCGCAGGAATTGAGCATGGCGAGGAGGGCGGCAATGCCCTTAAAGCTGGCGCCATAACCGATGCTTGTGGGAACGGCAATGACGGGGCAGGAGACCAATCCGCCGACGACGCTCGGCAGGGCGCCCTCCATCCCTGCAACGGCAATAACGACGCTTGCAGCGAGCAGTTTTTCATGATAGAAGAGGAGGCGGTGAAGACCGGCCACGCCAACGTCGTAGAGCCGTTCCACGTCATTCCCCATGCTTTCCGCTGTAATATAGGCCTCGTCGGCAACGGGAATATCCGACGTTCCCGCAGCGACAATGTAAATCTTCCCGCGCCCTTTCTTCTCCGAACCGTGAAGAATCCGCAGGATGCGCGCCTCCTTGAAATATTCGGCAGCGTCAAAGGTTTCCATCAAATAGGCCGCTTTGGATTCATCCAGGCGCGTCACCAGTACATTTTGCTGCCCTTTAATCATCTCCTGCATAATGGCTGCGATCTTCTCCGCGCTTTTCCCTTCCCCGAAGATCACCTCCGGGTAGCCCTGGCGGAGTTCCCGGTGGCCGTCTACCTTTGCAAATCCGAGATCGCTGAAGGGGAGCCGCCGAAGCCGCTCAACGGCTTCATCGGTTTCCATTTCCCCCTTCTTTATCGATTCGAGAATTTCTCTAATCTCTTCCGGCCTCAAAACACCCTCACTTAAAATTATAATAATCGATTAAATAAACTCTATGAACTTTTATCTGGCAGGGCCTGCGGCGGCAAGGAGGCGTCCGTTGGAATGGGCAAAAGAGGTAAAAATTTATATGACTTGGGTGCCGTGTCGGATCGACCTTATATGCATCTCGCCTGTAGCCGTCCTGAATTCGATGCTCCGCCCGTAATCCCCGCCTGTATCGGAAGCCGTTAACGTGATGCCAAGCGTCTCAAGGTTGGAAGCGATGGAATCGGCATTCCGTTCGCCTATTCCCTTCCCCTCTTTTTTCGTATTCTGAAACATGGAGGACCCGCCCGCCATCTTTGCTATCATGTTTCCGCGGCAACACCCCATCTCCTCCAGTTCGGCGAGCATCATCCTGATTGCCGTATTGGCATAACGGGGGTAGAATTTTTCCTCAATACTATCGTCTCCTTCGGGGAGCATGATATGGGCAAGACCCGCCTTTTTTACCTTTTCATCGTACAGGCAAAGGCCGACGCAGGAACCGAGGCCGTTGGTTACAAGGCTGTGAGGTGTCTCGGCTGTCTTGTAATCGGCTATTTTTACCTTTATTACTTCTATGGCGTTTTGCGTATCCGGCACGAACGACTCCCTTGCTACTCCTGCCCGGCAGCCTTCAGGATAACGTCGAGAGAACCTGGGTCGGGGATAAGGAAAAAATTGCCTTTTACCTCATCCCCCCTTAAGAAAAATTCCGTTTCAACGACGAGCGCCTGATCTTCGGCGCTGCAAAGTTCGATAAGCGTATAATCGACAATAGCGCCGGCCATGTCGTAGGTAACGCTCGGCGTGGAGCAGATGAGGCTGATGTCTAGCATCGTACCGAGGGCGCTTAAGTAAGCTGAAGCGAGGATATTCCCCACTTCCTTCATGGCCGAAAGCCCCATCTCGGAAAAGAGTTCGTCTTCTTCCAGTTCCTTTTGCAACAGCAGCGACACCATCCGCTCGGCAGATTCCTTGGGGTAGATCAAAAGCATGTTGCCGCTCGCATCGCCGAGCATTTTAAGAAACATGCCCACAACCGGTTTCTCTTCACCGCCGATCTGGTCTGCCACGTCGGCAATTTCCGTCAACGCCACCTGCGGCACCCTGATCTCCACGCTTATACCGAGCAGCTGGGAGAGCGCCGTCGCTGCATGACCCACACCGATATTGCTGATCTCCATGAGCGTATCGAAATGACTTTTCGTAAGACGGGAAAATCCCAAATTGTTCCTCCTTTACATCAGGTTGGTAATGTCGAGAACGAAGATGACCGATCCGTCACCGAGGATCGTGGCGCCCGAAAACCCCTTAACCCACGCAAGAGGCGGCAACAGGGGCTTTACAAAGGCCTCCTGTTGCCCCACGAAGGCGTCCACTACGAGGCCGACCTTTTTGCCCTTCACCTCCAGGACCACGACAGAAACTTGGGAGGATGCCTTTTCCTTCGATTTCACATTCAGGATTTTTCTTAAGCTAAGGAGCGGAATCAATTCGTTATCGACCAGCACGGCGAGTTGCTTCTGGCTCCGCTTGAGGTTTGCTTTTTCAACCTCCAACGTCTGGATAATTTTGCTGATCGGTACGGCAAGGGGCTGGCTTCCGAGACGAACGAGCAGAACATGGACGATTGCAACGGTAAGCGGAAGTTTCAACGTAATGACCGTTCCCCTTCCGAGTGACGATTCTATCTCCAGGCTCCCCCCGATGGAATCAACCACATTTTTTGCTGCATCCATGCCGACGCCGCGGCCCGACACGTCGGTCACCTTTTCCGCTGTACTGAGGCCCGAATAACAGACGAGCATAAAGGCCTCCCTGTCGGTCATCAACTGGGCCCGCTCCTTTGTGATTACTCCTCGTTCGATCGCCTTTTTCTTTATTTTGGCCACATCCATCCCCCTGCCGTCATCCTCGATGTTGATAAGGACCTGATCCCGCTCCCTCATTGCACGGATACGGACGGAACCCTTAGGGTCTTTGCCGACCTTCTCCCTCTCTGCGGCCGGTTCGATGCCGTGGTCTACACAGTTTCTCAATATATGCACGAGAGGATCGCCAAGTTCATCGACGATCGCCCTGTCCAGTTCGATGTCTTTCCCCTCGATCCTTAAGTCCACCTCTTTTGCACTTTTTCTCGCCAGGTCTCTCACCACTCTCGGCAACCGTTCCATCAAATTTTCAATAGGCGTCATACGAACCGTCATCACCTGCCCGTGAAGGTCACGGATAAGACCGCTCATCTGCACCATCGAGTCCTGGAGGGAGGGAATTTTTATCTCCTTGCCTGCATCAAAAAGACGGGACCGGGCTATGATCATCTCACCGACGATGTTGATAAGATTGTCCAGGAGGTCCGTAGTGACCCTGACGGTTCTCACCTGGTGGCTTTTACCGACCTGCGGCGCCGCTCTCTTTGTATGATCGGCCTTTGCCTCTTCCGCCCTCTCCATGGAGGAGGGCGAATCCTCTTCCAGGCAGGGAGCGACTGTGAACCCCGCCAACTCAACCATCTTGCCAAGCAGGATCTCAATCTCCTTCGCCTCCCGTTTCGTGGAGAGGTTCAGAAATAATTTATTATCGAAATTCCCTTTTTTGACCGCCTCGATATCGGGTGAAACGGAGGTCACATTACCGAGGTCCTTCAGTGTTTTAAATACGAGGTAGGCCCTCATCCCGGGGATCTGGGACGAATTGTCGATTGACACCTCGACGGCCCATTTTTTCAGATCGCCCGCTTTTGTTGCTTCAGCTTCGGTCGCAGCTTCCGTCTCTTTTTTTTCTTCCTTTTTTGTCTCCCCGGCAGGGGATGTATCGAACGGAGGAGGCTCGGCAAGCGGCTCTTTTGCTTCGCCACCCTTTAGGGCCGACATACGCTGGAGCAGGGATGAGCAGTCCACGTCTGCCGGCTGATCGTCCTCTATCCCCTTCAGCATCATCTCGAGCAGGTCGAGCCCTTCGAAAAGGAGATCGACGGCATCGGAATCCAGGATAATCTCCCCTTTCCTGAAGAGGTCCATCATATCTTCCATCTTGTGGCTGAGTTCGGCAATGTCGTGATATCCCATGGAGGCCGACATCCCCTTGATGGAGTGGGCTTCGCGGAAAAGGGCCTCGATGTTCGGCTGGTCGGTCGGTTCCTTCTCCAGGGAGATGATGAGTTGGTTCATCGACTGGAGATGTTCCTTCGTTTCCGAAATGAACATCCCTTTGTATTTGGACATATCCATAGAAATGGCCTTAAAAAAGCTACAGGCGGATTGAAACCCCGCCAAACAATCTATTTAATGTGGTTATAGTCTGCCAAAAGAAATCAGAATCTTCAAGCGCTTATCGAGTTTGCCGTCCCCGGAACACCCGGTTAGTCGGAGATAATCTGCTTGACAACCTCGATCACCTTTTCCGCTTTGAAAGGCTTGACGATAAAATCCTTGGCGCCCGCTTCGATCGCCTCCATGATGAGTGAATCCTGGCCGAGTGCGCTGCACATTACGATTTTCGCATCGGGGTCTTCGGAAACAATGTCTTTGACCGCCTCGATGCCGCTTTTGAGCGGCATGACAATATCCATGGTCACCACGTCGGGGTTGAGTTCCCGGTATTTTTCCACCGCCTCCACCCCGTTCGCCGCCTCGCCCACGACCTCGAATTCATCACCGGAAAAGATATCCTTTATCATATTCCTCATAAACACCGCATCATCTACAATTAACACTCTAGTACTCAACGTTAACCTCCTTAAAATAGTCTTCCAGATCAGTAAGCAGTTTTCCTGCATTGATGATATTCACCAGATCATCGCCTATGCAGGCAACCTCTTCTATATAGACATTCTTGAAATTTTTTCCTTCCATAGGGTTCGTCTCCTCCGAATCTTCCAGTACGTGCGTAATCTCGTTGATGCTGTCCACCAGGAAGCCGATCTGGTAGTCTCCCGGCACAAAGACAATGATCCTCGCCAGCACGTCGTCCCTCTTTACCTTCAGGTTAAAAAATCGCGCCAGATCAAGGACAGCGACGATCCTGCCATGATAGTTGATAACGCCGGAAACAAATTCCGGAGATCTCGGAACAGGGTTCAGCGGCAGAAGTTCCGTAATTTCATTCACATGAGAGATGTCGAAGCCGAACAGTTCATCATGAAGGCGAAAAACGATGACCTGATCGCCCTGCCGGGACAAGACAGCCTGTTTATCTTCACTCCCCATATTTGCCTGTTAAACCTCGAATTTTTCCGAAGCCTGACGCATATCACCGGCAAGATTCGAAAGCTCCTGAGCGGCGGCAGCCATCTCTTCCATGGAGGCCATCTGCTCTTCAGTCGCGGCGGAGGCTTGCTCTGTTGACGCTGCATTATCCTCGGTAACCTTGGCGATTTCATCCACCGCCTTGACCATATCCTGCGCCCCTTTCATCTGTTCCTCAGTCAGAAGGTCAATGGCATTGGCGTTTTCCGCCGAGAGCAGCACCATCCTTACAATCTCCTGGAGCGTCTTTTCCGTCGTCTCAATTCCCTCTTTGCCTTCCGCCATAAGACCGGTGCTCTCTTTTAGCGCACTTACGGCCTTGACGCTTTGCTGTTCGATCTCCTTTATCAGATCCGTTATCTGTTCCGCCGATTGCGTTGAATTCTCAGCCAGTTTCCGAATCTCTTCGGCCACAACGGCAAACCCCCGCCCATACTCGCCAGCCCGGGCCGCCTCGATGGTTGCATTGAGGGCCAGCAAGTTCGTCTGCTGGGCAATCTTCGTAATAACTTCCACGATCTTCCCGATTTCATGAGTCTTCTCACCAAAAGTGAAGACCACTTCACTCGAACTTTCGATCTTGTCAAACACCCCTTTCAGTTTTTCGATGACCGCCATGGCATGGCGGCTTCCCTCTTCAGCCGTTGTCGATGTCCTGACGGAATTCTCGGCCGCTTCCTTCGAACTGGCCGCCACCTGCTCTATCGACGCCGCCATGTTCTTGATCAATGTGGAGGACTTCTCCACCATTTCCGTCTGAAGTTCGGCCCCTTTCGTAATCTGCTCAATGGTGGAGGAAATCTCTTCCGTTGAGGCATTCATCTCTTCCGCCGTTGCCGACAGACTCTGGGCCGCATCGGAAACGCTCGTTGAGTTGTCCTGCATCCGGATGACGAGGTCGCTCAGATTTGTCATCATGTTTTTTAAAGAGTTTTCGAGATCGACCCGTTCATCGGGGAAGTAAGGTTGTTTGCTCAGGATCGTACGCGGCTTCAGGTTTCCTTTGCTGATCTCTTCAGCAGCAGCACAGATATCCGTAAATGCTCTTGAAAAAGATTTTGAAAAAAGTGTTCCCATGATAAGTCCGACAACCATTGCAACCACCGTTGTAAAAAGCATCTGAAACTCGGGCGCTATGTCTGTGTACTTTGTTACATAAGGAACGAAGGTGACAGCCCCAACGACAATAACAAACCCCAAAATAAATTTGTATCCGATCTCAATCCTCATAACAACCTCCCGTAAAATTTATCCACCGTAATAACGCTCCTTCGATTAATTTATTTTCTCATATATTCGCTCCCTCGTGCAGAGGGATTTAAAACGTTTCCGGCTTTCGGCAACAAGCGTCTCCGCCTTGCCGAGGACCAGAATGCCATTTTTGTTCAATGAATCAGCAAAACCGAGAATTATCTTTTCCTGCTGGTCTCTTGTAAAGTAAATGAGCATATTCCTGCATAAAATCAGGTCCTCTTCTTTGTACATCTTCTTTTTCAGGATGTTTTTCCGCCGGAAAGTCACCATGCTTTTTATATCGCCAGCAAGGCTGAGCCTTCCCCCTGTTTCTTCCATAAAGTACTTTTTTCTTAAGTGCACCGGCATTTCTACCACGCTCTTAGAGTCATAATTCCCCTGCAATGCTCTTTCGATCATCCGCTCATCCACGTCAGTGGCGACTATCTCCACGGAAAACTCTCTCAACTCTTCGCCGAAATATTCCTTGAGAAGGATGGCAAGCGTATAAGGTTCTTCTCCGCTGGAACATCCCACGCTCCATATCCGAAGAGAGAAATCACCCTCACCGGCCTTCTTTTCAAAAAGGGCGGGAAAAACAGCCTCCCTGATTTTTTCGAAAGCGGAAAAATTCCTGAAAAACTGGGTAACATTTATAGTCAGTGTCGTAAGAAGGCTATCGAACTCCCCTTCATCACCCTTCAATACCTTCAGGTATTCTTCACCGACCCTGCATCCCCGCGCACGCATCCTGACGGCGATACGCCGTTTGATGCACTTGTCCTTGTAATAGCCGATGTCGAGACCGCATTTTTCCAGTACTTTCTCTGCAATCTCGCCAAAGGCCTCTTCCGAAATTTCTGTGGGGCGGAAATCTCTCATTCCGGCCCGAGGGGACGGTTTAGAGTCGTGCTCCCCCTTCAAACAAAAACCTTTTGATTATGGACGGTTAATATTAATTCGCCCACAATGGAGGTACCATATTTGCCGCTATAAGTCAACCTTGATCTCTCAGTAAGCCGACCTGAAATGTTCATAGCCATCCCTTTGAAAACTCACCGGCTGATTATTACTGTCAAAAACGGTGACGCCTTCGTCTTTACATATCTCGCCTATATGCGTTACCCGGCAACCGAGTTCTTTCTCCAACCGGTCGAGGGCCTCCACCTTCTCGATAGGAACGGTGAAAAGAAGTTCGTAGTCTTCCCCTCCCGTGAGCGCCGTTTCGACTTCGAAGGCGCCCGCTTCCGATAACCGGTTGAATTGCTCGGACAAGGGAACCCTGTCGAACCAGATCTTCGCCCCCACGCCGCTTGCGCGGCAGAGATGGCCCAGATCCTGAGCCAGTCCGTCGCTCAAATCGATCATGGACGTGGCAAGTTTTCTGCCCGCCAGATATCGTGCCTCCTTCACCCTCGGCTCGGGGGAGAGATGGCGCAAGACGAGTTGATTAAAGGCCTCCCCTCCTGCCTCCTCACCGCATCGACCGCTCAGGCATCGATAGCCGGCAGCCGAATCTCCCACCGTTCCCGTGACGAAAAGCTGGTCTCCCTCTCCCGCCCCTTTTCTCAGCAGCAGTTCCTCTTTGGCAACCTCTCCCACCACTACGGCATTAACGACAACCCCCTTCGGAGAAGCGGTCGTATCTCCCCCGATCAGCGTAACTCCGTACCGGTTCGCCATCTTGGACGCACCAACTGAAAACTGGTCCACATAATCGACAGCGGTCTCTTCGGGCAGCCCGAGGGAAAGCAGCATCCACTTGGGGCTGCCACCCATGGCGGCAATGTCGCTGATATTGACGGCAACCGTTTTCATCCCGAGTTGCCGGGGAGAAATCTGATCCGTCCTGAAGTGCACCTCTTCCAGGAGCATATCGGTAGTGAGAAGCAGATAACGCCCTTCTCCGCCGTCCAGCACGGCGGCATCGTCGCCAATCCCCGTAACCAGACCGGATGCATCGGCAGAAAAGTGCTCTGCCATTCTTTCGATCAATCCGAACTCGCCGATATCGCCTATCTTCATCATCTTCGGTTAACGGAAATTACTTGCCGCCCGCTTTTTTATTCCCTTTAATCGGGTTCCTCTCAAGCGCCGCACCGAGCACCTGATCGATGTGGTTTACAACAATAAAGTTCATTTTCTTTCTTAGTTGTGGAGGGATATCTTCGATATCCTTCCTGTTTTGTTCGGGGATGATGATATTATCGATCTTCGCCCGCATTGCCGCAAGGGCCTTGTCTTTCAGCCCTCCGATGGGAAGAACCCGTCCCCTCAGCGTGATTTCGCCGGTCATGGCCACGTCCTTCCTGACGGGAATTTTGGTTGCCGCCGATACGAGAGCGACTGCCATTGTGATGCCGGCAGAGGGGCCGTCCTTGGGGATCGCACCCGAGGGAACATGGATGTGTATCTCGCTCGTGGAAAAGAAATCCTCCTTAATGCCGAGCCGCTTCGCATTCGCCCTCGCATAGCTGAGCGCCGCCTGGCCCGATTCCTTCATCACGTCGCCGAGCTGGCCCGTCAGGGTAAGCCCCCCCTTGCCTTTCATGACCGACACCTCGATGTAAAGAATCTCTCCGCCCGCCTGGGTCCAGGCAAGCCCCACCGACAGGCCGATCTCGTTTTTCTCCTGCTCCTCTTCCGGGAGAAACCGTGGAGGCCCGAGGAGTTTATGAAGGCGTGCCATCGAAATAACGCTTTTTTTCTTTAGCCCTTCGGCGACCCATCTCGCCACCTTCCGGCAGACGCTGCCGATCTCTCTCTCCAGATTCCTTAAGCCCGCCTCCCGCGTGTACTGGGAGATAATGTTTCGAAGGGTTGAATCGGTTATCTTGATGTCTTCCGCCGTTAGCCCGTTCTCTTCGATTTGCCTCGGGATGAGGTAGCGCTTCGCGATCTGGATCTTTTCCTCCTCCGTATAGCCCGAGAGTTCCAGCACTTCCATCCGGTCCCTTAATGCCGACGGGATGGGGTCCATCATGTTGGCCGTCGTAATGAACATAACGTTGGAAAGGTCGAAAGGAACGGCAATATAATGGTCCGTGAAGGAATTATTCTGCTCCGGGTCGAGCACTTCCAGGAGCGCCGAAGCGGGATCTCCCCGGAAATCGGTGCCGATTTTGTCCACTTCGTCGAGCATGATGACGGGATTATTTGTACCTGCCTGTTTCAGGCTCTGGACGATCCGACCGGGCAGGGCGCCCACGTAGGTTCGCCTGTGTCCCCTGATTTCAGCCTCGTCCCTCATGCCGCCGAGAGACATGCGGATAAATTTCCGCCCCATTGCCTTTGCGATCGATTTGCCGAGCGAGGTCTTGCCCGTTCCAGGCGGACCGACAAAACAGAGGATGGGGCCCTTTTTCTTGTCCGTCAGCTTCCTCACGCTCAGGTATTCGAGTATCCGCTCCTTCACCTTTTCGAGGTCGTAGTGGTCCTCGTCGAGCACTATCTTAGCGGATTTGATGTCCAGGTTGTCTTCGCTGGAAACCTGCCAGGGAAGCTCCACCAGCCATTCGATATAGGTCCTTAAAACGGAGGATTCGGCCGAATCGGGATGCATCCTTTCGAGCTTGACGACCTGTTTGAGCGCCTCTTCTTCCACCTCTTCCGGCATCTCGGCTTCCTGGACCTGATCCCGCAACTCCTCGATTTCAGCCGTCAGATCATCCGTTTCTCCCAACTCCTGCCGAATCGCCTTTAACTGCTCGCGCAGGAAATACTCCCGCTGCGTCTTAGTCATCTCTTCTTTCGCCATGGACTGGATCTTGGCCTGCATGGTGACGACTTCCAACTCCTTGCCGAGCAGGTCGTTGACTTTTTTCAGGCGTTTCACCGGATCGGCAATTTCGAGCGCCTTCTGGGAATCTTCCACCTTCATGCCGAGGTTGGAGGCGACAAGGTCTGCAAGCTTGCCAGGATCGGTAATCTCATCGATGACCTGCAACAGTTCGGGGGCCACGAGGGCGCCCATGTTGACCACCTCGGAGAGCTGCTCCTTCACGTTTCTCATGAGCGCTTCGATCTCTAAGGATACCTCGGGAGGAGTCGCTTCGTCCATCCTCGCCACATTCACCTTGAAAAGAGGTTTGGTCTTGAGATACTTTTTGATCTTTCCGCGAGCAAGGCCCTGTACGAGAATCTTGACCCTGCCGTCTGGAAGCTTGAGCATCCGCATGATCATCGAGATCGTCCCAACGCGGTAGATATCCTTCGATTTCGGTTCTTCGTCTTCAACGCTCTTCTGAGACACGAGGAAGATGATCCTGTCCTTGGCGAGCGCCTCGTCTACCGCCTTGATGGAAGACTCCCTCCCCACGAAGAGAGGGAGAATCATGTAGGGAAAGACGACGACGTCCCTCACCGGCAGCATGGGCATGCTTTCCGGGATTTTCAGTTCATCCTGACTTTTTTCAGGTTCAGGCAATTAAAACCTCCATTACAATTAGTCTATCTCGATCTTCCTGATGGTTTTTCTCCGGTCCCGGAGTTTTTGTAAAACGATGATGAGGATTCCGTTTTCATGGGAGGCCTTCACATTGGAACTGTCTCCCACGGCAGGCAGAGGAATAGTCCTTCGAAAACAGCCGAAGCGCCTCTCCATACAGATATAGTTTAACCGGTCCTGGCACTCGGAATCCCGCTTTATCCCTTCCAGTACCAGCATATCGTCAACGACTTCGACCTTGACATTATCTTTCTCCACCCCCGGAATTTCGATCTCTACACGCAGAGAGTCTTCATTTTCAATCACATCGACAAGAGGGAAGTGATCGCGATCGATCAACAACTCTTCGGAAAAGAGATTCTTAAAAAGCCTGTCGATCTCTTTATGCAGAAAAAAAAGGCTGTCGCTCGGGTCTTTCTCTGTCATCGATGGCCCTCTGAATTAAGATGTTCCCTCAACACTTACCCTTTGTCATGCTTTTCAAGCTCAGGGAGGGTTTCCCCCTTCGATACCTCGACGCCGTCCTTGTACTCTGTCTCTGTCAGGATATTTCCATTCTCATCCCAGGTAACCTTTTTCCCGTCCAGCTTTCCTTTCTTGTACCAGGCCTCTTCCGTGATCCGGCCCTTCTCGTCCCATTTCGCCATCCGCCCGTGGAGCAGATCCTCAAGGTAATGTTCTTCCCGCTCCTTTTTCCCGCTCTCGTACCACTGGGACCAGAGACCGGTCATTTTATTGTCAACAAAGTATCCACGGGCGGCAAGCTTCCCGTTCGGGTGTTTGGATTCAATAAGGTTTCCACCAGCCGGAACATTTGCTTCAGGTGGAGCCTCGGCTTCATCCTTGCTGCCGCACCCCTGTGTGAGTCCAAAAACGAGGAAGATCACAAAAAATCTCAGCCAAACCTTCACCAACATATACCCTCCTGCCTTTGCTTCACTTATAAAGTAAATTCAATCATGATAAACAAGTTTGTCAAAATATACCGCAATCATTACTTTTTGTAAACATTCCTTTTCCCTTGCAATATTTCATCTCCTTTGCTAGCTTTAAATTGATGAAACATTTCGAACCTCAAGTGGAAAAACTTTCCCTGCTCCTTATCAATACGCTGAAGAAGAATGACTTCTTTAAGCTCACCGGAAAAGAGAATTCTGTCCGGGGGAAAATCAAGGAGGTTGTCCTCGAAAACATAAAGGAGGAAGAAGCGCTCGATCGGGAGGTCAAGAGGCTGATGGAAGCCTATGCCGACCAGATCGATCGGGGCGAGATCGACTCTCGCAAGGCTTTCGGCATGATCAAGGCGAAACTGGCCAAAGAGAAAGGGGTTATCCTGTGAGATTCAGTGAAGA
Organism: uncultured bacterium; assembly: GCA_965372635.1. Classification (GTDB taxonomy): domain Bacteria; phylum Desulfobacterota; class JADFVX01; order JADFVX01; family JADFVX01; genus CBDVDA01. The sequence continues at coordinate 11,386 of CBDVDA010000004.1, read as the reverse complement.
GAGAATACGCCACCTTTCGCACAAGGTGCTCGATGCGCTGGAAGAGGAGGGGTGCATCGGCGATGAGGGGAAATCACCAGTGCTTCACGACATCAAGCGGGTGCTCTTAAACTATTTTACCGCAGAAGACCAGGTGGACGACCTGGTGAGAAACAAAATCCACTCTTATTCGAGAGTCATTCCCGAGGGAAGCCGCGAGTGGGATATTATGTACGACAAGCTTTTCGAGGAGGAAATGAACAAACGGGGGCAATCGGCATGATACGGTGGTTTACCTTCATCGCTATCTCACTTACCCTTTTCTCCTGCACCCATGTAACGCATATCAACCCGAAAAAGATTTCGGGCGAAAAAAATATGATCTTCATCCGGCCCTTTTCAGCCCCCAAAGTGCCCGATGAAGTTGCAAAGCTCATCTCCGAAAAATTCTACACTACCCTCTCGTCCGAAATTTTTTTCAAGAACGATAAAGCCAAAAAGTACCGTTTCGATTTCTATCTCGGCCAACCCTGTCCGAACGGGTTCGACTGTTATTACATTACGGGCGAGGTGCTCGAATACAAATACGAAGAGGGGTGCTGCGGCCTGGATGGCGTTAAAACATCGGTTAAGGTTTTATTCTGGGACGACCTGACCAAAAAGCCGATCTTCGAGGTTTCGGAATCGAACAATGAAGTCTTCGAACCGGAAGATCTAAACCAACTGGAAGCGATCACCCTCCTTGCTGAAGATACATCGAAGGCGCTCACCGGTGCCCTGCTGAAAGAACTCTCCAGAAATTGAAGTAACAGCCGCTCTCCTTCCGTTCTCTTTTTATTGCGCCCTTTCTTAAACTACCCTCAATGGGCCTTCGAAAAGGTCCGTTTCTGCTTTCCTCCCCCAAAAAATGCAAAAAGAGCAATATGTGTCGCAAAAAGAGCAATATCTGCCGCGCATTTCCTTTTTCTTTGTTATATGATTGGTTCATCTTAACAGGATGCCATCATCTAATTTTTGGGGTGGCAGGGGACAATCTGCACTTTGTGATCCGGGAAGGGGGCGAAAAAGCAGGCGGGTTGGTCGAGTTGTCTTTGGAAGAAGTTCAAATGGGCACGGAGGGCGTTGGATGGCGAATGGCTGAATCGTCGGTAAAGAACTGTGCCGAAACAATCTAATTAATTAGGAGGAAAAAATGAATAAGACTTTTTTACTGTTTTGCTTGTTAATAATTGTATCCATATCTTCTACTTCTATGGCAGCACCACCTGCTAAAGATGTTGCTTGTGACCCTTTAGGGTGTGTCGACACTGCTGACATTGCCGCATTTGCCGTGATAAGCTCCAACATAGCGAATGGTGCCGTGACGGACGCCAAGGTCGCCGGACCGATCTCGGCGGCAAAGATAGAGAAGGCGGCCAATGTCGTAGTCGTTGCAACGTCAGGCGGCGACTTTACATCAATCCAGGCCGCTATTGATTCTGTTACCCCATCCGCAAGTAATCCTTATCTCATTAGAGTAATGCCAGGTACATATACAGAGAACATTTCTATGAAAAGTTACATGCATCTTCAGGGTGCAGGCAAAGAAGTTACTAAAATTCTTTCAAATGATGGACTTACAGTTGTTGTAACGATGAATCAGGTAGCAAATGCTGCAATATCCGGCTTTACAATTGAAGGCGGCAGCCGCGGAATTTATACCCTACTAAATTCTTCAATCATTACAATTGAAGATAACCTGATTCAGGGCAACGCACGGGGAATTGGTAACGGTCAATGTTATCAGAATAATTGCCGGATAATCGTAAGAGAGAATATAATTGCTGATAATTCTCTCGTAGGTATTGAGAATAGTACTGCTGACGGTGAAATAACTAATAATATCATAATTCGTAATCAGTATGGCGTGATCTGGTTCTACTCCACGATAGATAATGAAGCCATAATTAAGGATAATATTATCTTAAACAATACTTTGGATGGTCTTCGCATAAGTGACACAAAAGCCGAAATAACTGGGAATATAATTAAGGGTAACGGCCAGGACGGAATATCGACTAGCAACTCAACAGGTTACTCACAAAGATACAATTATCCCAGGATTACTGATAATACAATTACTGATAACAATAGACATGGATTATATATTGACATCAATAGTGCCGAACCTGTAATTAAAAACAATATTGTAACAGACAATGGAGGAACGCAATATACAGATATCTTTTCTTCTGCAGACGTTGCCGATCGACCGAACATCAGTTTTAATATCTATGATGATATAGAGGGTTCAAACTGGACTGGCAGTTTTAACGTTAAGTCAGACGGAACGCCTTGGTAAAGCAATAATTTTGTCCTATTCCGGCGGGGCAGAAATGCCCCGCCTTTTTTCATCCCTTTAAAAAAAATTCAGCCCACCCCTTGATTTTTGATTCCCAGAAATTCCGGGGACATCATACTTAACTATTAACAAAGATATAATTATCAACCCGGCACTTAAATAGAGAGGCTTACAGCCAGTCATAACCCCTCCCAACTTCCCCTTATCTTAAGAGGAGGGGCCTAGAGATTCCCCCTCTTAGAGTAAGAGGGGTTAGGGGGCGTTAGAATAATAAGTCTCCCCATTTGGGGGCCTATTTAATAAGAGGGTGGAGTTGATGTATGGCAAGAATAGCGCGAGTGGTAGCCCCCGGAATTTCGCATCATATTACTCAGCGAGGGAACCGAAGGCAAGAGACCTTTTTCTGCAATGATGACTATGAGCGTTATAAGGAACTCATGTCTCGATGGTGCATCAAGCGCGGTGTTGATATATGGGCCTACTGCCTTATGCCGAATCACGTTCACCTCATAGCCGTTCCTGACTCGGAAGAAAGTTTAAGAATAGCAATCGGTGAAGCACACAGACGATATACAGGGCATATAAATTTCAGAGAGAACTGGCGGGGACACTTATGGCAGAGTCGGTTTGCATCTTATCCAATGGATGAAAGCTATCTGTTGGCTGCCGCAAAGTATATAGAGATGAACCCGGTTCGAGCGGGTTTAAGTGTAACACCGGTGTCATATAGATGGAGCAGTGCAGATGCGCACCTTAGTGGCAGCGATGATGGCCTCGTCAAGGCGGGGCCACTTTCGGGCATTGTTGGTGATTGGAAAGCATTTCTTGAAGAGGCGGAATCGGAACCTGAGCTTAAAATATTACGCCTTCATGAACGAACAGGCAGACCGTTGGGAAGCGATAACTTCTTATTCAGGCTGGAAGATAATGTGGGGCGCATATTAAAAAAACAGAAACATGGTTCCAAGGGAAACAATAAAAATAATTAAGTATGCTGTCCCCAGAATTTTTCGCCTTTACGGGCGGGGATATTGAGGTTTACACCTACAAAGCAACGGAAAAAGAATCTTCTATAATTATCAATTACCGATTGAAAGAGTTAGTTTTTCTACACTTTAAACGACTTGAATTAACCTAACTCTATTAGCAAGTGAAACGAGCTATTATCAGACTTTCTATATAGATACTGCCGGGTTACGGGGGAAATAATAACACTGTTATCTCAATCGGTTCAGTTGGATTTCAGCCTCCTTTAACCCCATATTAGATGCTCTCTTCAGGTGAAGACGAGCTTTATTTAGGTTGCCCAATTTTGAATATAACATTCCTGAATTGAATAGTGCCTTCTCATCTTCAGGATCTAGTTGAACAGCCCTTTCTAAATCAGGAATCGCTTCTTTGTACCTTTTCAATCTAATGTAAAGTGCGCCCCTGTTACTATATGCTTTTTCAAAAAAAGGATCGATCTTAATGGAACTGCTATAATCGTCTATTGCTTTAATCAAACGTCTAAGTTCAATATAAGCTAACCCCCTATTATAGTACGCCCGTGCATTTTTTGAATCATATTCGATTACTTTAGAAAAATCACTAATAGCTTCTTCATAATTCCCAATATTCATATAAAATAGCCCACGACTGTGATATGTGTATATATTATTGTCACCAAGAGATATGGCTTCATTGTAGTCTCTAAGTGCCTGTTTTTGATTGCCCAGTATATTGTAGGCGTCGGCTCGCCTGTAAAATGCCATAACGTATCTGGGATGTAACATGATGGCTCTATTGTAGTCATCGATTGCTTGTCGGGTTTTGCCAAGTTCTAGATATGCATCCCCTCTATTAAGATAAGTCTTATGTAAATCCAGAGGGACAGTTCTAACCTGATGTGTCCAGAGAGAAACAGAGTCTTGCCAGAAAGCTATTTGTTTAACCGACTTATTTGCATAGGCAGTTACTAATATAATCAGTGCAACTGTTGCTATGATATGCACACCTTTTTTGTTAAACCGTTCAAAAAAAGTCCCGACTCCTAAGCCGGCGAGAAGAAAAGGCCCTAAGCTTGGTAGGTATGTATAACGGTCAGCCGCAGCCTGAGCACCTACTTGGACAATCCCTATAACGGGCAGGAGCGTCAATACATAGTAAAACCATATCGCCGCTATCAACCGATGTCTTTTTATTGACCGGAGGCAGAAGTAAGTAATTATCAAGAAGATTGCCAAAGCGCCGATGTATTCGAAACTAAAGAAATTTATCTTCATCGGGTGTGGGTAGAGCGGGGCGAGGCCAGTGGGGTATATCATCTTGACCAAATAGAATATATATGCCTTAGCTGCAACAAATAATCGCACCATAAAGGGAAATTTCTCGAGATCCCTGAGTAAGCCTCCAGCTTGCTGCGCCCAGATAGTAACGATTGACGAAAGAAGGCTCAAGAGAATAAAGGGAATTTTTTCAATCACCATTTTTTTCATCTGTTTTCCCCTTTCGCCCGAATCAAATCTTCTCAGAGGATAATAATCCATAATAACTAAAACAAGGGGTAGTGAAACCGCCATTGGCTTGCTTAACAATGCGAGAATAAACGTTAACAGGCATAGAAAATAGAAGCGATTCTTACTTAATCCCTCAACGGCTGCATATGTAACATAGGATATGAGAGACAGCAGATAGAAGAATGCGCAAAGCACGTCCTTTCGCTCTGAAATCCAGGCTACAGACTCCACATGCAGCGGATGAGCACCAAATAAAATGGCTGTAAAAGACGCAGCAATTATAGTTCTTTTATCAGTATTGTAGCTACGACTCTTTATTGACTTGATCAGTTGAATAGTAAGGATAAAAACCAATAATGTGTTAAATGAGTGGAAAACATTATTGGTCAGGTGGTAGCCCCAAGGGTCAAGGCCCCATATTGAATAATCCAGTGCATAAGAAAACATTGTTAAAGGGTGCCAGTTGCCGATGACGATAGCACTTAATAGCCATTTTAAAAAAAAATGATTTAAAAATTTAATGTTGGGATTATTGTAAACGTATAAGTCATCATCCCAGTTTATGAAATTGTTTTGCAAGGCTGGGAGATAGAGAAGGAAGATCAGAAAAGCTATAAATAAGGCAGTCCCAGAAATTATAATCTTTTGTTGACGATGCACTATCATGCCCTGCTGAAGTGTTAAATTTCTAAAAATGGAGTAACTTGAACGAATCTTACTTAATAGTGGGGGGATTTACAAGGAATAACAATATTTACAAGATAATATAGGGGCGAGATTTTCTCGCCCTTTTTCTCACACAGGATTTAAAAAAATTTTCTCACACAGGATTTAAAAAAAATCGATGCTGCCCCTTGATTTTTAAATGCGGTGTGATTATATTCTTTTTTCAGCCTTAGTACTCTATAGGCTAGAGTGCTAACCTGTAAAACCGATTAGAAATCAGAAGATAATGAAAGGAGTTGGAAACAATGAGTAAGATCAGACCACTGCACGAAAGAGTCCTTGTAAAGAGGCTGGAAGAAGACGAGGTGAGCAAAGGGGGAATCATCATTCCCGACAGCGCCAAGGAAAAGCCGGCGGAAGGAAAGATTATCGCCACAGGCAACGGGCGGATTTCTGAAGACGGAAAGGTTACGCCGCTCGACGTTAAAGTCGGCGACAAGGTTCTTTTCAGCAAGTATGGCGGAACGGACGTCACCATCGATGGTGAAGAATACCTCATCATGCGCGAAGACGACATCCTCGCCGTATTCAAATAATTTAAACCAGGAAGAAAGGAGCAGAAAAAATGGCAGCAAAAGAAATTAGTTTCGGCGAAGAGGCGAGGCGCAGCATCCTGAGTGGTGTTAACGCGCTGGCCGATGCCGTAAAAGTTACCCTCGGCCCCAAGGGGAGAAACGTAATTATCGATAAATCTTTCGGTTCGCCCGTTATCACCAAAGACGGCGTTACCGTTGCGAAGGAGATCGAGCTCAGCGACAAGTTCGAAAACATGGGCGCGCAGATGGTAAAAGAAGTCGCTTCCAAAACCTCCGACGTAGCCGGCGACGGCACCACGACCGCTACGGTACTTGCCCAGGCGATTGTTAAAGAAGGTTCCAAAATGGTGGCAGCCGGTTCAAACCCCATGGATCTGAAGAGGGGAATCGACAAGGCCGTCGAAGCGGCAGTGGAAGACTTGAAGAAGGCAAGCAAGCCGACGAAAGATCAGAAAGAGATCGCCCAGGTAGGGACCATTTCGGCCAATAATGATGAGACCATCGGAAACATTATTGCCGAGGCGATGAACAAGGTGGGCAAGGAAGGGGTCATCACCGTTGAAGAAGCGAAGGGTATGGAGACCACCCTCGATGTTGTAGAAGGGATGCAGTTCGACAGAGGCTACCTCTCTCCCTACTTCGTCACCGACCCGGAAAGAATGGAGACCGTCCTGGAAGACGCTTACCTCCTGATCCACGAGAAAAAAATCAGCAACATGAAAGACATCCTCCCCATCCTTGAGCAAATTGCCAAGACGGGCAAGCCTTTCGTTATTCTTGCAGAGGACATTGAAGGCGAAGCGCTTGCCACGCTCGTAGTGAACAAGCTTCGCGGCACGCTCAACTGCTGCGCCATCAAGGCCCCCGGCTTCGGCGACAGGAGAAAGGCGATGATGGAAGACATTGCAACCCTCACAGGCGGCAAGCTCGTTGCCGAAGAGCTCGGCATTAAACTCGACGCTCTTACCCTGGATGACCTCGGCCAGGCGAAGCGAATTCTTGTGGACAAGGAAAATACGACTATCATCGACGGCGCCGGGGATAAGGACGCCCTTGCAGGACGCGTCAAGCAGATTCGCGCACAGATCGAGGAAACCACCTCCGATTACGATCGCGAGAAACTCCAGGAGCGTCTGGCGAAACTCGTAGGCGGCGTGGCCGTTATTAATGTAGGCGCAGCCACCGAAACGGAGATGAAGGAAAAGAAGGCGAGAGTGGAAGACGCGCTGCACGCGACAAGAGCAGCCATAGAAGAAGGCATTGTCCCCGGTGGCGGAGTCGCACTTCTGAGGACCATCCCGGCTCTCGATAAGATGAAACTGGACAACCACGACCAGCAGGTAGGCGTCGATATCGTCAAGCGGGCACTCGAAGAGCCGATCAGGCAGATCGTAGCCAATGCCGGGCTCGAACCTTCCGTCGTCGTACAGAAGGTGAGGGAAGGCAAGGGAGACTTCGGTTTCAATGCAGCCAACGATGATTATGCGAACATGCTGGCAAGCGGAATCCTCGACCCCACCAAGGTGACGAGGGCGGCGCTGCAAAATGCAGCGAGCGTGGCTTCTCTCATGCTCACCACGGAGGCAATGGTTGCCGAAATCCCTGAAGATAAGGGTGCCGGCGGCATGGGCGGCGGCATGCCTGGCGGTATGGGCGGTATGCCCGGAATGATGTAGTCCTTTTTAGCGCTTTTTAAAAGCCCGGCCTCACAAAGGCCGGGCTTTTTTTATTGTTGAGGAGCGAAAAAGCCTGTATCATTAATGCTATGAAAATCGGCGTTCTTTCCGATACCCACGGGATCATCCACCCGAAGGTCTTCGACCTTTTCCATGGAACCGACCTGATTCTTCACGCAGGCGACGTGGGGCGGGAAGAGATCCTCACCGAACTGGAGTCACTTGCGCCTGTTCGTGCCGTTGCCGGGAATACCGATACCCATCCCGTCCGGGGGCGCTGCAGCGATCTGGAACTCTTCGAGATCGAAGGGCAGACGGTCTACCTTATCCACAGGGTGATTGAGGGGGGCCGCTATCTCCCCTCCGTTATGGAGCGAATCCGTGCGACCGGGCCGGATATCGTCGTCTTCGGCCACACCCACCTGACTCATGCCGAAGAGAGGGAAGGCATCTTTTTCTTCAACCCCGGTCCCGCCGGTCATCGTCGGGAAGGGACGCGTCTCGCCGTCGGCATACTGGAAATTGACGGCGAAAAAACAAATCATCGATTTCACTACCTGGAGTAACCAATGTTTGAAGTAACCATAAAAACGGAATTTGCGGCGGCGCACAGCCTGAGAAACTACCGGGGCGTTTGCGAGTCCATCCACGGCCACAACTGGAAGGTGGACGTCTATGTGCGGGCAGATGAGGTGGATGAGGCCGGGCTGGCCATCGATTTCAAACTGCTTAAAGGCAAGACCGATGAAATCATCGACCGGCTGGACCACTGCAATCTGAACGACATGGATCCTTTTACAACTCAAAGTCCCTCGTCGGAAAATATTGCAAAACATATATTCGAGAATCTGAAAAAGGGACTGCCGGGCGAGGTGTCGCTTCATAAGGTGACCGTCTGGGAGACCGATGCCGAGTCGGCCTCCTACTTCGAGGACAATAAGGAATAAGAAAAGTGCAGACGCCGGAAGAATATAACAAAAAAGAGAACGCAAAACGTCTCCGCGAAGGGCTGGAGAACCATATCTACTTCGTTGCCGAAAAGGCGCGCGACAAATATCTTCCCCTCGATTCGCTTGAAGCGTTGAAAAGGGTGATGGAAGACCGGGAGGTGGTCCGCTTCCCGGCAACACTCGCCTTCGACGAGGCAGACCTCGGCAGCGGCGAGGCGGCCCGCGTCGATCAGGTACCCGGCGATGAGGAAAGCTATAAAATCTCGGTCCATCCCCGCTTCGAGACGAGGGAAGCCGACGCCGTGGCACTCGCCCTTTATACCATCGTAAAAATCAATTACGGCAAGATCGCCAAGGAGAAGGAGGCGCTTCTTTTCGGCTCACTCCTCCTCGGCATAACTGAAGAGGTTTATGCCGAAAGGCTGAAAGAACTTCGGGACGAAGTTGCTAACTAAATAACAAAACAAGGAGGTTTCAAACAGCATGACAAAAAAAGCACTGAAGTTACTGGCGGTTTTCGGGGTCTTAATGATCCCTCTTTCAGCCAGTGCCGGCAACGATGGACATAACCATGGCCCGAACATTACGGCAGACGAGGTGAATGCCGTTGCCAAGATGACTGTGGAAGATTTGAAGAAGCGAATCGACAAAAAAGAGAAGATTGCCGTCATCGATTCGAGAACGGGGAACTCCTGGGGGCATAGCAAGATCAAAATCAAAGACGCCATACGCATGCTCTTAGTAGATACGGAAAAGATGGCGGCCTCTAAAATCCCCATGGGGCACAAGATCGTCGTCTACTGCACCTGACGGAGCGAAGCGACCAGCGCCCGTGTGGCGGTGATACTAAAAAGAATGGGATTCCCAAAGGTTTACGCGCTGAAAGGCGGCTTCGACGCCTGGGTCAATGCGGGCTACCCGACAGAGCCGAAGTAGAGCACCAAATTCCCTCTCTCCCTTGATGGGCTTTATGCTCGGAGCGGTAGAGGGCCAGGGTGAAGGTATTTCAGCTTTTTAGCTCTGGAATGCCCCTGTCCAGAGGATGGAGATTTCAAAGATTACTTGTTAAAAGTGGGGAAAGATGACCCTCCATAATAACGACGCGCCACTGACTAAAGCGGATTTCGACCGCCTCGACCGGGTTCTCCTCTCCGATGCCGTGCCTGAGACTTGCATGATGATCGATGAGATCGATGGCTTCATGACGGCCCTTCTTTGCAGCCCCGAGGCGATCCTCCCCGGTGAGTGGCTTCCCGTTCTCTGGGGCGGCGAGCCGGAGTTTGAAACGGAGGAGGAGGGCACCGAGATAGTGGGGCTTCTCATGCGGATGTACAACGATATCGCCCTCGCGCTCCATGCGAGGGTCGTTATCAAGCCGCTCTTCATGGAGGAGGACAATTACGACGGCGAACCAACGGCGAACCCGGAGGGGTGGTGCTTCGGATTTTTGAAGGGGCTTTCGCTCAAGGCGGCCCTCTGGAAGGAACATTCCGGCGATAATTTGAGCGATCTCCTTGCGCCTATCCTGGCGCTCGGCGCCATCGACGAGGAGGGTGTGGAAGACCCGGAGCTGAGCCTTCCCGAGGTAAAAGAGAGGCTCACCAACATGATCCCCGGGGCGGTGGCGGGAATCCGTGAATTCTGGCAGAAAAAAGGTTTCATGCCCTTCCAATTGCAGCCGGAAACGGCTGCACACAAAGAGCCCTGCCCCTGCGGAAGCGGAAGAACCTTCGGCCTCTGCTGCCTTATCGAGCGGCGGGTGTTGCACTGATAGTTTTCCACCTTTCCACTTTGCAATATTTCTATCTACTAACAATAGTCAGCTTTCGAAAATAATACATTATGGAAATTGAAGAGCGCATCTTTAGCCACTTTAAAACCTTAGATGAAAGTCTTGATGCTTTATCTTTGCATCAAGAAGGCGAAATTACCAATCTTCCGAGTTGGGTGCATACAACAAGAAGAATTGTTATTGGTGTGACCGACGATGGAGAAGGAATAGCTCTTAAAGTAACGCCAGACACAGCAATCGAATCGGATGAAATAACCGTACAAAATATATCTAGCAAGTCTGATGTTGATAACATCATTGCACCTATGAACTATGAAGGAAGTTCACTTAAGAATTTAGATGAAAACTCTTTTATGTTAATGGGCGACATGATTCTTACTAACGCTTCAAACCCATTGTCAACACCAGCACTTGACAACAGATTTCTAGTACTCCTTCTCGTGCATGAAAAGCTCCTTTTAAAGTCTTTTTTCGTTGTGGTTAATGTGACTTTATTATAGTAGCTTTTCATGCATAACTAAACGCTTTTATTGGCTTTTTCAGATTCTTTTAAACAGGCTTTTATAACTTCTTTATCTCTTGACTCGCCTGATTTCACTCTATTCCAAAGGCATTCCTATACTCGATATGTCTTTCCAGTGCCAGCGCCCGATAGCCCCGTCTACTTCCTCAAACATGGTAACCTAAAACCATACTGAGGAGAAAGGGTTATGAAAAAGATTCAGATTACCGCCGAACTTACTTCCGCCGAAGAAGGCGGCTACGTTGTTTACAGCCCCGAACTAGACATCACTACAGAGGGCGAAACCGTGGAGGAAGCCCTTGAAATGCTGAAAGACGCCGCCACCGGTTACGTAGAAGTGGTGGGCATCGAAAACATCCCGCATT
>CBDVDA010000003.1:0-47953 GCA_965372635.1 uncultured bacterium | reverse complement strand
GATTCATGGAGGAGAGTACAGTACAGACCTGCCTCTGATTCGCTTCATTATAAATCCAACGGCATATCTCGACCCCTATTCACTCCTTAAGGATTATATAGTGAAGGAAATCAAGCTTGCTGTCGATGTGACAGGTGTGAGAGATGTAAAGATATATAACAATTTGGGGCAACTGGACCCGAATAATCCATTCAACCCTTTTGGCCCCGTTCCTTCTGCCGGTTCCTATTTTATTGTCGGCAATTTTGAATCAGCCAGAAAACATCTTACCCGTTTCGAACTAGACGTGGAGTGGGGAGACCTGCCAAAGGGGAAGGGCGGGTTTAGAGAGTATTATGGGGCCTATGAAGGGCTTTATTATAATAATCTTTTTAAGGCAAGCCTTTCTGCCTTAAGCGGGTCGGAATGGAAATCATACGAAGAGAATGAACAAAATAAGGTCAACCTCTTTCAGACAGAGAAAAACGACGGGAGTGATAAGGGATGGCAAATAATTAATAAAACAAGTCTGTTGTCCTGCAATGAAGTTATAGGTTTTTTAAAACCGTCAGATCGGATTTCAACGGAAGAGGGTTTTGTTTGCAACTCGAAAACCAAGGACGGTTTTATTAAAATTACGCTCGCCGACCCTGATTATGCTTTCGGACACCGGGACTATGCAAACGAATTAACAAAAGTGTTGACGGCAAATGCCAGAGTGAAAAAGCCCCGCTTCTTTAAGCCTGTGCCAAATCCTCCCTATACCCCTCTCGTGAATGCTATTTCGATCAGTTACAGCGCTGTTGCAACATTAAACCCTGAGCAAATCACTTCATCCGATGACACTCTTGCCAAAGAAAGGTTCTACCACATACATCCATTCGGATTAGAACATTTGCTGCCGGGAAAACAGAGGAACTTCAACATGCTCCCCCAGTATGATTTTGATGGCAACCTCTTCATAGGATTGGACGCAAAAGAACTGGACGGCATACTTACGCTCTTTTTTCACTTGTGCGAGGATTCCTCTCCCGATGCAGGTGGAGAACCTTCTGAATTCGTATGGCATTACCTTTCATCGAACCAATGGAAGAAGCTTGAAAAACGTCATGTCCTATCGGATACAACGTGCGGGTTTCTGTCGTCGGGGATTGTGACCCTTGATATCCCGGAGGGTGCCGGGAAGAAAAATACGATAATGCCGTCTGGGTTATTCTGGCTGCGGGCGTCGGTTGATAATCGTCCGGAACGGTGGTGCAGTCTTTATTCTGTGAGGACCAATGCCATAAAGGTTAGCCGTTATTATGATGGAAACAGATCAAATAAACAGGCCATCACATTGCCGCCTGGTACCATACAGAAGCCAAAATCATCCATCCCTGGAATTGCTGAAGTGACGCAGGTTATGGAATCATTCAGCGATAGCCTGCCGGAGAATCGGGATCAATTCCTGCGGAGGGTGACGGAGCGCGTGAGGCACAAAAACAGGGCTGTCACTGAATGGGATTATGAAAGACTTATACTGGAGCAGTTCCCCGAGTTATTTAAAGTTAAATGCTTTGCCAGTATGGTGGACGATCCGAGACCTGAATATCGAATGTGCCCCGGAAATGTTTTGATTGTGATCATTCCGTCCCTTCAACGTGGGTCACTTGTGAATGTCAATCCTATGGTGAGTGACCTTGTGTTAAAAAAGGTGAGGGAGTTTGCAGAGAAACTGTCCTCTCCTTTTATACAGATAACGGTGAGGAATCCGGACTATGAACAGATCCAGATTCGGTGTGCCGTCAAGTTCAGCAAGGGTATGAGCGGAGGATATTATATTAATCTTCTAAACGATGCCATAACAGATTACCTTTCTCCCTGGAGCAGCAGAGGGTCCGGCGCAAGGTTCGGCTGGTGTGTAAGGAGTCATGACATCATGTCCTTTATAGGTAATCAGGAGTTCGTCGATTTCGTCACCGATTTTTCGATGCTCCATATTACCAGCCACGATGAAGATATTTTCCGCCTTTTTGATACGGTCAACGAAGAGAGTCGCGGGAAAGAGGCGAATAATATCGCCCCTTTTTATCCCTGGAGCATTGCCGTTCCGATGAAGAAACACTTTATCGAAACGACGGATAGATGCGAACCGGTACAACCTGGGATAACAGGAATCGGCGAACTGGAAATAGCCGGAACATTCATAATTTCCTAAGCGGTATACTATGGCAAAAAAGAACAGAAAAACACTCAAGAATTATTTTGGCAAGGGGAGAATGCCTTCGGAAGAGCATTTTGGAGATCTCGTCGACTCTATGCTCAATGTCATTGATGAAGGTTTCGACAAGACGGCAACAGAGGGCGTTAAAATAGCCCAGCTCGGCGATTCAGGTAAATTGCTGAGTTTTTTTGAGAATATTGCCGTCAAAAGTCCTCTATGGTCTATTCGGATTGATACATCGACGGGAAATTTAAGCTTCGATGCTGAAAAGAAAAAGAGTATTCTCACCCTCTCGCCTGAGGGGAAGGTGGGTATTAATAAAAAAAATCCTGAATTCGAACTTGATATTGAGGGTGTCCTTTCTTCTGCCGGAAGGATTGGCAACAAACAGGGGGTCATCCCGGCCGATGGAAAGTGGCACGATATTACCGATAAGATCGACGGGTGCCAGTCATTTGAAGTTATGTCGGGCGTTGGGGAAAAGAAGGCTGGAAAATATGCCCTTCTTCACGCCTTTGCCCTGAATACGTTCAACTCAAAAGGTAAAGTCATCCGCCATCAGTCGCATTACGGTTCCAGGTGCAACAGGCTGCAACTTCGCTGGAGTGGGAAGATGCACGCCTATTCACTGCAATTAAGGACAGGTTATTGCTATGGGGAGGGCATCGTTGCAAAGTACTACATTACAAAGTTGTGGTTCGACCCCTTCATGAACGATTGTCAGATAAAAGAAGAGGGGCATGACGAATGACGGACGATGAAGTGAGAACATTTCTCTTCCCCTTGTCGGTAGAGGATGGAAGAACCGTTGTCGAAGCCCTTGCAGAACTCCCTTTTAAATATGTTTTCGATCTGATCGGCAGTATTAACCGCCAGGCAAATGAAGCCGTTGCCAAAAGCTGCGACGAGGACGCTGTTCACAAATATGCATTCAGCAGGCAAGAGTTCGAACTTATTGTCAAGGCTCTGGGCAATTTACCTTTTAACTGTGTTCATACTGTTTTAGAAAACCTGAACGCACACGTTGGCGGACAAAAGGAAGACTGACCTGTTCAATACTCAATTGATCATGACTCAGCATAAATATATCGATAAAAAGAAGGCTCACGGAAATCTGCCGGATTTTGAAAGCCTGAAAAAAGAGGGCATCGGCCTCCTTCATGATTTGTGCGGCGAAACATGGACAGATTTCAACGCCCACGACCCGGGGGTAACTATCCTGGACCAGATCTGTTTTGGCTTGACTGACCTCGTCTATAGGACTGAGTTTGATCTGGTTGATTATCTTACCGGCAAGGATGGTCGTATTGATTTAAATGAACAGGCTTTGTATCTCCCTCAGGATATTTTCCCATGCCAGCCTGTCACCTTCGGCGATTACAGGAAAATTATTATCGATTCGGTGCCTCATGTCGAGAATGTATGGTTCAAAACCTGTAGGTCCGATAATGATTTGCCTCGTGGATTGTGCAGGGTTTTCATCGATGTTAAGGAGAGTGAAAATAAAGAGATAAGAGACCGGGCCATTGAAGAGGTGACAAAAATATATTCCTATAACTGTAACCTATCTGTGGACGTGGGGGTGGTGTAAATTAAAAAACATCCCAATTATTCGCTGCTTGGCTAATTTGTTATTTTTAACAAAAAAGCGCCCGCTAACATCCTGGCTGAAATCTATTACAGGTGTTCAAAATGTATCGACCCGGGCGTTTCTTTTTACCCTTATGAAGAGATGCTGGATAAAGGCATGGGCATAGAGGATATTTTTTCAGGCCCCTTGACTAAGCAGGGTTTTATTGATGAAGGGGAACTGGACAGGGACTTTAATACGGTTACCATAGCTGGTCTGATCGGGGCAATAGGTGCTCTGGAGGGGATAAGTCATATTAACGATTTATGGTTTGAAGATGAACAGGGGCGGAGGGTTGAGAATATAGAGTATGACTCATCGCTCTCATCTTTGCCCCGTTTTCACTTCCCGGCAAATGGTGATGAAGTCGGAATAAGACTTTTAAAAAATAATAAATTGATCGCTGTTTCCCTGGAAGAGGTCAATGTGGAATTCGGTAGGCTGGACTTCGAAAGAAAGGCCAAAAAACATAGGGGACGGGGTTCTACCAAGCTCTATCCGGCGCCGGAGGGGAACTACAGGAACTTGGGTGAATACAGCTCTATTCAAAACCTTTTTCCGGCCATATACGGCATCAATCGGTACGGCTTGCCTGATTCAGAATCGCTTGAGAGAAAAGCCCAGGCGAGTCAGTTAAAGGCTTATCTCCTTTTCTTTGAACAGGTGATGGCTAACTTTCTGGCGAACCTCGATGGGATTCCAAAGCTTTTTTCGCTTGATGATAAGTTGAAACAGACCTATTTCCATCAATATTTAAATAATGATAGCGTCCCCGGTGTAGAGGAGATATATGCGGAGGGAAAGGAAGTGACAGACCCTCAAATTGCACAGATATTAAACCGGTATGATGATTTTGGAGACAGAAGAAACCGCGTATTGGACTATCTGCTTGGAATCTATGGTGAACGGTTCAGCCAAAACTCCCTTCGCCACTTTAGCTGTTATTACGAGGAAGAACAATCGGAAGATGAAATAATCTCCAACAAGATCCGGCTTTTAAGAAATGTGGTGGAACTGGGGGCAGGCCGCGCACAGGCATTTAACTACAGGGAAGCGTATTTCAACAACACTAATTTATCGGGCCTGCAGAAAAAGCTAAACATCCTGCTGGCCCTGAAATGCGACTCGGACAGGTCACTCACCGCTCCCTTCACCGGCAGGGGAATAGAACTGGTATCCCATGATGAACTGGACCACCTTGGTAAAAAAGTTAAGCATTTTAATATACGGAACCCGGAAAATTTGGGCTTCCTCAGTGAAACCGTTCTCAGGAAAGGTATCCAAAAGCATGCTTATCAGATAAGAGAAAAGAAGAAAAGCGGCAAATTTGAGGACATGTTACAACCTGCTGTGACTTTTGAGGTGAAGATAAAGCTTGATGAAGATAAAAAGTGGCTATATCCGATATCTTATACAAACGAGAATAAAGCACTCTCGGCTTCAAAAAAGTTGCGCTCTTTTCTTGTTTCACTAAATGTGGATAGCGAGGGTCTTCACATTGTGGAGCATATTCTGCTCAGACCTTTAAACAGGGAGTCGCACCACGTTACTCTACCTGATGACTTTTACTCTTTTAGAATCAGCGTGGTTTTTCCTTCTTGGACGGCCAGATCCAGCGATAAAGGCTTCAGGAAACTTGCCGAAGAGACGGTCACCCTGAACTGTCCTGCCCACATTTTTCCTGAATTTTATTGGCTGGAATTTAGAAAGATGGTCGAGTTCGAAGATATATATGAAAAGTGGCTTCTCGAGAAGCGAAATCATCCGGCAGGAACCTCGGAACTCGACGCCGCCTCTGAGAGAGTGGCCGCTTTTTTAATTAAAAACAGGAAGATAGTCTCAAGAAGAGAGGGCTCCGCAGATCATGGATAACGTTCATGTTATTGAGAAAACTGTTTTTGATCTCACTTTTGCTGATGATGAGGACGCCTTCGAGGCCCAGAAAGAATTGGGACCTTTTGTAAAGAACGGCGTTATGCAGGCCGTGAACGAAGTTTTCGATGAATTTTCTTCAACCGGTAAGGTGATAAAGATAGAGAACCTCGAAATCGATTTGGATGAAATTGAGTTCGAGGCTTTGCAGGAACAGATGGAAGCGAGGCTGAAGGAGAGATTGAGATCGGTCTTGCGGGAAAAGATCGAGTCTCTCGGCGGTTCCTTTGAGAGGGGTGAAGGCGTTATTACCGTAGAGCAGTCTGATTTTGACCAAGTCCGGTTTTTTCTGGATAAGGGGCGGTTGCCCTGGAATGACGGCATCTTAAAAGGCCGTTCCATTGAACAACTCTTGCAGGACGTTCTTCGCTCGAATGGCAAGATGTTTGTGGACCTTCTTAAAGAGTCTCCAGCAAGAGAGAGGATGATAAAAAGGCTGGCAAGTCAGTTTCCGGGCCAGATTCCGGCGGGGATCGCCCGCATACTATTCCCCGCCCATGTAACGTTTTTTAAGGAGATAGTTTCTCTTTTAATGGAGGTATGCAGGAAAGGGGAGTTCCCATCGACATCCCGTGAAGAATTGGCATGTTTGATACGCGAAGCCGCAGTTGATGAACTCTTAAAACTCGAAGGCGCATTCCCCGGTGAAAAAGCCATGTCCGCCCGGACCATGAAAAATCTTTCCCGAAGGACGGGCGTCGCTTTTCCTTTGACGGGGGACATGCCGGAGAAGATGGATTTAAGGGGGAAGAGAGATAAGGGGGAGGGCTATTTTAAAAAGCGGCGAGGAAGTTATATGGATTTTATACGCCTTCGCATCGAGGAGGCGTTGATTTCCGGCTCTGCCGCAGGAATAAAGGAGATATGGCCTGAGATCGTGAGAGACAACAAGGCCCTTTTCCTGGAGGAGCTTCGCCGCTACGGCGTGAGAGTGGCTGTGAGGCGGAAAGTGGCGGAAGGTTTTGGCGACGCCCTGCTAAAAGAGATTGTTTATCTAATAGAACCTGTAGATGGCGGCTTTATATGCGACGTTGTTGATAAGCGGGAACTTTTTCATATGGCTCTCGGTAAACCGCCCGAAGAGGAGTCTCGTCTCCGGGGCCGTTTTTGGGAGTTTACTCTCGGCTACTTGCTGGTCGAGCGCGGCAGCCGTTTCAACAAGAGGGCCTACATGAGGAGCATGGTCAGGCAGATGGCGGCCCACGGCAATATGAAATACGCCGACCTTGTCTTTTCATTGCTGGATGCGTTTAAGAAGTCGCCGGGTGTTGGCAGGATGAGGGATGAGATGCTGGAACTCCTTGGCGAACTGGCAGAAGATAATGACATAGTCGGGACTCTGGCTGGACGCGGAAATAAGGGAGGCGAAGAAAAAGGCGCAGATGCTAACAGAAGTGAATTTCTCAGGTGGCGCATAGAGGAGGCCCTGATTACAGGCTCCGCCGAAGGAATAAAGGATATATGGACTGAGATAGCGGGTGACAATAAAAGACTTTTTCTAGAGGAGCTTCGCCGCTACGGCGTAAGGGCGGCAGTAAGGCGGAAAGTGGCGGATGGTTTTGAAGAAGCGATGCTAAAAGAAATAGTCTATCTCATCGAACCGGCAGAAGGCGGTTTTATTTGCCATATGGCAGACATGCGCCATGTTTTCCGGCAGGCGGCCGGCCGACCCTATCTGGATGAAGGCGGACTTAAACGTCACTTCTGGGAGTTCACCCTGGCCTACCTTCTTGTAGATCGCGGCAGCCGTTTTAACAAAATAGCCTATATGGGAAGTATGGTCAGGCAGATGGCGGCCCACATAAACATTAATTATGAGGACCTTGTCGCATCATTGAAGGAGTTGTCGGAACGTGGTGGCGGAGATAATAAGGAGATGCTTCAATTACTGGACGGGCTTAAGGCAGATGCGGCTGTAGAGAAGTCTGAAAAGGAGGGTGAATCTCAGCCAAGTGCAGAACTGCTCCGCTCCTATGAGCTCACCGAAGAATTACGGCGCTGTATTGCGGGACACAGGGCGGGTGTGGATTTTGACAAAATTTTAGATGAACTGTCGCAAAAATTTCCATGGAGAATACTGGAGATTTTCCGTGAGATGCAGACGGGCCGTCTTAACTTCTCAAAAGCGGCCTCGCGCCTTTCGGCTGAAGAACTGGGGCGGTTTGTCGGCGCCCTGATCTCCCTTGCCGGTGGTGGAACGGGAAGTCCCGATCTGGTCGCCGCCATCCAAAATTATGCAAAAAAGGCGGGCGACTTAAAAAAATACTATACCTCAATCCTGGAAAACATTGTTACGGATAAGGTGATAGATTTTGAAGAAATAATAGCCGCCGCCCACACTCATGGAAATAAGAATGAAAAAGATGAAGAGGCGTCATCTGTAAATTCAAAGGACGTTGATGACCCGTCATTTTTGCCATTGTCTGAAGTTGAAGGCGAGACATTTCTGGAACGTATTACGGCGGGAGTGGCTGCTTCCGGGAGGGAGACCGCCCGTTTTGTGTTGTGGGTGGAGCGCATGATGGCGGAGCGCCCCGAAAGGTTTAAATACCTGATGGAAGAGCTTCTGGAAAACAAAAAGATATTGGAAAGAATTATTGCCCTCCTTCCCTCCCGCCTTATGGCCCGTCTCCTCTTCCTCCTGCGGGGGGAGCGGTATTGTTCGCTCCTCAGATGCGCAGACATTGTCGCAGCAGCCTGCATCAATATGGAAAAGGATCCGGGCCGAATAGAGCGGATGAAATGGCTCTTTATATTCAGCTATATTTACAAGGAAGGCCGAAATCTTGATGAAGCCCAATTTCTGCTCTCATTCTCAAAATACCTGTCTGAAGAAATTGGACGAAAGGACGAAGATACATTCAGGGTCGCCCTGGCCGGACAGCTTGCCCTTGATGTTCTCCCATCAACGGCTGAAACGCACCTAAGGATGATGGGTTCGCTGACGAAGGAAGACAGCAGTCTGGAGAAGTCTGCGAGAAAGGCGACTTCTGTGGAGCTTGAAGACGTGCAGGAAGCCACTGGGGAGCTTTCTGAGGAAGAGGAGTTTACCGAAGAGGTCTACATTGCCAACGCGGGGCAGGTTCTGGCGGCCCCATACTTGCCGCGCCTTTTTGACATGCTAGGTTTGATGGATGCAGGTAAATTCAAGGACAGGCAGGCTGCCGAGCGGGCCGTCCATCTTCTTCAGTTCATGGTCAACGGCAGCGAATCGACCCCCGAATACCGGCTTGTGTTGAACAAGGTGCTCTGCGGTGTAAAAACAGGCGTTCCAATTTGCAAAGAGATAAAGGCGAGTGCGGTAGAAAAAGAGGCCATCGAAGGCTTGTTGAAGGGTATGGTCCAAAACTGGACGGCCTTGGGCAAAACGTCGGTTGATGGTTTCAGGCAATCTTTTTTGCAGCGGGAAGGGGTTTTGAGGCTGAAAGACGGCGAGTGGCATCTGCTGGTGGAGGCTAAGCCATTCGATATGTTGCTTGATCGACTCCCCTGGAGTTATAACCTCATCAAACATCCGTGGATGAAGCGGGTCGTTCACGTTGAGTGGAGGTAAGAGAAAGTTGTCAGTTGTCGGTTTTCAGGGGACAGTAAAATTCCCTCGCCCCTGGTGGGAGAGGGTTAGAGCCTGCCCCGCACTGGATGCGGGGGTGAGGGGGAAATGTAGGGGCAATCCCTTGTGGTTGCCCATGATAATAAAACGTATTCATTAGAGTAGGTACAAGGGGCCTACCCCTGCGACAAGCGATGGTAATGAATTATGATGCATCACCCGTGAGTCAAGCAGGGTGCAATAATGTAGGGGCAGACCCATGTGTCTGCCCGGATTAAAAACAAGGGCACACACGTAGGTGCGCCCCTACGAAGATAACTGGAGGTTTGCGATGAAAACTACAATTCCAAAATCAACACAGCGCAAGGAAGAAGGCGATACCAGACAGAAAAAAAACAAAACCTCCGCCCTTACAATGGTGGACAACCGGCCCGAAGCGGCGGCGCAGGCGAAGTTTATCAGTATGATACAGGGCACGGCCCAGCGGGAGGAGATAGACGATAAGGAAGAACTGGCGCAGACGAAAGCTGTCGCCCAGCGGGTGGAGGAGGACGAGTTGAAGCCCGAAGCTGCCCAGCTTAAGGAAAACAAAACGGGTATGCCCGATAACCTGAAAAACGGCCTCGAAAACCTCTCCGGTATGTCGATGGATCATGTGAATGCCCACTACAACTCCCCCGAACCGGCGCAGCTAAACGCCCATGCTTTTACTCAAGGGAGCGACATCCACGTAGCCAGCGGGCAGGAGAAGCACCTTGCCCACGAGGGGTGGCATGTGGTGCAGCAGGCACAGGGGCGTGTGCAGCCAACTGTGCAGATGGCCGGGACTCAGATCAATGACGATGCCGGGCTGGAGACGGAGGCCGATGTGATGGGCGCCAAAGCGTTGCAGATGCACCAATCGACAAAAAGTGAGTGTGAATTTCCTATCCATCCCGTCAGCCAGGCTTTGGGAGGCGGGATAGGCAAGCAGCCGGTGCAGCGCATTGTCTACTACAGTAAAAGTGATGAGTACAAGACGGATGGAGGATCGGAAATCAAGATGGAAAATAAGGGCCAAAAAGCAAACTGTCATGGATACACATATGGAACGTGGGCTGATGATCGCGAAGGGCTTAATCCATTTCAGGGGGATCCGAAGGGTGTAGCATTAATCGTCGAGAAAGAGACAGGAGGGGAGAGAGATTGTGTAACTGAGCTGGACAAAAATCAAACTTTTAACAAACAGCCAGCAGTTGGAAACCTCATCGCAATATTTCTTAACGGGTTGAAAGCGTTCATACACAGCGCGCGCGTCGCTTCGGCAACGGGCAAGAAATTCTCCGAGGTCGAAGTTGAGAATGTGCAAGGGTACGGAGGAGCTGCTGAAAATAAGAAATTTAGCGAAGTTCCGCAGTCCGTTAACAAGAACAATGAGGTTCATCTATTAGCGAAGACACCGACGACGCGCAAGGAGTGAATTGGTACACTATACGCTATGGGAAGTCTCGTAGATACCGTCTTAGGAGTCAAGTAGAAATAACACTATTCCAGGACGGGTCGAACAAGTGTTTATTTTTTAGTACGCCATAGACTAAAAATATTCAAAATGGTTCAAAATGGGGTCGAACCAAGCTAAGTGATTGAAATTAAACGAATAAGGTCGAAAATAAGGGGTAAAAACAGGCTTAGAAGGCCCTTTTGAGGGTCGAAATGGGCGGTTCAAGGGAGAAGAAAGTTTTCAGCTAGGTAGGGTGCAATGCATTGCACCTAATGTTTAAAGATTTTACTGATAGTTGACAACGGATAGCTTTGTTCTATGGAAAAAATAACCGAAAACCAAAACCAGCAAACTCAAAGCAGGGCCGCATCCGATAACTCGGCGCAGCGAAAAGAGAGGGGCGACTTGGCGCTTGAGTTCGTTGACAATCACCCCGAAACTGCCGCCCAAATGCGTATTGCTGAAATGATGAACAACAGCCCCCAGTCGAGACAAGCGGATGTCGTTTCCCACAATGGGTAATGGTGGGCAGGGGCTGCCCACCCAACGAGAACTGAAAGCTGATATCTCTTATTGTTATGGAAAAAACACCTGAAAACCAAAACCAGCAGGCCCAAAGCCGGGCCGTAGCCGAAAACGTTGCGCAACTGAAAGTTGGCAGCGGCGGGACACTTACTTTTGTCGACAATCGGCCTGAGGCGGCAGCGCAGAGGCGTATGGCCGAGATGATGCGCAATTCCCCGCAGGCGAAGCAGGCGGCGCAGATGCAGAACTCCCCCCATCATGCGGCGCAGAACAGGATGGCTGATATGATACGTGGGACGGTCCAGGCTGTTATTCAACGCGCCACAGTTAATGTCAACCTGCAAAGTGGCAACTTCTCATGGAATGGGGTTAGCAACAATGTGCCGACTACGGAAACCAAAATGGATAAAGAATTTGGCGGTAATAATGCGAAAGATATATTTGCCCAACATGTGAAGAAAAAGGAAAGTTGGAGTATATACAATTGTTCTGAACCCCATGCCTTTTCCCAAATGGTAGAGACATCTGTGGATAAAGAGGATTTTGTAAATAGAATTCAGGGCGCTCGAATGGGACAGGCAACGACCAATGGTGCTCCAATTGAAAGATGCAAAAATTGTAGGCAGTGGCTCAAAGGAAGCCCAGCAAGTTTCAATAACCGGATTAAACAAGACATCATTAAAGATATGGTGAAGAAATAACAATACTCTAAATTCTAAATAACGTTAAGAGGAAAATCATAAAGGGTTTATGCATTTATAAAAAACTGTGCCCTTACAACAGAACACAAGCAATATTATTATGGAAAAAACCACAGAAAACCAAAACCACCAGGCCGGGAGCAGGGCCGCAGCCGATAATGCGACGCAGCGGAAAGAGGGAATCGACTCTGCGCCGGAGTTTATCGACAACCGGCCCGAAACGGCGGCGCAGAGGAAAATGATTGACATGATGCGCAACTCCCCGCAGGTAAAAGCGGCAGCGCAGATGAAGGCCGAGCCTGCCCAGCGTAAGGAGAACAAAACGGGTATGCCAGATAACTTGAAGTCCGGCCTCGAAAATCTCTCCGGCATGTCGATGGATCATGTGAATGTACACTACAACTCTCCCGAACCGGCGCAGCTTAACGCCCATGCCTTTACTCAAGGGAGCGACATCCACGTGGCAAGTGGGCAGGAGAAACATCTTCCTCATGAAGGGTGGCATGTGGCTCAGCAGGCTGAGGGCAGGGTTCAGCCGACTATGCAGATGGCCGGGACTCAGATTAATGATGATGTTGGGTTGGAGACGGAGGCCGATGTTATGGGGGGAGAGGCGATGACCGTCGGACAGAGGCTGGAGGAACGTGGCCAAAAGTTTAAACCTGACGCCCTAGGCCAGTCTTTTGTTAGTCAGCGTAAAATAAAATTTGAAGATGACGAAGTGACTTATGATGAGAAGTCATTGATGACTTTTTTCAGTAAATACTTTAGTGTTGCCGGCTTGTCAGATAAATTTTCTCATGTGCAGGCTCTTATCGTAGATGAAAAAGTTGTTCATAATTATGCAAATATTGCGGCATTGATGGACACCTTTGGTCCTATAGAGGTTAGGAAAAAAAAGGCGCCTGTTATTGTCACAAAAAATATGCTGCTTGGGGATAAAGTGGCCAGCCCCTTTGAAAGCCATAATTTTAATGAAAAAGGGGGCGGAGTCGCCCCTTTTTTACATACAGTTTGGGTGGGTGGTGCAATTCCTGCTGCCGTTCGGGAGAGACTGGCGGAATGGAGTCAGGCGCGAAAGGTGCAAGTAGTTTTGTGGATGGATAAAAAGGCAATGCAACAAAGTACGTTGAAAGCTTCAAATGAAAACCTCGGAGGAATTACAATTTGTGCGACTCTCGCCATAGGTGACACAGGCCTGACGATTAAGGTTGCTTCAACTGCCAGCTTGAAAATAGGGGGGGGTCTGGGCGCTGCTGCCGAAACTGAGGCAACTTCCGGACGACCCCAGGTGGCATCAGATATTTTAAGGGTTGGTATCTTGCACGAGTTTGGCGGCGCTTATATGGATGTGGGCGGTGTTACTCCGGGTACGGAGGATTATGACCCTTCGTCTGTTGAATTTTTAGGCGGCATGGATGTACAGCCAGGCTTTCATGAAGAAACCGGGGACATGGAAAACGGCTTGATGATTGCCAAAAAAGGCAGCCCAATATTAAGAGAGATGTTGGTTAATATGGAAAAATATTATCTCGGTGATCCTGAAAAACGAATAAAAGAAGAATGTGGATATATCGATGGCCTGTATCAGGATGTTAAAGAACTTACTAATACCAAACTAAGAGAAGAATTATTAGAGTACTTAACCGTTAAAAAACAAGCTGATCAAATGGTTAGTAAATTGGTTAAAATGGGCAGGATTAATTATTATAAATATATGGACTCAAATTCTAAGGACGAAGCGACTGAAGATGCAGCTATGGTGATGAACGTTATGCATCGCTGGAGAGGGTATATTGATCATTTGCGCAAGATGCCACTTACATTACTTACTGATAAAATCAGGCCCCATGAATTAGAGTCTGTGGGAACTCTTGTGAGTCATTCCATTAATCATGCGACCATGTCTGCATTTCAAAATGCCATTGAGGGTTGGATGCAACAGGAAAGTAGTGAAACAGGCGCCGACGTGTCAGAAGAAGAGTTGAGAACTCACTGGAAAGATCAATACAAAGGGAAGAGTTTTAATTATGGACAAAAGGGTTATTCATGGCAGAATCCGGGGCTTTCAGCTGCAGAAGAAAAAGAGCGGCTCAATAAGAAAAAAAAGAAAAACACGAGGACGGTAGATGTCGGCGGATTTGATACAGAATTACCATATTTCAATAATCTCGAAGAGGCTGGCGAGTTTTATTGGGGAGCTGCAGAGGCATTTGTGATAGAGAATAGAGAGTATACAGTTATCGCAGACTATGACCCAATAGAGAATGCAACTTTCTTATGGACACGTGTACGATATAAAACCATAGATTGAATAAGGAGAAGATTTTACGGATAACTGTACACTGATAACTTCATACTTTTTATGAAACAAACCACAGCTAAGTAGGGCGCAATAAAGAATGCATTGCGCCGGATGTTTTAAAAGAAAGCTTCAAACTGGCAGCTTTATTTTATGGAAAAAACTACAGAAAACCAAAACAACCAGGCCCAAAGCCGCGCCGTTGCGGAAAACGCAGCGCAACTGAAAGTTGGCAGCGGTCTGCTCAACTTCGTCGATAACCGGTCGGAGACGGCAGCGCAGAGGAAGATGATCGATATGATGCGAAACGCCCCGCAGGCGAAGCAGATGGCCCAGATGAAGGCCGCGCCTGTCCAGCTTAAAGAAAATAAAACGGGTATGCCGGATAATCTCAAGTCAGGATTAGAAAATCTATCCGGCATGTCCATGGATCATGTGAAGGTCCACTACAACTCCCCCGAACCGGCGCAGCTGAACGCCCATGCCTTTACTCAAGGGAGTGACATCCATGTTGCAAGCGGGCAGGAGAAACATTTAGCCCACGAGGGGTGGCATGTGGCTCAGCAGGCGCAAGGGAGGGTTCAGCCGACTATGCAGATGGCAGGGACTCAGATCAACGATGATGCCGGGTTGGAGAAGGAGGCCGATGTTATGGGGGGGAAGGCGTTAAATACGAGACAAAAAAAATCCATCTCCCCTTATGATAGCAAATCAAGATTTACCACATCCGATTCCTTACTTCAATTAAAACCAGATGTACCAATCGAAGTCACAGGAATAACTCACTTAATTGAAGTAGCGGGTAAATCTAAATCTATTTTTAAAGGATCCAATTACCTGGAAGTTAGTAAATCAAAAACAGGTATTATTATAGATGCTGGTGATAAATTAAGATCTCGAAGAGGGCCTAATCAAGAACTACATCATGACATGGATGCTCAGAAAGAGCATATCTATCGGTGGTTTAGAGTAATTAAAATTGGAGACACTGTTATAGATGAAAAAGTATTTATAAGAGACGAAACGTTTAACTTGATGTCGGATTCAGTTGATACTCTGGGGGATAGACCTGCTGAGTTGGGTGGCGAAGATTACAGACACAGGGGAGAAGGTTTAGAAGCGTATGTACCACTAGACAAACGAGACAATTATTTTGATTGGCTAAAAGAAACTCGTGTTTCACATCTACCCGTACATCTTACAGGTGAGGTTAATAGTAGTGGAAATGCCGTTGGCGGTCATATTCAAGAAATTCTTGCTGGAGGAAATGTTGAAATTACTAACCCCACTCTTACTACATTTTGGGCTCCTGACGATATTCAAAAAGCAAAAATTAAAATAAGAAATCCTGGAGAATTGGAATTTGTACAGAAAAAACCTTTTTCTACATTCTTCCCTCGATCATGGTCAATGGAACGTGTTCTTCAAGAAACGTCTAGAATATTAAGTGATCCGAAAAATAAAGAGCATGAGAGAGGATATAGAGGTATTTCCTCTGACGGAAATATTGAATTTAAAGTTAGACTGACAGGGAAGATTGGCAATTTAAAACTAGATACCGTCTTTCCTTTACCTAAAAAATAATTAAACAAGTTAAAATATAATAGCGATGTTAAACAAACTATTGAAACTGGTAAATACAACTAGAATCACGAAGGATATAGAATCCGGAGAAGAGTTGATTTTATGTTTAAACCGTAATTTCCTGAACATACAAGAATCTTCTATTATAACTAATGAAGTCCAGTTTGATAATAAAGTTGAAACATGGATGTACGATGAACTCTATATAAGTCATTTTAGCAAAGAATCAGGTTATTCAGTAGACGACCTTTTCAAAGTCACTGCATTATTAACACATCCACAAGAAGACAGAAAGATTGAAAATTTTGAGAAACTTAGGATAACAGTTGATGAAATTACCTTGAGTGAGTTTAATGACTATTTCGATTGGGGCATATATCAAGTATTTCTAGACTCGCTAAGTATGAGTTTAGACTTTGATCCCAGCATAGGGCAACGATTCTATAAATTCATGAACAGTGATAATCCAATGATTCTTGCTTTGGAGACAAAGGATGAAATATTCCTTTTTTATTATTTAGGATATATTTAGACTGTTCTTCTTGAAATATTTTGTATAAAAAGCATATATCAACAAATAAACGCCATTAAAGCAGGCGTTTATTCAGATCGTTAAAGAACGAGAAGAACAAGATTTTGCTGACAACCGAAAAATTTGATTAAAATGCAACTACTAAAAAATATAAAACCGGCAAACAACGAAGCCGCCCTACCCATGAGCGCCGCCAACGCCGCTACTCTTGAAAAGGAGGTAGCCTGGTTCTCAAGCGTCCTAAACACCCGCGTAGCCCTCTACTTCGAGCAAGGCTCTGGCATTGATGATATCCGCGAGATCAACCCGCCCGATTCCACTAACGATGCTTCCGAATACGCCAGCTTAATAAACAACCTCAGCCTCGGCTTCGACGAGCGGATCGTACTCATCCTCACCCTCATCCCCCACATCCGCCCAAACATGCTGGACACCTTCTTTGTCCGCAACAATAACCTCGACCGGGGCTACACTGAGTTCGGCGGCTGGAAGGGAAAGGCCCACGGTGGTTTTCTCCCCACCTGCGAGACGGCGGCATTTATCATCGCAGGATCGGACATGGCGAAGAGATTTGAGGTGATGGAACTCTTCGACGAGGACCACCCCTTTGCAAGGGAAGGCATATTGAAAGTTGAAAACCATGAGCGGGGGGAACCCTACTTTTGCGGCGCGCCAGTGCTCTCCACGGAATATTTAGACCTGCTAACAACAGGTGCAACCCATAAGCCGGACTTCAGCATCAACTTCCCCGCCAAACGGATCACCACCAACCTCGGTTGGCAAGACCTTGTCCTCGATCCCGATGTGCTTGATGAGGTGGAGCATATCAGCGGCTGGCTGGAACATTCCCATACCATCATGAACGACTGGGGCATGAAAAAGACGATCAAGCCGGGATACCGCGCCCTCTTTTACGGCCCGCCGGGAACGGGCAAAACGCTCACTGCTACCCTCATCGGTGATAATGTGGGAGTGGACGTTTACCGCATCGACCTCTCCATGGTGGTCTCAAAATATATCGGTGAGACGGAAAAGAACCTGGCAAACGTCTTCGACCAGGCGGAGAGTAAAAACTGGATTCTCTTCTTCGACGAGGCGGACGCCCTTTTCGGCAAGCGGACGCAGACCTCAAGCTCAAATGATCGCCACGCCAACCAGGAGACGGCCTACCTGCTGCAGCGGGTGGAGGACTTCCCCGGCGTAGTCATCCTTGCCACGAACCTGAAGGCGAATATGGACGAGGCTTTTTCACGGCGCTTTCAGTCCCTCGTCTACTTCCCCATGCCCGACGCCGACCAGCGCCTCAGGCTCTGGGAGGGGAACCTGCACGGCGATACGCTTCTTGCGGAGGATGTCTCACTCCCCAAACTGGCGGAAGAACACGAACTCTCGGGCGGAGCTATTACCAACGTGGTCCGTTACGGCGCCATCCGGGCGTTGAAAGATGGGCGGAAAAAGATATCCCTGGAAGACCTTCAAAAAGGGGTTTCGAAAGAAATGAGGAAAGAGGGGAAGACGATATGATAAAGACAGTTGTCAGTTTTCAGTTGTCAGGGGTCAGGGGTCAGAAAAATCGTAGGGGCAGACCCATGTGTCTGCCCGGGTGAAACGCAAAATGTAGGGGCACGGCCCGCCGTGCCCTGGTTAAAAGAAAAGAAAGGGTGCACACATGGGTGCGCCCCTACATAAAGAACCAAATATATTTGTAGGGGCAGACCCACGTGTCTGCCCTTAAAAAATAAGAGAAATTTAACCTGCATTAGAGAATATGACTCCAATGATCCACGCAGATAAGGAACCTGCCAGCTTGTGGGAAACTATGCGACCACAGGCTCAACAAGACAGTCAAAATATCTGCAAAAAGCTTAGCCTTTTGGCGACGGCGCTCTTATTTATTCTGATCATGCCTCCTGCGGCTTACGCCTCAATCCCCTCGTCCCATCAAAAACCGACGCCCCTTTGCAAACTGCTGTCGCAAAAAAAGACCTATAAATCCTTTAGCAAAGCGAAGATAAAAGAGATGCAGAGGGCGCTCTACGTCACCGGCTATGACGCCGAAGGCGTGGACGGTTTCATCGGCCCCAATACGAGAGACGCCATGCGCCGTTTTTGCATCGATTTTACAATCGAAACGCCTAAAGACCTGGCCAACGATTATGCCGACATCCTGTTGCATTATGCCGCCATCGCCGAACTTTATCCCAACTGGAAGGAGATAATTCTTGACCCCGGTTTCGGGGAGTGGATAGAGCGGCAGCCTGTAAAGCGAAGGACAGAAATATATAAGATCAGGCGTTCCGGCACGCCCCGGCAGATTATATCTCTCTTCAAAAGGTATAAGCAGGATTTGAAATACGGCGATGCACCTTTCCCTGAAAGCCGTCTTGAAAATCCCGATGACTATAAAATCTCCTTTAAGCTGACCGGGAAAGACCTCGATGAATTAAGGGCTCTTCTCGTTTCCGAGGCGATTGTCGAGCAGGTAGGCAAAATGCAGGACGAGCCCTATGAAAGCAAGACCAAATTTCTCAATGCCGTTGAAGGGAAGATCAAGGAGGCAACCGACAATAAGGGACTGAGCAAGCGCTTCAGGGATCAGGTGCTTAAACTGTCGGAAGAGACGTGGGCAATCAAACTGACGGAAGAAACTTTCAATAAACTGAAGGCGAAAGGAACGCCCGACGACATTATAAAACAGTTGGTCGATCTTAAAGATATCCCTTATGCCGATAAGATGGCGCTTAATAAGGCGGTGGAGGCGAAATTCCAAAGGGTTACCAACGCGGATGAGGCGTTGGTCTCTAAAAGGGTGAAGACAACGACCGGTATGGAAGAGGGGCCTTCTTTCATGCTGAATGAGCGGTTTTTTAAGAAGATGAAGCTTGCCGAAGTCCCCGCTTTTCTGCTCGACGCCCTTCAAGAACTCAAGGACTTCGGCTTTACGGAAAAACGGTCATTGGAAAAAAAGGTTGCAGCCATTGTGGCTGAGATGACCGGTACGCTTACCGATGATAAGAAATGCGAGGAATACGTCAAGCAGATCAACGGTCATGCCGAAGAAGTGACAAAATTCAAATTGACCAGGGACGAACTTGAAAAACTGCGTGCCGAAATGGCGGCGAAATATGTGGGGGACAAATCTTTCGCGGGAAGAATGAAGACCCTCTATTACAAAGCGAAGTTTCTCTTGTTTGACAGGGTGGAGAAGATAATGGTCCATCTGGCGAAAGTGCAGGACGAGAGTTTCTCCACAACAACAAGGCTATATAATGCCACGGGTCTCAAGGCGGGTTACCTGAAAGAGGATGAAAGACAACTCATCGCGAACCATGCAAGGCAGCCTTCCGTCTATATACTCGGGGAGAAGACGTTTAACAACCTGAAGGTGGAAGAGCTCGCCCCTACGGTACTGAAGCAGATCGAACCTTTGAGGGGGCTGGAATACCCGGAAAGGAAAAAGCTGGAACTGGCTGTGGAGAGTAAAATCAGGAAAGTCACCGACGAGGAGAAGTCGATGATTTTCGACCATGTGGAGGCGTTGAAGCCTGCGGCCACATCTTCAGCCTACAAATTAACGGAACAGTTTTTCAAGGAACTGGAGCTTAAAAAACTCCCGGCACAACTCATCGGAAGTCTCACTCCTCTCAAAGAACTCGATTTTGACAGCAGGAAGGAACTGGAGAAAGAAGCGTTGAAGGCCGTTGAAAAGGCGAAAGACCATTACGCCGCTTTTGTCAAATTCAGGCCCTATATCCTCAAATATTCAGAGGAGTCGGAGACTTTTGAAGTGACTGTTCAGGCTGTCAGCGAACTTGAGAATGAACTGAAGGAAATGATCGTTCCCGAAGTCGTTTTGGACATGCTGCCGGAGTTGAAAGATGTGGAGTATATTGACAAGGCTCTTTTTAAGAATGCATTGAAGCTGAAAATAGAAGGACTGACGGCCCGCTATGAATCGATCGTGTTGAAAGAGATCGAAAAGCTTCCCTCTGTCAGTCTCACGGAAGACTTTTTTACGAATATTGCCGATGGCGGTGTTCCTGATCAGATTACGGAAGGGCTGCTCGGCCTTGGTGAGTGCACTTTTTTTGAAAAAAAGGAAATAGAAGCGGCGGCAAAAAGGTCGATTGACGAAGCAACAGGTGATTATAAACACTATGCCTCGCTTATTATTATGCAGGCGAGGAAAAGGCACAGGTATAAGGACTTTAAGGCCAAACCGATTGAATGGAGCGGGGGCGACTGTGGATGCTCACGGAGCGATTTGAGTGGGGTAATCTACGGTTTCTATCCTTTCTGGATGGCCGGCAAAGGGCAGACTCTCGATTTCAGTGCGCTCACCAGGGTTGGTTATTTTGCTCTCCCTTTCGATAAGAAGGGCAACCTTTGGCCCAAATTGCATTGGGAAAAGGAAAGGGCCGCTTTTCTTAACACGGCCCGTAAGTACAATACTGAAGTGGACCTCGTCATTTACAATAATAATTGGAAACTCTGGAAGCGGTTCGATGACAGGCTTCTCGATAAACTGGCGGGCAATATTGTTTCTTCAGTTGACGCCAAGGCGGACAATTCTCTTCTCAACAGGTTCAAACCCTATATATCGGTGGGGACTTCTTCCGTTCCGGCTATGGGAGACGGTGTTACTTTATATTTCGATTTCAGCACTGCCGACAAAGAGGAGCAGAAAGAAATCTCTTCAAGCATTATCGGTTTTATTGAATTGCTCAGTAGGAAACTGAAGGCCGCTGATGGTGGTTATTTCCTCAATGTCATGCTCTCCATGAGTGAAATGGAGGGGGATATCTATTCTTTAAATAATCTGAAAGAACTCGTTCCAGCCATGGAGTTTGACGATGTGGGATATGCAGAGAAAGACATTGTCGATCTTTTTCTCGTTTTTATGGAAGAATCCTCTGTGGAGAAGAAAAAAGAGTTGAGAAGGGCAGTTGAAAAGGACTTCAAGGGGATACAAAGAAAGAATTTTTTGAGGAAGATCGTTCCAGTCATAAGCCCGTCGGCATACAGAGAGGGGGAAGAGGATCGACTCCATAACGATCTGATCTACTTCGAGGATAACTTCCGGGGCGTCGGACTATGGCCGGTTCCTGTTGTTGAGGGCGGTAGTGAAGGTGATGGTGAAGCCGCTGGCGGAGACGGCGGTGGTGAAGAAGCTGCCGACGGTGAAGCGGAGGGATCAACCTACGTAAACACGGTTATTGTTGACGAATTTGAGGAGACGCAGGACGCCGATTTTTTGAAGAGTGCATTGCTGGATAAGGCGCCCTGGTACTGCAATTTCGTTTGTCCAAACAGGTGGCCATTAAGAATTGTTTTAGATCTGTTGGCCGCTATGCTCGCCTTGTATGCCCTCCTGGCTATATGGTTCTGTGACCTGAGGCGAATATTCAGGGAGTACTTCCTGTGGTTTTTTGGTGTTGCCGCTGTTACGGTTTTTATCTTTTTCAGCATGCTCATATGCGATCCTTTTATGTCAGACAAGAGAGACGAGCTTATAGTCGGCCTTGTTCTGATATCTATCTTTATTTCGATAGGTTTTTACGTGAGGAAGATGAAACAAGGGGACATGCCTTGACGATTGATTAATAAGAACGTGCAGTAGTAGTAGTCAGTCTGCGCCCTGGCTAATGACCGATAAAAATGGACCTTAAAGAAAAAGCGACTATAATTCATTTTCACCGCCACCGCATCAGGGAATTTCGCGGAGAAACGGTGCGGGCGCTCGGCTGGAAGGGGGAGGAGAGCCAGTCAAAGAGGTTCGGGCAACTGGTAGAGGTGGCGGATTTAAACGGCGCATCTGTCCTGGACATTGGCTGTGGGCACGGAGACCTGAAGGGTTATCTCGACGGCAGGTTCTCCGGCATTACCTATGTCGGCATCGACCAGATGCCGGAATTTATAGCTGAAGGGAAGAAGTTGTACGGCAACACGACCAACGCTTTTTTTTACCAGACCGATTTTATCACAGTAGAGTTGCCGCAGGTCGATTATGTTTTTGCCTCAGGCGCCCTCAGTTACAGGTGTGCCGACCCCTATTTCTACCGTGAGATGATAGCCAGGATGTACGCAGCTTCAAATCGGGCGCTCGCATTCAATATGCTCGATGCCGCCACATTTCCCGACCATCCGCTTCTGGTGGGGCACAACTCCGAAAAGATAGAGTCCTTCTGCAACGAGCTTTCATCCCGCGTCAAGGTGGTACGGGGATACCTTCCGGATGATTTTACGGTTTTTATGTACAGGGAGGAATAAGTTTCAAGCTATCAGTTCTCAGTTGTCAGAAAAATCTTGTCATTCCCCCGGTTGAGCCGGGATAAACCAAGCTTGATGCGGAATCCAGGGGTATTTATTTTAATGAAATTAGCCCGCTTTTTTTCAATCACTTATCAGGCAGTTACTGAAAACTGGCAACTGAATGCTGATAGCTATATTTTGTAACTGATAGCTGACAACTGAAAACTTATTTTAGAAAATATTAAGGAGGGAAATTCTGTGCCGAAAAAAAATCCATATGCCTATCTGGAATTGAGGGAACAGCTATATCTTGAAGCAAGGGCCATGGCCGAGTATGCACTTGCCGGCGGCAAGCAGGTGCCTGCAAAGGGAATAAAGACGATAGAGATGTTTTCACGTACGCCTGCGGAAGAAAGTGACAAAGAGGGTGGACAAGTGAATGAGCAAAAAGAGGTGAGAGGCGATCTTGATATCGATGAACTTGTAAGAACACACGATGTTTTGACAAAAATAGTGGAGCCTGCCAAGCCTCAAACCATCCTTCTTCTCGATTCGGAACAAAAATCCACCAGTTTTTTAAGGTTCCTCGGCCCCATACCTTTAATAAGGCACCTGATGGTGGCTGCCCTTACATCTCTTCTTGTATTTATCGTAATCGGCTTGTCTCCCGATGTGAATAATCAGGCAAAAAGCGTTCTGCAAAGTTCAGGAACGAAACTTCTGATGAACATGCTCTTTTATCTCTCTGCTGCCGGGCTGGGAGCGTCTTTTGCGGCCCTTTATACGGCAAATTCATACATTACAAAGGGAACATTTGATCCCACTTATCAGGCATCCTACTGGATACGGTTCTTTCTCGGGCTTATTTCCGGCCTGCTCCTTGCCGTAATGATTTCCGATGACGTATTTCGTGAAGTCTTGCACGCAGGTGTGCCGGGCGCTAATGGGCAGTCGTCAAAGTTGCAGTCCGGAGGATTGATAGAAGAGGGCTTTTTACGGGTGCTCCTTGCCCTTTTAGGCGGGTTTTCTGCCGACCTTGCTTACACGATTCTTAACAGACTTGTAGAGACAGTGGAATCTCTTTTCAGGGGGAGTGCAAAAGTCCAGATTGCAGCGAGGGAAACAGCGTTTAAATCAGCCATGGCAAAACAGTTGATGGAATGGCAGATGAAGCTGAACACCAGCCTGTCTGATCTGCAAAGTGAAGTCAACGAAAAGACGACGCCTGAAGAGATACGGGCAAAGATCGCAGATATTAAGGAAAAAATAGGAAATAAAACAAACATAATCCAATAAAAATAATGACATTTTATAACCGGGAAGGATGTTCCTATGAAAAAGGCATCTGAAAACTCGAACAGGCGGGAGCAAAGCAGGGCCGTTGCAAATACCAGCGCTCAGCGGAAAAAGGGGGGTAAAGGTACCCTTGGCTTCGTGGACAACCGGTCGGAAGTGATTGAAGAGAAAGAGCAGATGAAAGGTATTGCCGGTGGGGCTGTTCAGAATAAAGAAAATGGCGGGACAAATTCCGGGCCTGCAGACAACCGTCCGCAGGCGAATGAAAAAGTGATCCGCCAGTTTATGCATAGAGGGGCCGCTATCATTCAAATGATGGCCAAGGATGACTGGCTGGCAAAAGCGAAAAAACTTCATCAAGCCTGCTGTCAGCAACAAGCTGGCAAAAACGGCGGCGGACGGTTGAACGGCAGTGAGGCAGAAATGTTAAATCAATTGCAACATGCCATCGGTTCCCACCACGGCGTAAAGCGGGTCACTTATAACGAGGCCCGCGAGTCTTTGGATACCATGTTTGACATGGTAAAGGGAGGGTTGAAGGACGATCAGCTTTCCTAGCTGTTTATCAATAGAAAGTTCTCAGCTATCAGTTTGCAGTTGTCAGAAAAATCTTGTCATTCCGCCGGCTGTAGACTGGGATAAACCAAGTTCGATGCGGAATCCAGTGTTATTTATTTTGATGAAATAGAAGTTATCCAACTTCAGGCTCCTCCTCTTTGTCATCCTGAGCCTGTCGAAGGATAAGGGGAAGGCTACGTCGTGAGCTCAGCCGAACGGTTGGGAGAGGTTATGATAAATGGTGAATGATTTAAATCTTAGCCCCGGATAAATAAAATCCCCCTCAATCCCCCTTTGCCAAAGGGGGAGGTAAAATAAAATCCCCCTCTTTAGAAAAGAGGGGCCAGGGGAGATTTGATAGCTGACAACTTCATTCATATGGAAAAAACCACAGAAAACCAAAACAATCAATCCCAAAACCGTGCTGTAGCGGATAACACCGCTCAATTCAAAGAGGGAAACGGCGGCACGTTGGCCTTTGTCGATAACCGGCCAGAGACTTCTACTGAGAGGCTGTTTTCCGGTAATTTCGATCAGCGTGAAGAGGGTGGCAGCGGTCTGGCTCGCTTTGTGGACAACCGGCCCGAGACGGCGGCACAGCTTCGCATGGCCGAGATAATGCGCAACTCACCCCAGGCGAAGCAGGCAGCGCAGATGAAGGCGATCATGCAGAACTCTCCCCATCATGCAGAGCAGAACAGGATGGCCGATATGATCCGGGGGGCGTCTGGCCCCGTTGGCCAGCGGGAGGCGGCAGGGAATGAAGCAAGCGACCTCCCCCTGACCCCCTCCTTGGCAAGGAGGGGAGAATCAAGTTCCTCCTCTTCAGAAGGGGAGACCAGGAGGGGTGGGGTAAGTCCCTCCCCTTTACAAGGGGAGGTTAGGAGGGGTGGGGTTGCCCTTCAAAGAGAAGCCAATGAGGAAGAGCCAGCTCAGATGAAGGGGCAGCTAAAGGCCGACCCTGTCCAGAAAAAAGAGAACGAAACGGGCATGCCCGATGGCCTGAAATGCGGCCTCGAAAATCTCTCCGGCATCTCCATGGATCATGTGAAGGTTCACTACAACTCCCCCGAACCGGCGCAGCTAAACGCCCATGCCTTTACGCAGGGGAGTGACATCCACGTAGCGAGCGGGCAGGAGAAGCATATTGCCCACGAGGGGTGGCATGTGGTGCAGCAGGCGCAAGGGCGGGTGCTGCCGACTATGCAGATGGCGGGGACACAGATCAATGATGATGCGGGGTTGGAGAAAGAGGCCGATGTGATGGGGGGGGAGGCGGCTTCTGTCGGGCAGAGGGTGGAGGGTGGAGGGGGACATGAAATGAGAAGGGTCTCTATTTATCCAAAAGAGAATAAAAGTCGAGAGGTTGCTACTTCAGTTGGTCAGAAGAAAAATGATGAGGGGCAGGGCTTTGGGATTGTGGATAATAGGGGGGAAGAGAATGGAACTGGCACTATGCCATTTAGCACGATTCAGAGAGCCATAGAGATTGGGGCAGGTGAAAAACAAATTGATTATTTCTCGAAAGAGATCCAAAAAAATTACGTTGATGAGTATAGAGATGAAGTAATTGCAACTCTTAAAAGCTGGATCGATAGAGATAAAGTTATTTCATTTGATGGGCGTCCAGATGCAGTTCGTGCCGCGATTAATGCAGTGCGTGAGTTTGGTGAAGAAGGTGAACAAGATTTATTTCACCAAGGAGAGTTAAGGCTAGGTGCAAAAGAATTGTTTTTTTCTTTTTATGAAGATTTTGGTTTAATAAAAGAGAATTTTATGGTGGGCTATTTTATCGATTTTAGTCAAAAATATAGTATGGAAATTCTACTTGAGTTGAGCGCATCTGCTGGTTCCGTAGACAAAATAGTGTATTTTATGATGGTGTTTGACAGTATCAATACTCTAGTAGGGGAGATATCTGTTGACCATCTGAAATATTTAATTAACCGTACGGATGGCAACCTGAACGACTTGTTTCAGGACGTTACTGTAGCCCAGGCAAATCAGATTAATTCTCAAGTTTTGGTTCATCTAAACACAATAACCCAGGCTCAACGCCAAGGTATTGCTGGCCAATGGGTTGCTTTACGACAATGGCTCACCAGTACTCAAAACATTGATACTATAATAGCACTAGTAGCTGGAGGATACACTTACCAAGAATGTGGGGGGTTGGCCAAAGTCAATTTAAGTACTCCTCAATACATCCTGGCCCTTCAGCCGCAAATGCAGGACTATAATACTATTGACCAATACATTGAGGAAGCGCAACGGTTTGATTTAAGTTTCCCACATATGATTGCAATAGCAAGTATGGCTGCAGCAGGTAGTGATTATGCGACACTTCAGCCATTAATCCCAATTAACGCACTTAACCAAATTGATAAGGTCAATGAATTTAGAAGTTGGATAAATGCATTAAAAATTTTGATAGCTAAAAATGGATACACAATAACTATCGGTCTTTCAACAAATATCAGTTCCAGTAACATGGAAACATGGGAAAGAAAGATACAAGTTTATAATGCGGTACCAAACTTAGTTGATAGCTTCGTTGTCCATTATCATCCTGGGGCTGAAGAAGCGAGTACCCGTAAGCCTAATGACTCACCACGTCACCTTAAATCTGGAAGAGGCGGAAATATACGTATTCCTTGGGATAATACCCCGCCTCTTCCTGGTATACCCAAGCGTCGATAATCAAAAGAATAAGCGAGTAGGGAGAGTAGTAAATAGGGACAGCGACTGTTTAATTAGAAAAGGATAGGTCTGGATTCCGCATCAAGTGCGGAATGACAAGATTTTTCTGACAACTTGAAAAAACATGCAACTCCTAAAGGCCCTGAGTTTATCGCTCCGGGCTTTTTTATTTTAGCCGCGCAGTTCCTTTTATTCATCGCAATATTCTTCCTCATTTCAAAATCACCGAAAGAAAAAACCGTTCCTCGCGAAAAAACACCCCTCATGCAAGAAGTTGATTGGACAACGCCGGGGATGATGGTAAAATCCGTGGGTGCATTGATGGGGAAGGATTTTTTTAGGTGAAATCGAAAGATCGGCTTTTTTTAATTAAAGGGGGCATTGCCCTCCTGCTCGTGCTACTCACTGCCACAAGCGCCTTTGCGCTGGAGGGAGAGAACTACGGTCAGTTGATGGGGCTCGACTCCCGCAAGGTGGTCTGGTTTTTTGCCCAGTTGCACCTCTTCTTCGGCGCCTTCGTCCTCGGCGTGCCGCTCTTTGCGGTGATTATCGAGATCGTTGGCTGGAAGAAAGGGGAACGCAAATTCGACGCTCTTTCCCGTGAATTTACGGGCCTGCTCAGTCTCGCCTATGGGGCGACGGCGCTCTTCGGTGCGATTTTGACCCTTGCCCTTTTGAAACTCTACCCGTCAGTGGTGGGCTACATGGCGGGCATATTCAAGGATGGCATGAGCGTCTATGCGCTCCTCTTCTTCGCCGAAACCTTCTGCCTCTATCTTTACTATTACGGCTGGGACCGGCTGAGTGGCGGCGAGCCCTTCGGCAGATCGGTAACGTTTGTAACGAAGTCCCTCAGCCTGCTGGTGTTCGCAATGGCGGTGATCTTTTTTTCCGGTGGGTGCGGCCCGGAGATGCGGACCGATACGCGCACCTTCATCACCCTCTTTTACCTCCTGCCCCTTTCAGGCGGCCTCTATATAGTGAAGGACAGGAAGAGCCTTCACATCCTCATCGGCATCCTGCTCAATATTTCGGGAACGGCCATTTTGCAGATGGCGAACAGCTGGGTCGGTTTTATGATGAGTCCCGTCGGCATCGACGCCAGCGGGGCCTTTACGGGGACGCTCTGGCAGGCCTTCGAAAACCGGCTCGCCACACCGATTGCGATTCACCGGATGCTGGGGAACCTCGTCTTCGGGGGGCTGGTGGCCGGTTCCTACGCGGCGGTCAAATTCATGGGAGCCAGAACAGACGCAGAGAAGGCCCACTACGACTGGATGGGGTACGTTTCCAACTTCGTCGCCGTTGCCGCCCTCATCCCGCTCCCCTTCGCGGGTTACTACCTGGGTCGCGAGATCTATTCCACGAGCGCCGTCATGGGGAACAACATGATGGGCGGGGATTTTTCCTGGACCTTCATTATCCAGGCGATGCTCGTGGGATCGCTCTTCCTCATTAGCAACTACTACCTCTGGTGCGGCATGACGCGCATACCGGGAGCGGAACGCTACTATAAATATATCAAGTTCATCCTCGGTGCTCTCGTTATCTCCTTCGCCGTCTGGGTGACGCCCCACAACCTGCCGCTCACAGGCGGCGAGGTCTCCGCCATGGGAGGGAGCCGGTATCATCCTACGCTCAAATTCCTCGGCCTCATGCCTGCAAAAAACGCCGTGGTGAATCTCATTATCCTCTCCACCTTCTTCAGCTTCCTTCTCTACCGGCGGGGAAATAAGGGGGAACTGCTGCCAATAGGGAAACAGGGCGCTCTGCCGAAGATCGCCATCCCTCTGGCGGGTCTCCTCTCCATCGCCATTTCAGGCGCTTACGCTCTATACCTTTTCGGGGCCGATCCCGGCTCGCTCGGCCTTACTTCCGAAGCGTCGGGTTATTTCAGGACCACCGGGTACCTGCTTCTTTCAGGCTGCGTAGTGGCGGTCGCATCGGTCCTGCTCGTACTTGCCGGGAAGGGCCTCCTGGCGGAGTATCTCTACTTAGGTTTTACGGCCTGTAGCGTGACCGGTTTTTTAAGTGTCTACGGCTTTATTGTCATGGAAAAGGCTTCGCCTTTTTTAAGGAACATCGCCGTGAGCCAGTTTTTGCAACTGATTAGCTGTATCCTCCTCGTGGGGGTGATCGACTTCTTCCTCTTTCGGGGGGCGAAGGTGGTGGGCGAACTGAAGTGGGGGAATATGACCGCACGGAGCCAGTATGCCTTGCTCTTTCTCACCATCGTGATAACCCTCACAATGGGGCTCATGGGCTTTGTTCGGTCGGGGCTGAGGTCCGGCTGGCATATTTACGGTGTCATGCGCGACACCTCGCCCTTTGCCTATACGCCGGACAACGCTACAATGGCCGAAATGGTGAGTCTCACCGTTTTTGTCTTTCTCCTTTCCCTCGCCTTTATATTTTGGCTCGGTGGAAAAAAGAATCCATAATCCCGGAGAATCGTTATGAAAACAGTTATAAACGCCTTTGTTTACCTGCTTATCGTTCTCGCCTTTTTCCTCTACGTGGGAAAGGCGATTACCGACCTCACAGGTGGCGAGAGAAGGGGCGGCAGCGAAATGATTGAAATTACTCCCGAAGGCGGAAAGGCGATCTTCTGGGGGAAGGGACGCTGCTTTACCTGCCACAGCGTGGGCGACGAAGGGACCAACGTACGCGGCCCAAACCTCGGTGCCTTCGGCACTTTATTTGACGCGCCTATTGGCATTCGGGCAGCCGGGAGGGCGGAGGAGCGTTCCGAACAGACGGGGGAGAAATACAGTTCTGCCGATTATCTTGTCGAGAGTCTGGCCGACCCCGGTGCGTATTTGGTGAAGGGGTATAAAAACGAAATGGCAAAAGTTTTTGCGCCGCCCATTGCGCTCTCTTTAGGTGAGATCAAGGCGGTCATTCTCTACCTGCAAAGCGAGGGAAGCGAGCCGGATCGGGAGACGCTCGACAACCCAGGCGAAATCTCGAAGAGATATTATTCGAAAATCACCGCCGCCTCTACGGCAGGCGGAGGCGACCCGGAAAAGGGCGCACTCGTCTTCGAAGACAATTGTAAAACATGTCATCGCATCAACGACAAAGGTGGGAGGATCGGTCCCGATCTTTCTCACATCGGAGGGCAAGGGGTGAAATTTATTTCGGCCTCTATCCAGCGTCCCGCCGAAGCGATTGCCGAGGGGTTCGAGACTTACATTGTTATTAATAACGAAGGCCGCCGGTTTGTGGGGATAAAAACAGGTGACAGCGGCGAATCGCTTGAAATTACAAAAGCAGGTGGCGAAGTGATGACTTTTAAAAAGTCTGAAATAGGGGAGGTAAGGCAGGAGAAAAACCGGAGCGTTATGCCCGAGGACTTCATGGATGGACTCACCGTGCGGGAATATCAGGATCTTCTCGCTTATTTGTTAATGCAGAAGGGGTCATGACAGGCTTTTCAAGCAGAGAGGCAAAGTGAAGAATCATAACTCCCCTAGCCCCTCTTATCTTAAGAGGGGAAGATTAACCTCCCCCTTTAGCAAAGGGGGAATGAGGGGGATTTGGGCTCCACTCTTTTTGCCCTTTATCATGTCATTCCGCACTTGATGCGTAATCCAGGGGGGTAATGATTTTGGGCACCCACAAGGGATGCCCCTACGATTTAGGGGAGATTTGCCCTTGTAGGGGCAGGTCTTGTGCCTGCCCTTTAGCAATCAGTCAAGGTGGGAAAGTATTTGATTTTAGGTTGAATATTTATGGAACAGAAAAGACCGACACTTTTTCGGAACGTCGTGGCAACCCTGCTCGTTGTCTACGGCGTAATCAAATGGCTCATCCCTTTTGCGTCACAAAAGATAACGGGCATGCCTTTCCCGCTCCCCGTGCCAGGGACGCTCCTTCTCTTTTACATGACGCTTACAGTGGCCGCCCTTTTTCTCTATGTCACCCATTCCGATGAGACGCTCGACGAATTCCTTTTGCCCCTGAAAAAACTCCTCATGGGGGAGTATGGTACGTTTTCGAAGAATGCCGTACTTTTAGCCCTCCCTCTCGTCGTCGGGTGGCAACTCTTCTGTTTTGCCGGGCCGGAAGTGAGTGCGCCGCCAACGCTCAGGATGCAGCACCCTTCCTCCAATTTTCCGAAGGAATTCGAGGCGATGAAAAATCCCTTTGAAAATCCGACCGATGCAGAGATAGATGCCTTCATCGATCAGGCGAAGGCGGGCCGCCTTGAATTTATACCGGTGGTTCAATCGGACATCGATGTCTGGGGCAAGTTCAGGGCCGACCCGAATAGCCATTCCCTTTACTTTATTCCAACAAAACCGTGGAAGAGATTTCTTGCCGAACTTGAATCGGGCAGTGTGAGCCGTGAGACGGCAAGGGCGGCCCTGCGGGAAAAACACCTCTACGAGGGGCGCGCCCTCTATGCCATAAACTGCCGCCCCTGCCACGGCAGCAGCGTGGCGGGCGACGGCCCCATGGCGGGCGCTTTCAGCCTCAGGCCGACGGACTTTAGCGGCAGCGGCACTATCGAGACAATTGTAGAGGGTTACGCCTTCTGGCGGGTGGCGAGTGGTGGCCCCGGTCTGCCTAAAGAGGCGACTCCCTGGGATTCGGCCATGCCCGAATGGAAACTCAGCCTCACCGATGCGGAGCGGTGGAAAATTATCATGGCTGAGTACGACCTTGCTGGCAAAACGCCGAGGAGGCCGGAAGCGAATGATTAAATTAAGAACCATAATTCCCACCTTTGTCTCCGGCATGTTCCTGTTTGTTGTCGCCGTGAGTTTTTCAGCGGCGGGACCAAAACTCCCTGAGACACCTGCAAACGTGGAAAAGGGGTGGCTCATCTATTTCAAACGGTGCAGCTTCTGCCACGGACTTCTGGGAGACGGCAACGGCCCGGCGGCGAAGTTTATGGATCCGAGGCCGCGTGATTTCACCTTGGGCGTCTTCAAATTCAGGACCACGAAGAGCGGGGAACTCCCCCTCGATGAAGACCTCTTCATGACCGTCAGTCAGGGGCTTGCCGGTACGGCCATGCAGGGTTTCGATGATAAGGTTGTAAATAACGGCCTCACAAATGAGGAGCGGTGGCAGGTCGTCTATTATATCAAGACCTTTGCCCCGGAATTCGCCAACCCCGAATACGATCCGAAAGGGCATGTCATTAATTTTCCAAAGGTAAGATCGCCTTATAGTGAGGATTCAATTAAGAAAGGGGAATCCCTCTTTCTTAAGGCTAAATGCTGGGAATGCCACGGCAAGGGAGGGAAGGGGGACGGCTTGAGGGAGATTAAGAAAGACGACTGGGGGTTCCCCGTTCGCATCAGGAATATTACTCAAGCCTGGAAGCTGAAGGGCGGTAGCGAAGTGGAGGATATCTATATGCGCTT
The DNA here is from genome assembly GCA_965372635.1 of uncultured bacterium. Taxonomy (GTDB): domain Bacteria; phylum Desulfobacterota; class JADFVX01; order JADFVX01; family JADFVX01; genus CBDVDA01. Next base: position 15,348 of record CBDVDA010000003.1, on the reverse strand, counting down.
CTCTACGGGAATCTCCGGTACGCCCATGCCCTCCTTCGAAAAGACCTTCAGTGACGAGGAGAGGTGGCAGCTTGCAAACTACGTCAAGTCGCTGCAAATCACGACCTCAGAGGGGACGGTCATCAAAGCGAAGAAGATTGAAGGTCTATTGCCTGATAATCCTGCATCCACGGTCTGGCAAAATACCGAACCGGTAGATGTAAAAATGGCGGGGCAGGTGATTGCCTCGCCGAGATGGCAAAGTCCGTCTGTCGAACTCGTTACCGTGCGGGCGCTTTATAATGAGAGTGAGATCGCTTTTCTACTCAACTGGGACGATCCTTTTGAAGACATAACCCACGATCCGTCGAAAGAGTTTGTCAATGAAGAGGGTGGGGGAGCGGGAACCGGTTCCTATGTTGCCGCACACGATCAATTGCCGAGAGGGTTCGACAACTTCAGGGATTCCATAGCGCTTCAGTTCCCTGTAAATATAGGGGAGGGGACGAAAAAGCCGCACTTCTTCCGGGGCGATGCAGGCAATCCGGTCAATCTCTGGGTCTGGAAGGCGGATAAGGCGGCAAGAGGTGAGGGGGGTGCTGAAGAGTCAAACGCCCGTGGATACAAACAGCCTCTTAAAGTGCAGGCTCCCGATCAGCAGCAGGTTGAGTCAACGGCCCTCTGGAAGAATGGGACCTACAGGGTAGTCATGAAGAGGTCACTTAAAAGGGCAGACAGGACTGACGTGCAGTTCGAGGAGGGGAAATTTATACCGGTGGCGCTGAATGCCTGGGACGGTTCCAACGGTGAGCACGGTCTTATCATGAGTCTCTCATCGTGGCATTATCTCCTTCTTGAATTGCCAACACCTGCGAATGCCTGGCTCTTTGCACTCCTCGGCATCGTGTTGGTCGGTCTCGGTGAGTTGTGGCTGGTGAGGAAGCTTAACGGGTAAAAGTTTGAAATTACTTCTTATCTGTGCTTAAATAATCAAAAATAAAATCGAAAAAAGGAGGCGATTTATGGAACCTGCCAAGGTGGGACAAGTACTTGTCTGTGAAAATTGCGGGGTGGAACTCCAGGTGATAAAAGCATGCGACACCATATGCCCTTCGTGTAAACCCACCTGCTGCGGAAGACCGCTTACGTTGAAGAAGGGGGATGAGGGCGGCGCAAGCTGCGGGTAGCTGGCTTCACCTTTTCTTTCCGAACATTTTAATGAAACAATTCATGGGCTGAAATGGAACTTCGCCATTTAGAAATATTCTGCAAAATCTACGAATGCGGCAGCTTTTCCAAAGCTGCCCATGCCCTCTATCTGTCGCAACCGACGATCAGCGTGCATATGAAAAACCTCGAAGAGGTGCTGCAAAAAAAGCTATTTGATCGGCTCGGCAGGGATATCGTCCCCACCCAGGCGGGCGAACTGCTCTACCGCTATGCCAAGGATATTGTAAGGATAAAGGAAGAGGCGCGGCAGGCGCTCGACCAGTTTGACGGCACCCTCAGGGGCGGACTTTCAATCGGCGGAAGCACCGTGCCGGGCGAATATCTTCTCCCCCCACTGATAAAGAGGTTCAGGGAGGAATTCAGCGAGGTACTGATGAACCTGCACATCGGGAATTCCAACGACATCGTCCAGATGGTGGCCGAGAGGAAAATCGAAGTTGGGCTGATTGGCGCTGAGACCAACAATAGCCGCATTGAGAGCAGGAAGGTCCGAACGGATGAACTCATCCTCGCTGCGCCTGTCTCCTTTGGGCTCGACACTGTTTTAGAGGAAGACTTTAAACATGCCCCCATTCTGCTGAGGGAGAGAGGCTCCGGCACGAGGGCCGCTTTCGAAAAACTGTTTGAAAAAAATAAGATAGACTTGAACGAACTTAACATCGTGGCGGAACTCGGCTCTACGGAATCGATCAAGCGCGCCGTAGTGGAGGGGATGGGGCTTTCCCTTTTGTCCGGGCTTTCGGTGAAGGATGAACTAGCCAAAGGCTCGGTCAAGAGTGTTCATTTCGACGGGCTCCCCATATCCAGAAACATTAACATTATCACCCACCGCCTCATTGCAAAAAGCCCCATCTGCGAGGCATTCATCGGCTTTGCAACTTCCGAACTGAACTGAAGGTTTTCTCCTCCCTCCGCTGGTTTTCTCTCTCCTTTTAAAGTCAGAGTTGTTTCCTCCAAAGCTAAATATCAAAAAACCACCTATAGTAATTCTCAATAATTAAGATAGGCATATTGAAATAAACAATTTGACGGTCCGGTCTGTTTTCTGTACGATTTGATGCTAAAAAATGCAGAAGGGAAAAATCAAGTGAAGAAAATTGTAACCGGATTTGTTTTTGTTTTTATTCTGTCCTCGGCTTCGGCTAATGCCGCTGTGGAGGTGGGTGAGAACTTAAGTCTCTTTGGCGATGTGCGGTTTCGTCTTGAAACGGATGACCGCGAAAATGGCAGCGAGAGAGACCGTGCTCGCATCCGTGCCCGCCTCGGCGTAAGGTATACGGTAGATGACAACTGGAGCATGAGGATACGCCTTGCAACGGGTGCAAACAGTGCAAATTCGTCCCATCAGACTATGGGTAATGGAGGAAGCGAAAACTTCGGTCTCGACCAGGCCTTCATCCAATATGACCGCAATGCCGTGAACGGGAAGTTCGGTAAGGTGGCCACCGATTACTGGGCCGCGTCGGAGGTTGTTTTCGACGGAGATGCCCAGGATGAAGGCGCTCAGCTCGGTTACAAACTCGGTCCCGTCGATCTCCATGCCGGTTATTTCATAGAAACGGAAGCGAACTGGGAAAACGGTCCTTCCGGCAATCAGGATGACGCCTCTTACGGCACCTTCCAGGCAATCTACAGTCAGCCCGTTGGCGACATGAAACTAAAAGTTGCTGCCGGTATGGTAAAGCTCTCTGCCGCATCGTATGCTTCCAATAAACATACCTCGGTGAGCGCCCAGTTGAAGGGTGAAAAGTGGCGGATAGCTGCCGATTATGTGAAGGGCGATCCCGAAGGGGTAGGAACCAACGACAGCGAAGACACGGCCATTGTCGTGCAGGGACGCTATCAAGTGACCGACAAGATTGGCCTTCGCCTCTATCACTACACCGTTCAGGCCTACTCCGTACCCGGCGACGGCGCATGGAGCCAGGACAATTTTCCGAATCCCGGAAGTGCAGGCGTGACGAACTTCAAGGGGATCCGCGCGCAGGTGGACATCAAAGTTGCTTCCAACGTCGGGCTCGACATCCGCTACTACGACATGGAGCCGGAGACAAAAACCGGTATATTGCCTGTAGACGCATGCACCGACGAACGTGAGCGTGTCCAGATGAACCTGAATGTGAAATTCTAAACTAATTAACTAAAGGAGAACGCTATGAAAAAACTATGGTTATTTTTGGCATTTATGCTTGTTTTCGGGGCATCTCCCCTTTCGGCGAAGGAATTCGTATTTACGGCAATCCCCGATCAGGATGATTCCAGGTTGGAGGAGCGTTTCGGCAAGGTAGCTGCCTACCTGACGAAAGAATTGGGCGTGAAGGTAAAGTATATCCCCGTAAAATCGTACAGCGCGTCCGTTGCGGCCTTCAAAAATAACGAGGTGCAACTGGCGTGGTTTGGAGGCCTTTCAGGAGTCAAGGCAAGGATAGCCGTTCCCGGCTCCAAGGCTATAGCTTTTGGGGAGAGCGATACCAAGTCTATGACCTATATTATCGCCAACACCTCTACAGGACTCGTTTACAGTTCCGATTTCCCCGCCGGGATAACAGGAAAGACCTTCACCTTCGGTTCCAAGGGTTCTACAGCGGGAAGGTTGATGCCGGAATACTTTATTCGCAAACATCTCGGAAAAGGACCGGAAGAGGCATTCAAGCGGGTCGGTTTCAGCGGCGACCACGATAAAACGCTGGCCCTTGTCCAGTCGGGCAGCTATCAAGTGGGGGCCCTCTACTACAGGGTGTGGGAGACCGCGAACAAGGAGGACAGGATCGACCCAAAAAAGGTACAGGTGATCTGGCAGACGCCCACCTTCCCGGATTACAACTGGTCCATACGTGGTGACGTGGACAAGACCTTCGGTAAAGGCTTTGCCAATAAGGTCAAGAAGGCCCTCATTGGCATGAAGGATAAGGAACTTCTCGCTTCCTTCCCGAGGAAGAGCTTCATCGAGGCGAATAACGACATGTTCAAGCCGGTTCTTGATACGGCACGGGAAATAGGTATTATCAGGAAGTAGATTTTGATAGAACCGGCTGCACCGGGATGCGACCGCAGGGTATAAAATTTAAAAGCGGCCTTCCCCCAAAGGGATGGCCCGCTTTTTTTCTTGAGAGAGGTTAAATGAACGGAGAATCCAAAATTTCAGGCGAGACAATTCTACACCTGAAAGGCGCGAACATCGGGTATGGCAGTAAGGTCGTTTTAAACGACCTCGACTTCTCTCTTTCGAAGGGGGAAAAGGTGGCTCTCATCGGGCCGAGCGGGGCGGGGAAGACGACGCTCCTCAACAAACTCTATGAAATGAAGGCGGACACCGCCGCCCTGATCCACCAGCAGTACGCCCTTGTTCAGCAGCTAACCGCCTTTCACAATATCTACATCGGAAGGCTCGACCGCAATTCTACTGCCTACAACCTTCTAAACCTCCTCGTCCCGCAGAAGAAGGAGAAAGAGGTCATCGCCCCCATCATGGAACGCCTCGGCATTTCGGAGAAGATATTCGAAAAGGTGGGGAGGTTGTCAGGCGGCCAGCAGCAGCGGGTCGCCGTGGGACGCGCCATCTACCGGGGAGGCGATATTGTTTTTGCCGACGAGCCGGTCTCGTCTGTTGATATTCACCAGGGGGAGGCGATTCTGAAGCTTATTATGGAGACGGAGAAGACGGTTGTCACCTCGCTCCACTCCAAAGATTTTGCCTTGCAATTCGCCTCGCGCATCATCGGCATCAGGGAGGGTGAAATCTCTTTCGACCTTCCAGCCGGGGATGTCACCCCGGCCCTTATCGACGACCTTTACCGCTCATGCTGAGGACGAGCCTCACCTTCGTCGGCGTCGCGGTTCTGGCGATCCTCTTTGCCGACATCGAGATTTCCACGCTAAGCCCCTGGGAGGAACTCGGCAAGGTGGGCGTCGGCCTTGTTACTCCAGAGATTCACTCCTGGCAGATACTCTACACGGCGCTATTAAATACGCTTGTTTTTTCGCTCTGCGGCACATTCCTGGCGGTCTTTGCCGGGTCGCTCCTCGCCTTCTTTTTCGAGTTCGCCCCCGTTCGGTTGTTTTGCGCCTTCATCCGCTCCATCCACGAAATCTTCTGGGCCTTTATCTTTCTCCCCGTGGTGGGGCTGAACCCGGTTTGCGGCATCCTCGCCATCGCCGTTCCCTTTGCGGGTATCTACGCCAAGGTTTACGCCGAGATCAGGCAGGAGTCGGACCAGCGGCCTCTACGGGGCATTCCTGCGGGAGCGCCAATGATGAGCCGCTTTTTCTACGGCATCCTGCCGGTCATCTACACCGACATAAGGAACTACACCTCTTACCGGCTCGAGTGCGCGCTTCGTTCCAGCGCCGTCCTCGGTTTTATCGGCCTCCCCACCATCGGGTTTTATCTGGAGACGGCTTTCAGGCGGGGGTTCTACTCCGAGGCGGCGGGCCTGCTCTACGCCTTCTACCTGCTCATCGCCACCAAAAAATACTGGGCCAGTTCGAAGATGGTCGTCATTCCCCTCCTCCTCGCCGCCTGCCTCATGCCGAAGGAGACCGCCTTTTCCGTTGAAAACATGACCCGCTTTTTCACCTACGAGATCATCCCCTGGCCAATGCGGCGGGAAGGCTTTTTCGACGGCACCTACGCCATCTCATTCCAGTGGTTAGAGACGTGGCGTTGGTTTGTCGAGATTTTATTGAACGACGGGGCAAAAGGGGCATGGAACACGATTATCGTTACGCAGATCGCCATGGTGCTCACCGGCATGCTGGCGCTCGCCGCCTTCGCTCCGGCATCGCGCCACTTTTCGGGATGGGCGGGGAGGAAGGTTTCCCATGGTATTCTCATCGTGCTAAGGACCACGCCCGAATATATCCTCGCTTATCTCTTCGTCCAACTCCTCGGCCCCTCCATGCTGCCGGGCATCCTCGCCCTGGCGCTGCCGAACAGTGGGACCCTCGCTTATCTCACCAGCAACAATGCCGACCTCATCCCCGCCCGGATAGATGCGGCCAAAAAGCGCACCGATCGCTACCTCTTCGAGATACTCCCCCGCGTCTACGGCCAGTTCCTCGCCTTCCTCTTCTACCGGTGGGAGATACTGATGCGCGAGTCGGCCATTCTCGGAATCCTCGGCATCTACACCCTTGGTTTCTACATCGACAGCGCCATCTCCGACGACAAGATGGACAAGGCGATCGTCCTCATCCTCGTAACGGCGCTCCTCAATATGGCTATCGACACCATTTCCCAGTTCACCCGCAGGCGGTTGAAGATTTCGACGAAGATTGAGACGCATGCGTGAGGGGTGAAGGGTAGGACTTTTTCTTACTACCGGCATTATACTTCTGTAGGATGGGTGGAACAGAGTGCAACCCATCGGCTCTTAATTTGATGGGTTCCGTTTTACTTCACCCATCCTGCGCTTGCTGACTCGTATCCTCTCCCGCCTCACTATTAATTAAGCCTATAAATATTCATATATAAAAGCTATTTGATTCATTAAATTAATCTATGGTATAGTATGTTTGGCTTTGGGGGCATGTAACGGTTGGAAAGGATTGCCTTTTTACGGGAAGACAATGAGTGATGATATGGAAAAATGCAGCCAATGTGGCCAGTTGATCAGGGGGGAACTCACCCCCTTTATAAACGTGAAGTTGCATCTCACATGGGGTGGCATTATCGGTTTGATCGCAGGCGCTGTGTTCGATTATTTCTATTTTTATATCGGCGTCATTACCGATTTCTTCAGTTTTATGCCCATAACCCATATTATCGCCTGCGTTCTCATCGGTATTCTCGCCGGGTGGATCGTTGGGGAAAAGAAGGAGTTGAATGCCTACCGGAGCAGCAGGATTGGATGAAATACTACATGCCTCTTTATTGACGGCTTTCACCTGATGTGAAAAAGTTTGCCCTCCCTCTGTCACTCGTCGCCGTCACGGCATTATTGGCTACACTCGCCTATTATCAAAAACCCGCTTCTCTCGTGGGGAAAGAGGCTCCACCCTTTACGTTGAACCTTTTAAACGGCGGGCAGATAGACAGCAACGATCTAAAGGGCAAGTCGGTAATGCTCTATTTCTTCGCAAGCTGGTGATGGCGCTGCAAGGATGAAATCCCCCTCGTGCAGGGGGTAGAAAAGAAGTATAGAGACAAGGGGCTGCATCTGATCGGCATGGGCATTCAGGACGATAAGGAAAAGTTTGCCAAGTATGTGGAGGGCTGGGGATTGAAGTGGCCTGTCGGTTTCGACGAGGGGGATGAGATTGCAAAGAGCTACGGCATTACCTTTGGGGCGGGCGCAATATTCATCGACCCGCAGGGGATCGTTCGGGGACGGTTCCTTGGTGGTTTTGGTGAGGAAGACCTGGAGAAGGAGATCGAGAAGATTCTGCCGAACTGAGAGGGAAGTATTCAAATCTCCCCTAACCCCTCTTTGATAAAGAGGGGAACTGAACCTCCCCCTTTAGCAAAGGGGGAACGAGGGGGATTAGGGCTCTCCTCTTTTAATGGAGGACAGGTGGGGATGGGTTTCCATTGACCGCCGCTTCTAAAGAGAGGTATATTCAATCAAGCGTGGGCAAGCGATGAATTCACCCGAGAAGATAAAAAAAGCCGTTCGGCGGGCATACTCCCGTTTCATTCAAACTGGTGAGGCGGATTTCGGCTATCCCACAGGGCGCGAGGGGGCTGAACGGCTTGGTTACGGCGCTGAACTTTTGGAGCGCCTGCCCGATGGTATGGTGAAAACCTTTTGCGGTGTGGGTAATCCCTTTTCTCTTGGAAATATTACGCCGGGGGAGGCTGTTCTCGACGTAGGCTGCGGGGGAGGGCTCGATCTCGCCCGTGCGAGCCGACTCACCGGTGCAGACGGTTTTGCCTGCGGCGTTGATCTCACGCCCGAGGCGGCGAGGCGGGCGAAGATGAACCTTGAGAGCGCATCGGCCCGCAATAGCGCCGTCGTCCTTTCCGACGTGGAGGCGCTCCCCTTCATCGACGAGACTTTCGACGTCGTCATCTCAAACGGCGCTTTCAATCTAATCCCCGACAAAAAACGCGCTTTCGGTGAAATCTTCCGTGCCTTGAAAAGAGGCGGATGCCTCCAATTTGCCGATCTCGTCCTCAAAGGCGACCTGCCTGAGGAGATGATCGGCAGCCTCGAAGCGTGGTCGCAATGAATAGGCGGAGCGGTTCCCGTGCGGGACCTGACCGAGTTGCTGGAAGAGGTCGGTTTTACTACCGTTCTGTATGAGGGGGAGACTCCTTTCAGCACCTCCCGCTATACCGTTGGCGCTCTTTTTAAGGCGGTGAAAAAAGCGATTTGAAATTCTCTTCTTTCTGTGCTTTAATTAATAGTGAGGGTTAAACCATTAAAGCATGGCGTTGAGCCGGGAGGAGGTAATTTATGGAACCTGTAAAAGAAGGCCAAGTACTCTGTTGCGAGAATTGCGGTGTGGAACTGAAGGTTGTTAAGGCGTGCGGCACATGTGACAATTGCGCACCCACCTGCTGCGGTAAGCCGATGACGTTGAAGGAAGATAAGTAGGGCTTTTTCTGACGCCGTGCATTGTGGGAGAGGTTGAATGATTTTTAGACAGGGACGGTTGAAAAGCCGTCCCTTTTTTATTTGGTTGTAAATGTAGCTAGCTGTCGCAGCCATAATAGCGTAGCGTATTACGTTGCATGATTGCATTCATTCCGGCAACGCCTTTCAGCTATTGGTTTGGCTTGCCAGTTACAAAAGTTGGCCAAGGCTCCACTGGCATACCAAAATGGGCATTTAAATTTTCTAATACCTTTCGGTATTGTGATACGAAAATTTGTGCATCCTTTGTATTTGCGAGTTTCTGAACAAGGGGTAACAAATTATCTGCCACGGTTATTACATCCAACGCTATTTTAGAATAGGTTTTGTGTAATCTCTCCAGCCAATAATTATCGTCAGCCTCTACTTTGTATTTGAGGTAGTTCAGTATTAATAGTAACTTTTCTGGCGTAGATTCATTTCTTAAGTTGGGCAATTGAATCGTAATGAAATTAACCAATCTTTCATTACCTATTTTGTACAAGTCAATCTGATATTTATCTTTTATTGAAGGGTAATATGCTGCGTGTTCCATAATATCTCGTAAAGGCGAAAAGAAAGTATCCCAACTCGCTTGTCTATCCCTGTCAGTACTTTTCTTTTCTGGCGGCAGGCCAAGTATTAGCACCCATAGGTGACCCAGTTCATGAGCAATATCATGCTGCTCTTTCAGACCTATTTTATCAATATCTTTTAAGAAAATAATAAATCGATCTAAAAATGGATTGAAACATGCGTTGGTTTCTTCTGGGAAAGGTATGCCCTTTATAGTCTTAAATTCTTGTTCATCGCCAAACATAAGTGGACGCGAATCGTTGGCCTCTGACAGAATATCATTTAAAAGCTTCTGTAAGTTTGGAGAAAGTTGTACCCTAATCTCGTCTACAGTCATTAACATGGTACATTCATCATTGCATAACTCTAATGTAGAGTCAGATCAGTAGGTTTGGGTTATTCCCATTCTTCTGCACTGCTGTGCCACAGTCAAACTATATCATTTATAATTATCTACATTTTTTCTATTTGACCCGTGAAAACCATCCTTGTCAAGTAAATCTTGAACCTTATAAAGTTGCATTTGCACCTATTTACTTCATCTTGTCATTCCCGCGAAAGCGGGAATCCAGTCATATCTAAATCCTGGATTCCGGGTCGAGCTCGGAATGAAAACCAAATGCCTTGTCAGCATGCTATGGGGTCATTTATTTAAAAAGATCGACAAGAGAAACGGCGCTTTGATATTGAAAGGAGGAGAGGAGGAGGGGGAGAAGGGTTCCCTTGAGGGCGCTAAAGATGGCAGCGCCGAGGAGAAAGGCGGGGATAACGGTGAAGTGGAACTTGCTCCCCTGTCCTGTTCTAACGAGCAGGGCGAGAGGGCAGCCTGCGGCGAGGATATAACCCACCCCCTGTATGACGCCGCCGATGAAGTGGCGTGCGCCGGGATACTCTGTTGGGAGGGTGACGTCGGTTGCCAGCCAGGCGAGTGAGAAGACGAGAATGGCCATGCCGACGCTTGCAAGCCGGACCGTTGAGCCCGAGGTGACGAGATCGGCAAAGGCCCCTTTCAGACAGAAGTTATACTTTTGGGCCACCATGCCGATGGCGATGCCGATAATGAATATGGCTGCGTAGGTAACCGTCATTTCAGCCTCGCCATGAGCTTGATGCCGCCCCACATGCCGATCACCATCCCGGCGACGGAGAGTATGCTGCTCAGTTGCAGCGTGGGGAGACCGGTCAGAGTGTGGCGGATGAGGCAGCCTTCGCTTAAGAGCAGGCCGAAGCCCATGAGGAATCCGCCGAGGATTGCTTTCCAGAGGACGCTTTTTTGCAATTTTGATTCCCGGAAACTTTTAAGAGAAAGCTTTCCTGTAATGACGGAAACGATGAAGGAGCCGAAAACAATCCCCGCGCCGAGGATAACAATTGCCTTGAATTGAGGCGTCAGTTTTCCCGTGAGCCACATGGGGGCGAGAAGGACGGAACCGCCGGGGAAGATGCCGAAACGGACCGTATCGGGAATGGAGATGGTCAATAAATAATGCGCCAGATTAAGACCGCCCACGGCGGCGCCTGCCGCGAGGGGGATGAGCCAGCGGTTATTTTTGGGAGGGCAGGGGGTTGAGCTACACGGCTTCGACATACCTTCTTTAATCTCGTATGGGAAACATTTCGGCCGGGGAGGAATAGAAGGGGAGGAACTCCCCCCTCCTAGTTGACGATCCTGTATATCTCCTTTAGAAGCTGTGGTTCGTTGAATCCGGTGGTGAGCCGCCTTGAAACGACCCCTTTTTTATTGATGAAAACCGAGGCGGCCACGTAGGTGATCCCGTACTTTTTAGCCACCTTGTCTCCCTCGTCGTAACCGAAGGTGATGTGTTTCAGCTTCAGGTTTTCAACATCCTCTTCGATATTCGCACGGGTATCCTGGAATCCCATGGCGAGTACGACGAGCCCTTCTTCTTCAAATTTTTTCTGCACCCTCTCGACCAGAGGGAGTTCTTCTTTACAGCGCATTCACCATCCGGCAAACCAGTAGAGCATCACCGGTTTGCCTTTCATCTCGGATAGGGATATCTCCCCGCCATCGATTTTGCTGACGGTGAACTGGGGCGCCTCTTTTCCTTCAATTTCGATCTGCCCGCAGGAGAGCAGGGAGAAGACAAAACATAGAAGGAAGATGGCATGGTTACGGTTATGCATAAATCGTACTCCTTGTTTAGCAGGCTCTTGACCTGCTTTTGTCAAAGTTCTTTTTTCCAGCTAATCTCTTTCCCTACCTGAAAAACCTTTCCGTCAAGTTCGGCGTAGGGGTAGATGAAAACGTCAATGGGCTCCCCCTTCTGGGGCGGTACGAGCTTGATGTCGCGCCCGTCTGCCAGTTCGATGCGGTTCTGGTCGAGGTTGCCGAAGTAGAGCGCCCGGTCGTCGGGGAATTTCTTCCCCGATTCGAGATCGACGGGGATCCAGCCGTAGCCTGACGCGTAGAATTCACTCCTACAGCCGTAATCGCTGAGGGGACCTTCGTCCATATCTTTAAAGGTGAACCCGTTGACGAACCGGACCGGTATCTTCCCGGCCCTGAGGATTGCACCGTAGAGGGTGTTGATCTCGACGCACCTTCCAGCCTCCGGCAGGTATTTGTTTTCAAAATCCTTTTCGTAGGAAGCCATGACAAAGTTGTAGACGGCCTTCGCTTTATCGATGGTCAATTCTTTTTCCGCCGTTTCCTTTTTGAAAATTTCAACGAGTTCGGGCGTCACCTTTCCTGCACTGTCCTCTTTCAGGTAGACATCGTAATCCCCGTTGTTGATGAAGTCTCTCGAATGCTCCTCGATGAAACGGACCGATACCGACTCTTCCCGGACGGCGCTGATAGACATCTCAACATTAAAGTCATCCTTTGGATTGTCGATTCCGATGTGGAGGATGGCGTTGCCGTACTCCAAATCATGATTGACTTCCACCGGGTAAGGACTCTTCACAGATACGTTCGTAATTCCCTGCGCCTTCCTGCTTTTCGGATAGGGCATCCAGAGGTCGAGCCGTTTGGATCCCTTCGGGATATTCTTAACAATCGTCTTTATGGCCAATTCAAAAGGAATGGATTTGATGCCCGTCACGGTGGGAGGGCACTTGGCCTGAACTTCGAGTTGCTCCTGCACCTTCCGGTAGATATATATTCCGAGAAAAACGGAGAAGATTGCGGCGATGACGGTGAGTATGACGGCGAATTTCTTCATGACTTATCCCGCTTAGACACCTTTCAGTCAGGAAAATTCCTTGTCTTTCAGGATAAAGTAAAGGTTGCTCAGCAGGTGGGCGAAGAGCGAAAAAAAGAATGAAGCGATGGAAACGGCCAAATGATACTGGAAGGGCTCGCCCTGCCTGATTAAAAAACCGACATAAGTGGCCCAGATATACCAGAAGGAGGCAAAATAATTAAGAACGATGAGCGAAGTTTTATAATGACTCTTGATGCCTGTGGCGACGTTTAGAAAGATGGCCGATCCGAAATGGCCGATCATGGTGAGTGCCAGGGACACCATGGAGACGTTGAAGTGGTATTCGAATTTGTCGCCCCGCTTGATCTGGTAGCCGATCCATGCCGACCAGACGAGAAAAGCGAGGGCGAGATAGTTGACTGTAATGAGGAATTTGCGAAGGAATATTTTCATAAGTTTAGAGAGTGAAAAGCCGAAAGTTTATGCTGTTACTATATAGAAAGTTGGTGCTTTAGTCAATGAAGTCGGGTTGTAACGTCGGGTTGTAACGTCGGGTTGTAACGGGAGGCAACGCAGTGCTGTTGCTGAGAGCGGCTTGCAGGGGTTCCGTTGTCTTGGGAAAAAGGGTTGAAGCCGCCAACGATTTTGGCAGGCCGCGAGCTTCTTGAACTGCCGGTTATGATCCTGTTATGTCCCCGCCGCTCCAGGTGGGGCCGGCAATTGCCGTTAGGGTGTTGTCGTAAAGGGCAGCATTAACGTCAAAATCGATGGATGATGTTCCCGCCTTTATCACCTGGAAAGGGATGGTTATGATTACGCCGTCTCCGCTGACAGGAGTGGCCCCTCCTGTCAAGGTGACGCCAACAACAAGTCTTCCCTCTCCAACACCGCCATCCAGTGCGACGGCATAGAGCGGAACGGCGCTTGTTTCGAAGAAGCCTCCTGAAAATTGCTGCCCCGTCCATTTAACCTTTGTGCTGTCATAGTCGAGTGAAAAAGTTGCGTCGTAGACGCCGGTCACCTGTGTGGCGAGGATCTTTATGTATACGATACTTTTGGAGAGGGACTCTTTTTGCAGGGTTACGCTGTTAGAGGGCGGGCTTGGCGCCGAAGGCGTGAATTGGGCGTTCAGCTTTGATATTACCGGACCTGCAGGTGATGAACCTCCACTGCCGCCGCATGAAATGAGAGAAAGCGGGACTATGAGCAGAAAAAAGTGAAGAAAGGCTGCTTTTTTTATTATCATTCTCATCATCTGTATCTCCCGAAGTTTTCAGCAAAAAGGGCAAGGTCGGAACCGTCGATGATCCCGTCGTCGTTCAGATCGGCAAAGGGGTTGAAGGCGCTGTCTCCAAGTGTGGAGCCGAAGGCCATGCCAAAGAGTCCTAAATCGTAACCGTCTACCTTTCCGCTGTAATCGATATCACCTGTAATCGTGCCGAGATCGGAGACGACGAAGACGGCCGTTCTCGACCAGCCTCCCCAACTGGCGTTATCGAAGGCCCTGGCGCGCCAATAGTAAACAGTGTCGTTTTGAAGTGGAACGCTGAACAGGGTTTGAGATGTAAGCGATATTTGTTCAGGAACGGCTGTGATCTGGGCAATAGGCGCTCCGGACAGGTTTCTGTTGTCATAGACTTCGAATTCATAGGTGAGCGCATCGAGATCGACATCGTTTGCGTTCACCACTGTGAGCGTTGGGCTGGTCGATGAGGGAACCTTCTCTTCATCGACGGGAGAGAAGGGCGCAGGCGCTCTTGGCGGTGTGTTCCCGAAGGTGTTGACGAAGAAGGACACCAGTGACGACCAGGGGCCAACGGCGCCATGTTCGTCGGTGGCTCGTGCACGCCACCAATACGTGGACAGCGGAGTCAGTGTGGAGGTGACCTTCCACGTTGTTCCCGGAAGTGAGCCGCTGTTGAGCAAGGTAGCTGCCGTGTTGGTGCTGCTGTAGACGGCAAATTCGTAGGTGAGTGAGTCGTTGTCCACGTCGATGGCGGCGCCGATTTCGAGGGTGGGAACGGTTGTGGTCACGCTTCCTCCGCTTGTCGGTGAGACGATGGATGGTGCGCCGGGGAGATCGTTGGCCCTGTTTACGAAGAAGCCGGCTGTGGGGCTCATCCACGGTCCGTCCGTCCAGCCGTCGTTTGCCCTCGCCTTCCAGTAATAGCGAGTATTGTCCTGGAGAGGTTGAGTCATGGCCCAATTTGTTTGCCCTGAGCCGCCTTCAGTTACGGTTGCCCATGTTGCGCCGCCGCTGTTGAAGGTGGGTACCGTATCGGCAATGAAGTAGTAGGAGAGCGGGTCGCCGTCATTGTCTGTCGAATTGGTCACAATGAGGGTTGGCAGCGTAGTCGTTACATCGAAAATAGGCGACGGTGCGAAAAATCCGGGCGCTGTTGGCGCATTGTTGGAGGTGAATACGGTAAATACGGCGGAGGTCCATGTGCTGAAAGCGCCCAAGGGGTCCTTTGCTCTCACCCGCCACCAGTAGTCTGTATTGTCGTTAAGCGGCACGCCCACTGTCCAGCTCGTGGCTCCGGCTATGTTTTCAACGATGCCCGAGATGTTTGTCATGATGCTGCTGAAATTGCTTGCATCGGAGACGTCAAACCGGTAGGTAATCGCATCGTTGTCCGGATCGGTTGAATTCGTCACTTCAAGTGTGGGCGTGCTGGTGGAGACGCGCGATCCGGGCGTTGGGGAACTGATGCCCGGAGTGGTTGGCGGGTCGTTGCCGGTATTAATGAAGAACGCCGCCGTATAATTTGTATAGGCGCTGTTCAGGTATCCGTCCGTTGCCCGCGCCCGCCAGTAATAGGTGGCGTTGTCGGACA
>CBDVDA010000002.1:0-50134 GCA_965372635.1 uncultured bacterium | reverse complement strand
AGGGAAAGTCTTTTTAAACCCTTCGTTCGGATAGGGGGGACGGACACGGCGCTTCAGGGGATGGGGGTTGGGCTCGCCATATCGAAGCAGTTGATCGAACTGATGGGTGGTTGCATCGATCTCGAACAATCATCTGAAAAGGGAAACACCTTCTGTATCGAGGTTCCTTTGAGTGAGGAAGATGTCAAGGAGTAAACCGGTTGTTGTTTTTCACTCCCTCTCCCTTGGTGGGGGAGGAGATAGTGTTTATTAATCAGATTTCCTGAAGAATATTTACTTGAACATCCTCTTGAAGAGCCCGCCCTTCTCCTTCTCCCGCCTCTCCCTGATCTCTTCGAGCTTCTTCATGGACGTCCTGTTGTTCGGGTTGATCTTGAGCGCTTTGTTGAATTCCGCTTCGGCGAGTGACAGGTTCCCATCGTCGAAGAGGATGGCCCCTTTGAGGGCGTAGGCGATGGAGAGCTTGCCGAGGGCGAGGGATTTGTTGATGAGATCTTTCGCCTGTGTGGTGGTCGCCTTGCTCCCCCGGTTGGCGGGGTTGTTGTAAATGGCGAGGGCCATGTAGGCGAGGTATTCCGGTTTCTTCGGCGCCATCTCTATGCAGTTGGAAAAAGCCTTCTTCGCCCCGTCGTACTGCCCCTCTTCGAGGAAGATCTTCCCCGACTGGAACTGGATCTGGAGCTTCATCTTTATGTCTTCTTCTCCGCCACTGAGAGAGGACTCCTCCTGCGAGTCGAGATGCTCGTCGTAGCTCTCCTTGGAGACGACGTTGGAGAGGGTCTCGTAGGCCTCGGCCACGATGGAGAGGAGCTCCTCGTCGAGACTCATCATCTCACCCGAACTGGCGAAGAACTTGTCGGGGCTGAATTTCCGCGTGATCTCGAAATAGGTCTTTTTCAGGCTGTTGAAGGAATAGCTGTTTGGCGTCATCCTGAAAACTTCGTAATAGTTCTTCCCCTTGACCCGCTCAAGTTCGGCCTTTAACTCCTCTTCCAACGCATTCATCTCGCCGCCGCTCGCCGCCTCCGGTCCGGGCTGCTGCATCGTCTCGATCCCCTCCAGTTCGTCGGAGAGGAGGCTCAGTTCCTCTCCGAGGTCTTCGAACTCGTCTTCTTTGGCCGCTGCCGCTTCTACCACCTCCCTCTCCCGGATCGGGAAGGGGGGCGCACTTTCCGCCTGCTTCGGCTCTTTCGAAAAGGAGAGCATCTTCAATGCGTCGAGGGTGAAGAGGAAGACGAGCGCCTTCTGGTCTTCTCCGCCTGCTGCGCCGATAATGTCGGAACAGGTTCGCGTGCCGTCGATGAGGGCGAGGAGCTTTCCCGCCAGGCTGTTTCCGGCGAGGTGGCTCTGGTACTGGTAGAAGGCGAGGGACTTGCTTAAAAAGAAACCGCTCTTTTCGTCGAAGAACCTGTTTGTCCGTGCAGGTGCGGCGTGCTTTCCGAAACCGGTGAAGAAGACGAGAGGGAGATCGGCGGCGGCGTTATGGTTGAAGGGGATGAAGGACGGCTTCGGCTCGAAGGCAAAGAGACCGTCTTGCCAGGAAAAGGCGTCCACCAGGTTGTCTATGATGTAGTGCCTGTTTTCTTCGGCAAACTTTTCAGGCGAAAGGCAGCCCATCTGGATAAAGATGTTTCGCGGGTCTCCTCTCTCCTTCTTTCTCAAACTCTCGTATTCCGACAACTCCACCATGGAGACGAGCCCCTTTTGCAGGAGGTAGTTGCCGAAGTTTTCTTCCTCCGGTGAGGCGAGAAGGTCGAGGGGCGCGCCGCCGAGGAAGAATATTTTTTTTCGCTTCGCTTTGCCTTTCAGCAACAGCGTGCCGGAGAGCTTTTTGTTATTGATCAGGTTCAGGACCATGTCGAAGGGCCGCTCGCTTAGGCGGCCCTTTAGAACTGCTTGCGGGGCATTCTCCTCCGGTGCAGGGGAGGGCGCAGCCGGAGGTGCGGCTGGTTTCCTTTTGGTTAGCGCCTCCCGGACAGGGATGGCAAACTGGTCGAACTGGAACGGTTTTGTGAAAAATGCAGAGAGGTTGAATTCTTTCGTAAGGGCTTCCATGTCGGCAGGGTCTTTGACGGCCCCGCTCATCATTATTATGGGGAGGTCTTTACCCTTTTCGCTGGACCGCACCTCCTGGCAGAGCGTTCTCCCGTCCATGAGGGGGAGTTCGAGGTCGATAATGAGGAGATCGTAGGCCCCTTTTGAAAAGGCGCCAAGCCCCCTGAATCCGTCCAGGAAGAGATCCGCCTCGACCCCTTTTTTCTGGAGAAATTGCTGGATGAAGTGGGCGAGCTTCTCGTGGTCTTCGATTATGAGGACTTTCGGCATGGCATCTCCCTCAAATAGTAACAATTTTACATGATACGAACAAAAATACAACCTCTTTTATGCATTCTAAACAATAGATATTCCTTGATTTAAAAAGGAACTTAACGGGGACGTGATTGAAATAGTTTAGCTCATTTTAAGCGTGGTTGTTCATAGTTGAACACGATGTTCCTGGGATTTGAATCAACCGCCCATAAAAAATCTGAATACAAAGCGCACTTGGTATAGATATAACCGATTTGACATATCGACGGAATGATTGCATTATGGTTTTGCGCCATCTAAAAAAAGGAGAAGTGAATTTGAAAAGAAGATTTATCACAATGTTGATTGCAGGCCTGTTTTGTCTGCTTTCTGGGCCTCTTTCTCTCTATGCAAAAGAGAAGAGCCGTACCTTCGAGATGACCTATACCGCCAAGATAAGAGGTATCCCTTCAGATGCCAGGAATGTCGACATCTGGATACCTTACCCGGTAAATGACGAGGCCCAGGAAATACTCGAAATGAAGGTGGAGAGCCCTTACCCGGCCAAGGTCAACTATGACAAGGAGTTCGGTAATGGGATACTCTTTGTAAAACCTGATGCGGGGGCCGGTGATTTTGAGGTGAAGATGAGCTTTACCGTGAAAAGGACGGAGATCAGGAACAAAAAACTTAAGAATGTCGATGCTTCCATTGGCAAGTCCGATCCCTATTATCTCTACCTTACGCCCTCAAAGTATGCCGTCATCAATGACAAGGTAAGGAAATTTGCTGCCAAGGCGACCGAGGGCCGTAAAGGCATTGTAGACAAGGCGAGAGGAACCTATGAGTACATCCTGGACAAGATGGCCTATAACAAGACGGTGCCGGGATGGGGGAAGGGCGATGTGAACCGCATTTGCCTGACCATTAACGAAGGGAAGGAAGGGACGGGTAACTGTACAGATTTTCATTCCTTCTTCGGAGCCATGATGCGTTCCGTAGGCATCCCGGTGGTTTTCGAGATGGGTTTCCCCCTCACGCCGGGGAAAGACCTCCCCGAAGGAAAAAAGGGGGGCTATCACTGCTGGGCGAAGTTTTACGTGCCGGGCAAGGGGTGGGTTCCCGTTGATATCTCGGAGGCCGACAAAGCGCCTAAAAAGGCGGACTACTTCTTCGGCTCCATCTGCGAGAACAGGGTCAAGTTCAGCCGGGGGAGAGACATCCTTCTTGAGCCCAATCAGAGGGGCGATCGCCTGAATTATTTCGGCCCCGATCCCTACATCGAGGTGGATGGCGTTCAGTTTAAGGAGTTTGAAAGGACTATCTCTTACAAAGACATATAGAGAGCATCAGTAACGCACTTACTAATTCCAGAGACCTCCTCGCAAGCGTTTCTAATGGAAGAAGATTTAAGAATTAAGGGTGTATGCAAGAATAGAATTCACAACGGCTGTAAATTAAGTTCACTCTTTTGGCAATCGCACATAAAATATGCTTCCACCTTCAGGGTTGTCTTCAACCCATATTTTTCCACCATGAAGGTCCACTATACGTTTCGCGATGGCAAGCCCCAAGCCGGACCCTTTATTGCCACCTGTCTCCGAACGTTTGAAACGTTCAAATATCCTCATTTTATCTTTATCCGGTACCCCTAATCCGAAGTCTTTAACGGTAACTAAATAGTTTCCGCTTTCCCCGTGAATGTCAATTTCAATTTTACCTCCCTCATGACTGTATTTGATTGCATTTGATAGGAGGTTCATAAAGACATTTTCAATGGTCACATTCAGGTCAGCTTTGAACTCTCCTGTTGGAAAGTCTCCGAGTTTCAATTTTTTGCTTCTTATGTCATGGTCGAAATGACTGACAATCTTTTTTAATACCTCATTGAGATCACGCGTTTTTCTTTCAAGTTGATCTGTGGATTGAAGTTTCGAGTATTCAGCCAGGTTCTGGATTGTTTGTATCATTTCTGAAGATGAATCCCTGATCAGGCCCAGAAATCTCTCCTTATGGGGCTCATTTTCTTCTTCAAACAGGATTTCCGAAGACGTTCTTACAACACCGGCCGGATTCAAAAGATCATGGCTCATAATATCCATGAAGAGTTCTTTGAGGTCGTTTGACGCCTTAAGCGCCGAGGTTCTTTCTTTCACTTTCTCCTCAAGGTTCTCGTAATAGTCTTTTAATCTCCTGTCCTTTTTTTTCAGTGAATCGACCATCCGGTTAAAGTGATCAGCCAACAGTTGGAATTCATCTTTTGTATTGATATTGATATTCACATCGAGTTCTTCCTCGGATATTCTTTTTGTCATATTGATAAGTTCATTGACGGGACTCAGGATTTTTTGGGACAGTTTATATTCCAGGAACAGGATTATCAGGAATCCAATGACGAAAAGGAGGATAAACTTTCTTTTAATGTTTTTCTTTATGGCAATAAGCTCATCCTGGGGATAGGTAATGAGTATGGAGCCGGACATGTTCTTCTCCATGCTGCTTAAATTTTTTGCAACAATAAAAGATTCCGTGCCGATTATTGTCCTTTCGATAATTTTGCTGCGGTTACTTAGAAGCATTTGATATTCAAGGTAGGGTATGGGCAGCAGAGAGATACGTTCTTCTCCCTTATATAGGGTTGATGCCATAACGGCCCTGTCCCTTACTATGGTGATATCCAGGTTAACATTCTTCTTAATATTTTCAACAAATTCATCATTTATTAAATGGCCGACCAGTATGACCCCACGCACCTCCTTCGAATCTTCTCCGTATATTATGCCGGAGGAAAAGACCATAAAGTTTTGAAGTTCCTGCACAATCGATGTGGATGGGACCTTCTCTACCAGCGCCTTCCTCACAATGCTAATTGACTTTAGAGTGTCTCCATAGTTCTCCGGATCATGTCCCCTGACCAGAACTGTTCCATCACGATCGAGCAATACAATCGTATCCGCCGAGATACTCTCCATAAGATAGACAACATGATCGACCATCTCCTCTCTGCGATCTTTAGTAACCAATGACAGCAGGTCGTCATTTGTTGTCAGATGATTTGCCGTCGAAAGTGATGTCTGTCCCAGAAAATCAATGAAGTTCTCAGTCGTTTGTATGGTGGTATTGAACTGCTTCAATAGTAGTTTTCGGAAATCAGTATCAACAATATTAATGACAAAATAAGCTGTAGTAACGGAGCCGAGTAAAATAATGAGGCTGTAGGCTAAGATAAACTTGAACCGTAAACGCCTGTAGAAAGGAATTTTTTTCACATCCAGGACCTTCTTTTTAAAGCGGTTTATCCGTGGAAGGATAAAATTTGTCGAACTCCATTTTTGCCCAGTCTATAGTCCTGTCTTTATGGCAAGTTCCGTTCTGGCAGGAACTTGGCATCCCAAGCGCTTCCGCATCGGCAGGTTTTATTATCTGGAATGCATGGCTCCTGATACTGAAATAACCTCCTGTTTTTACGATATAGGGCATATGGCAGTCCGCGCAGGCAACCTGGCTCGGCGGACATGGATAGTGGGGCTTCCCTTTGCGGCCGGAATGAAAAGAGATGCTGTCTATATGGCATCCGGCGCAGACATAGGTGCCGTCCTTTTTAAAGCTTGTGCCCCTGTCGAGACCATGCGGGTCATGGCAGGCTACGCAGGTTACTCCAAACCTGGCAGTTTCAATATCAGGCACATTGTCTTTTTTGGAAAGGCGATAGTCTGTAGAGTGGCATCTCAGACAGCGGACATTCATTTTGCCCCGTACCTTATTATCTTTCTCCTTCATCAGTCTTAGTGATTCGGAATGTTTTGAATTTTGCCAGTCAGCGAACTCCTGGTGCCTGTTTTTCGATATGCCGTTGCCCCACCAGAATTTATTCTCCTTCCCCTTATCCGGTTTCATGAGGTTGAAATATTTTTTTATGTCCTCTCCCGGCGTTACGTTAACGGGGAAGCTGAAGGCGGGCTTTCCTTCTTCACCCTCTCTTACGCTTTGCCCTCTCGAATGGCACTGTCCGCAGACGGCGCTGTTTACAGAGTTAATGATGTCCGTTTCTTCGGGCTTGTCGGAACTGTGACATAGGGCGCACAGAGGGTATTCGGTTTTTTGCCTGTTTTGCACGTGAATGTTTCCGGGACCGTGACACGCTTCACAGCCGATTCCGAATTCACTGAACTCAAATGTTTCCGGGTCGAACCCTGTTGTGTGGCAACCGTTGCATTTTGGAGACATGGGGGTTTCTTTCCAGTCCTTAACCTTAAATGGCACCCATTTGTTTAACTGAATATACCACTTGGCGGTAAGGGGGTAATATTCGCCGTCTATCATCCTCACGTAGACCTGCTCCCATTTGTTGCCGACAACGTATTCTACATCCTTTTTTTCGAAGGTCAGTGCTGGATCTTTTGAGTTGAAATCGCCTAAAATGTCGTCAGAACTTTTCACCGGTCTGAACATCTTGGGATGGAGAGTATTGCTCCAACCGTCATAGTGGCGTTTGTGGCAGTCTTTGCACGCTTCTGATGAGATATAGCCGGATTTTTTGCTGACGTCTTTATGGAGATAGAGGGCAGCACCAATAAAGATGACAACTAAAATTATTATTGTTTTTATTGTGGGACCAATCATCAGCCAATATTACCTCCTATCATAATGTGCCTTAGTATATCATTACACATTACAGGCTGTATCCTAAAATAATTTATTCAATTCCCTTCAATCAAAGATAAAAGAGTTGGCAAACATTTAAACATTCATATTCATGGTATTGAGGGGCCAACGTGGAGTATCGGAAAAAGAGTTTTGTGGATATGATGAAAGGAATTTATTTTGTTGGGGTTTGTGAATTCACTCCAACCTAGCTAGCACACTTACTAATGCACAGAATTTTCATGAGCAAAAAATAACGATCACGGGAAAAAGAGTTGAAACTGAATATTAAATGACACTCACTCAACACATCAGGCGCCATATCTATGGTGTAATCTGATCAATTCTTATCATTATTAACTAGCAGTATTGTATGTTTTTTCATAGATTTAGATTTTTGGGTGCAGGCAGATTAATGATGAACTTACTTCCCTTTTCCCATTCGCTTTCAACCCATAACCTGCCCCCATGCATTTCAATAATATCTTTGCAGATGGATAGCCCGAGCCCAGTCCCTTGATATTTTTTCGTTAACACTGACTCAATCTGTTTAAAGGGCTCAAAAACTTTAACTAAATCTTCTTTTTTAATTCCTATTCCAGTGTCCTCAACAAATATTTCAATCCTATTATCATTTCCTGAGTTGTCTTTTATGTTTTCTGCCCCAACTGTAATCTGGCCGCCCTTTGGCGTAAATTTAGCGGCATTTGAAAGTAGATTAATCAGTACCTGCTTGAGCAATCTTTTATCGGCAGATATGACCCCAACATTTTCACCTATTTCCATTGTCAGTTCAAGGTCTCCTGATAAAAGCTTATTTTTTATAAATAAATGACTTTTTTCTATTAGTTTTTTTAAATTCACTTCTGTGATTTTCATTTCCATATTACCGGATTCTATCTTGCTAAGATCAAGTATGTCATTTATTAAGGCAAGGAGATGGTAAGAGCTGTCGTAAATATCCTGGATAAATTCTCTTTGTTGTTCAGGCATATCCCCGACTATGCCATCTTTTAACATTTCAGAAAAACCGGTACTGACATTCAGGGGTGTTCTCAGCTCGTGAGACATATTAGAAAGAAAATCCGATTTAGCCTTGTTTGCAGTATCGGCATCCTTTTTTGATTTTTTAAGATCAACCTCTATACGTTTGCGATCTGTAATGTCAATTATTACGCCAACGAGTCCTCCTAAAGATCCATCGGCATTATTAAGAGTGGCTTTATTGATGATAACGTTGCGTCTGCTTCCATCAGAATGCAAAAATTGACTTTCGTATACCTGAATCCCTTCCTCTTGAAACAAGTCATCATCGATCTGCCCGTTTTTATCTGCCAAGTCTATAGGGGCCACATCATACACAGTGTTTCCAACTATTTCACTTTTTGTCTTGCCAAGATACTTCTCAAAGGCTTCATTACATCCAAGATAGTGGCCCGATGCATCTTTATAGAAAATTGGATTCGGTATGGTGTTAATCAAGTCTTGTAAAAAAGCATGAGCTGATTCTAAGTATTCTTCAGCCTTCTTGCGTTCATTTATATGAATTATTAAAGGATGATACAATAAAAAGTAAAGAAAGGGTGATGCCAACACGATAAGAAGGACAGCATCAAGCAGAGCTTCAATAATTGGAGGGAAGCCACCTAAGCTCAGAAAAAACATTAGAATGAGTTCAATGACAAATATTGAAACCACCATAACAACAAGATTACGCATTGGCATGGAGTAGCTTTTTTCATTTCTTGCAGTCAAGTGTCACCTCAATCAACTTTGTAGAAGATGATGTCAAAAAAATATATCATAGATTGTCGCCAGAGAACATACAAACCGTTAAGGCTTACTAATAAACCGCACTTACGGGAGGATAGTCACCCTATGATAATACGATATGCTTTGTTGATTGCAAGGGTTTTTTGACGATTACGGAGTGTAATCTTCACATTTTGGAATGGTTAAGAAAATCACACTTTCAGCTAATAATCGTATATTGCACCAGAAGAAGAAAGTGTTAGCCAGGTAGGGTGCAATAACTGGAGGGCATTGCGCCCAACATCTTGGGCTGTAACTCTTGTGACACTTGCTCTGTAGCAGCTCTAACTCTTCACATATTTGACTGTCAACAGTCTAATCCCAGATATCTCTTGACTTGGAATCAGTTCTTGATAAACTTAACTTATAATGAAAAAGAGGTTTTAAATTAATGGTTGTCCACGATCTGATTATTGTCGGTGCCGGGCTTGCGGGAATGCGGGCCGCCATCGAGGCGACGAAGGAAGAGGGCCTCAATGTGGCGATTGTGAGCAAGGTGCATCCCGTGCGGAGCCACTCCGGAGCTGCCCAGGGGGGGATCAATGCGGCGCTCGGCAATGCCGCCGAAGATTCGATTGAGAGCCATACCTTCGATACGGTGAAGGGGAGCGACTATATCGGCGACCAGGAGGCGATCGAGATCATGTGCCGCGAGGCGCCGGACGACATCTACGAACTGGAGCGGATGGGGGCGATCTTTTCGCGGGACGACAAAGGCCGGATAGCCCAACGCCCCTTCGGCGGCGCGTCCCACCCGAGGGCCTGCTATGCGGCAGACCGGACGGGGCACGCCATCCTCCACCTCCTCTACGAGCAGATCATGAAGCGAGGGGTGATGGTCTACGATGAGTGGCACGTAGTGAAACTCGTCGTTGAAGAGGGGGTTACGCGCGGGGTTGTCGCTATCAACCTGCTAAGCGGCAAGCTCCACCGGATTCGGGCGAAGGCGGTCATCTTCGCCACCGGGGGCTATGGCCGGGTCTTTTTCAATTCCTCCAACGCCCACGCCAATACGGGCGACGGCATGGCGCTCGCCTATCACGCCGGGGTGCCGCTCATGGATATGGAGTTTGTCCAATTTCATCCAACCACTCTGAAAAGTACGGGCGTCCTTATCTCCGAAGCGGCGCGCGGTGAAGGGGGCTACCTCCTCAATTCCGACGGCGAGCGGTTCATGAAAAAATATGCGCCAAACGCCATGGAACTGGCGAGCCGTGACGTAGTCTCCCGGTCGGAGCAGACGGAAATCAACGAAGGGCGTGGGATCGACGGCTGCGTCCATCTCGACATCCGCCATCTCGGCAAAGAGAAAATTCTCGAACTGCTCCCCCAGATCAGGGAACTGAGCATCCAGTTCGAAGGAGTGGATCCCATCGAAGCGCCTATCCCGATCCGGCCCGGAGCCCACTATTCCATGGGAGGAATCAAGGCGGACGTAAACGGCGCATCTACCGTAGACGGTTTTTTTGCGGCAGGCGAGTCGGCCTGCGTCAGTGTGCATGGCGCGAACCGTCTCGGCGGCAATTCTCTCCTCGAAGCGGTTGTTTTCGGTCGTCGCGTCGGTGCGGCAGCGGCGAGATATGCGCGTGAAAAGAAACTTCAAGCGTGGGACGAAGAGGCCCTCGAAGACGCCGCCTTCGACGTGGGAAATCTCCTGAACCGGACGGACGGCGAGTCCTACCCGAAAATCCGGTTGGAACTGCAAGTTCTTATGAACCGCGACGTGGGCGTCTACAGGGAAAAGGCAAAACTCGAAAATGCACAGGAAGAGGTGGCGAAGCTTAAAGAGAGATACAAAAAGGTCGCCATCCAGGATAAAGGAAAAACCTTCAATACGGACCTCATCGAGGCACTGGAAGTAGGAAACCTGCTCTCCCTTGCCGGAGTGATCGTCGAGGGGGCGCTGGCGAGAGAGGAGTGCCGCGGCGCACACTGGCGGATAGATTTCCCAGGCCGGGACGATGAGAAGTGGATGAAGCATACGGTGGCTACAAAAGACGGGGAGGGCGTCCGCCTCGACTACAGCGACGTATCTTTTACCAAATATGAACCAACCGAGCGAAAGTACTGAGGTTGTGAAATGAAGAAAATATTTATACAGCGTTTCGATCCCGAGTCGATGGACGATGCCTACATGCAGGCATTCAACCTCGATATCGGCGAGAACGCCACCATCCTCGACGCCCTTATTAAGATAAAGGAAGAGCAGGACGGCACGCTCACCTTTAGGCGGTCCTGCCGGAGCGCCATCTGCGGCTCCTGCGCCGTCACCGTAAACGGCACGGCCATACTCGCCTGCAAGACCCCCCTCTCCGACATCAAGTGGGGCGATAAGGAACTCCACGTGGAGCCCCTCGGCAATATGCCCGTTGTGAAAGACCTGGTTGTGAATTTCTCCCCTTTCTGGTACGAGATTGAAAAGACGATCCCCTGGCTGGAACCGAAGGAGCCGGAAGGGGAAAAGGAAAACGTTGTTTCCGCCGAAGAGGTACAGAAACTGGATGAATCCTCCAACTGCATCATGTGCGGCAGTTGTTTCGGCGACTGCACCATACGTGAGACGGACGATAATTTCATGGGCCCTGCGGCGCTCGCCAAGGGGTGGAAGTTCGTGGCTGACGGGAGAGATTCCATCCGGCAGGAGAGGCTCGAACTCCTCAGCGAAGACGCCAATGTCTGGGACTGCACGCGATGCAACTTATGCATCGACAGGTGCCCCAAGGATGTGCGTCCCCTCGATCAGATCGTCCGCATCCGGCAGGAGGCGATCAAAGCGGGTGTGGTGGATAATCCGGGCGTGAGGCACGTGATGGCCTTCCAGTCGGACATCAAAAGTCACGGTAAATTGAACGAGGCGACGATACCGCTCAAAACGGTGGGCGTACTCCGTTCTCTCGGAATGATACCGATGGCGCTTCGAATGCAGATGAAGGGGAAGGTTCCCTTCCCTATACTGAAGGACATTCAAGGGCAGGAGGAGATCGAAAAGATCTACAAACTAATGGGGATAAAGAAATGAAGTACGCCTATTACCCCGGCTGCGCTGCAGAGGCGATCATGAAGGAGGCCGACGAGGCGACCCGGCTCGTGTCCGGTATTCTCGGCATCGAACTGGTGGAGATGAAAAACGCCACCTGCTGCGGCGCGGGATGTCTCGATGAGGCGAACGAGGAGTTGAGCTACGTCATTAATGCGCGCATATTCGCCATCGCCGAGGAGATGGGCCTCGATATCATGACCATTTGCAGCACCTGTCTCCAGACGATGGCCAAGATCAACCACGATCTTCAATCCGACCCGGCTCTTCTGGAGCGGACCAACCTGGTTTTGAGAGAGGTAGGCATGGAGTATAAAGGAGGGGTGAAGATGACCCACCTTCTCTGGGTGCTCGTGAAGGATTATGGGCTGGAAAAGGTAAAAGGGTATGTGAAACGGCCCCTCGATATGCTGAACGTGGCCGCCTTTTACGGGTGTCATACCTTAAGGCCGGGCGAGATCCTCGGTTTCGAAGACCCGCGAAATCCTAAATCGCTGGACCTTCTCATCAAGGCGCTCGGGGGAACGCCCGTCGAATACCGGGGAAAGACTCGCTGTTGCGGATTTCACACCCTTCTCGTCAATGAACGGGCGTCGCTCAAGTCGACTGGGAAACGGGTCCAGGAGGCGAAGGAGAGAGGGGCAGATTGCATGGTGACGCCCTGCACGCTCTGCGATATTTCTCTCGATGCCTACCAGGGGGAGGCGGAAAAACTTTTTAAAAGAAAGACCCAGCTTCCAATATTCAACGTGGCCCAGTTGGTTGCCCTCGCTCTCGGTGTGGAGGTGGGAAAACTGAGTTTCAAAAAGCATCTTGTTTCTCCCCAGGCGGTCGTCGAGGCCGTGCTCGCCGGGTAGGATAGTAAAATTATTTTGTCGCCAAATAAAGTTCTTTTCTAACCACAGAGACACAGAGACACAGAGAATCTATATATCATCTCAAACAGATGTTTTTTTTCTGATAAAGAGAATTTCATGTCTTTTCTCTGTGGCTCCGTGCCTCTGTGGTATAAATCAAAGTCCAGGCTAAATACGAAAGTCCCTGTATTATCCCCCCTCTGCACTTGTAAAATAGCGCCGTTCAACATATAATCTCATTTTTCTAAAATCAGGCTGCCGGGAGTTGGAGTATCTTTCCCGGCCCGTTTGCAGGAGACGGACAAATGTTGCTCCATATCAATTCTGAAAACCCACAGGAGAGGCTCATCCGGAAGGTGGCCGACCTCCTTAAAAAGGGTGGAGTAGTCGCCTACCCCACCGACACGATTTACGGGGTCGGCTGCGATATCTTCAACAAAAAGGCGCTCGATCGTATCTATGCGCTTAAAGGGCGGGACCCCAAAAAGCCGCTCAGTTTCGTCTGTGCCGATCTCAGCCATATCAGCCGTTTCGCCAAGGTTTCCAACTCGGCCTACAGGATAATGAAACGTCTCCTGCCCGGTCCCTATACCTTCGTGCTGGAGGCGTCCAGCTATGTGCCGAAATCGCTCATGCCGAAACGGAAGACGGTGGGTATCCGGGTACCCGACAATCCCATCGCTCTCGCTCTCGTAAAGGCGCTCGAAAACCCCATCGTGAGTACAAGCGCTAATCTCTCGGGCGGGGAGGTGCTTTGCGACCCCCTGGATATTGAAACTTTCTTCGGTAAACACCTCGATGTGACCATCGACGGGGGAATTCTTGTGGGAGATGCCTCGACGGTGATTGATCTGACGGGAGACCTGCCGGAACTGCTAAGAAAAGGGGCAGGCGATTACAGCTCCCTTGGGATCGAAGAATAGTCCTGCCGGAGTGCAGTCAGTCACCCCTATGTGAGGGGGGGGATAAAGGGGATTTGATGATTGACATTGACCGGGTGGAATGTTAGATTTTAAAACTCAAATTATTTTTTAAAATTGAATCCTTTGAACGTTTAGCAACTCTAAGTATACTCTGTATGAGGAGGTCCTGTGGAAAAGACGATTTTGATTATAGACGATGATGATAAACTGAGTAAGATGCTCGGTTTTCTCTTCATGGCGAAGGGGTTTAAGGTTGATTATGCGAAAAGCGGAGACGAGGCGATCGGCTTGCTGAACACCATAAAACCGGCCATCATTATTCTCGACATCATGATGCCGGGGATGGATGGTTTCGAGGTCTGCCGGAGGTGCAAGGAAGACCCTGACTTGAAAGACATCCCGGTCATCGTTCTCTCTGCACTGCCCTCGTCTCAAAGCCGTGAGAAAATCCTCTCCATCGGCGCTTATCACTATTTTGAGAAACCTTTCAAATCGGCCGATTTGGTGGAAAAGGCGCTCGAGGCGCTCGGTGTGGAAAAGTGAACCGGCAAAACGACTTATTTTACAACGCTAAAGTCTAAGTAACGGTACCCATTAGTAAATGGATTTCTTAAAGAAAATCATCATCCCCCAACCCTTCGCTTTCTATACGACGCTAGGGCTTCTCTATCTTCTCGTCCTGAACCAGTTTTTTCTGGGCTCGGCAGTGATTACTATCCTCGTGGTGCTCGTCTCCATCGTTGCCTTTTATTCTCTTGCCGAAGCGTTGAAAGAGGGGGAGGGGCGGGCGGGTGCTATTCCTGACGGGGACGTGCCGGGATCGGCGGTCGCAGGGGATGAAGAAAGGCGAGCTTTTCTTACTTCAACCAGGGATTCGATTTACGGCCTTTGCGACAGGGCGACGAAGATGAGGCTCGGCACCGACGCCCAGGTTTTTTCTCTGGAGGAGACGACAACGTCTATCGGCGGCATCAGCGATTCCATCCGCAAGACGGTGACCATGATCGATCGGCTTTCTCCCTCGGCGGAAAAGGCCTCACGCTCAGTTGTCGGTCTGGTGGATGCCATCGGGGACATTAGCAACCATAACCGCGAGGTGATTCGGGTGCTTGAGAAGTCGATTGACGATATCCAGGAGATGAGCACGTCCGTCAGGATGATTAGTGAGAACTTCACCGTTCTCAGCCGCTCTTCGGTGGAGAGCACGCGGGGCATAAAGGAAATCAATACCTTTGCGAAGAATATCGAGAAGAGCGCCGGCGATTCTTTCAAAATGTCGGAAGACGTGGCAAGAGAGTCGGAGCATGGCGCCGATTCGGTGAGGAAGACCATCGAGAGTATGGAGAACTTGAAGAGTATCGTTTCCGAATCCTCTTCCGTTATCAAGACCCTCGGAGACCGGTCGGGTGAGATCGGCAATATTATTAAGTTTATCGACAGCGTGGCAACGAGGATTAACCTCCTGGCTCTGAACGCCTCCATTATTGCCTCACAGGCGGGGGAGCATGGAAAACCTTTCGCCGTCGTGGCGGGCGAAATGGAAAAACTCGCCAGCCAGACGTCGACTTCTACCGTCGAGATATCGCAGTTGATCGACGCCATCCAGAACATGGTGCAAAGCACGGTGCAGGCGAACGAAGTCGGCATGTGGGGCGTGGAGGAAGGCGTTTCTCTCGCCAACAAGGCGGGTGAAATTCTAAAGAAGATTCAATCGAGTTCCAGGGCGTCGGTGGAGATGTCGGAAAGCATCCTTTCCGCTACGAGCCAGCAGGTGAAGATGGCCGACGACGTTCTCTCCGCCATCCAGGAAGAGGCGACCAACCTCGATATCGCCGGAAAATCGATTGAATCACACGTGAACATCAACCGTTCCGTCGACGAGTCGGCCACCCGCATCATCGAGCTAACGAAAGAGGTGAAGGAGGCGACGGAGAAACAGCACCAGTCGTCCATACAGATTGCCGACGTAATCAGTGAAGTGATTACCGTGGTGGAAGACCTGACGAACCTTACAAACGAGCAGGAGCACGACAGCGAGCAGATCAAGCAGGCGACGGAGATCATCAATTTTATCTCCACTGAGAATATCAACGCCATCAAGGACCTGGCCGATACGGTGGAGACGGTGAAAAACGATTTTGATGAGGCGTCGAAACCTTTTCTAAACTAGTCTGTTCCATTTAGGGGGTGGTAATACGGGATTAGAGCCTGAGGAATTTATTTATGGTGGATGAGTTAATTGAAACATTAAAGAACGGAGACGAGGTGAGACGCCGGGAGGCGGCCCACAAACTCGGTTCCATAAAGTCCGACAAGGGTCTCCGTGCGCTCATTGACGCCTTCAGTGATGAAAGCTGGCTGGTTCGGGAGATGGCCGTCGAGTCTATCCTTACGATCGGCGACGAGTCGGGGGTCGCCATGTTCCTTACGGTACTGAAGGACACCGACGCCAGGGTGAGAAACTCGGCCGTCAAGATACTGACGGGCCTTGGAGACCTCGCCCTCGATGCGCTCTCGAAATCACTGGAAGACGAGGACGACAACACGGTCAGGTATTCGGCGGACTGCATCGGGGACATTGGGAACAAAAAGGGGTTGAAACCTCTTCTCGGCGCGCTGGCGCGTTCGAAAGGCGATTCGAGGTATTACATCATCCTCGCTCTCGGCAAGATGAAAGAGAGCAGCGCTATCGATGCGCTGCTCCCTTGTCTCGATGAAGATATGTGGATCCAGACGGCGGCCCTGGAAGCGCTCGGCGATATCGGCGACAGTAAGGCCGTCGATAAAATCCTCGAGGTAATGGAAAAGGAGTTTTTCGTCGTCTCGCCAGCCAGTGACGCGCTCGGCAAAATCGGCGATGTCCAGGCCATCCCGGTGCTGCTTGCCAACCTGGAAAATGACAACGACGAGATCGTGGCGTCCAGTGCAAAAGCGCTCGTCAGCATCAAGGAGAAGAACAGCGACTTCGACGTGAGCGGTTTTTCATCGCTCGGCATAAACGGGGAGGTTGTTTCCGAACGATTGATTTCCACGCTCGCCAGCGAAGATTCGGAGGCGAGGGGAGCGGCAGCCGTGCTGCTCGGCTGGCTGAAGGCGGAGGGCGCCGTCAAGCCGCTGACCAAGCTCCTCGGCGATGAAGATTATGACGTAAGCAAGCAGGCGGGCGAGACCCTTGCCGAACTTGGACCGGCGTCCGTCGATTCGCTTAGCAGCTTTATCGATATTCCGGAAAAGCGGGCCAAACTTCTTGCCATAAAGGCACTGGAAGAGATCGACGACGACAGGGCGCTTAAATTTGTCATGCGTACCCTGGAAGAGGACGATGAGGACCTGAAAATCGCCTCTATCAACCTGCTTGGGAAGATCGGCGGCGACGGGGTTTTTGAACGCCTGAGAGATTTTTTGGAGGATTATTCCGAATTGATCCGGTCGGCTGCCGTAAAGGCGATTGTGGGGATCAAACCCGATAAGGGGCAGTGCGGTCAGCTTCTCGATTCATTGGTCGATGCAAATCCCATGCTGAAGCGTTCCATTGCTGAAATTATGGGGCTTTTAAAAGTGGAAGAGGCGAAGGAGGAGATGGAGAAGCTTCTCCTCGACAGTGACAGCAACGTCAAACAGGCCACTGTTTTCGCGCTGGCCGAGATTGAGGGGAGGGAGGGCATTGGATCGATTCCGATCATGCTGCTCGGCAGCGATGACCCGGTGCTCAGGAAATCGGCGGCCATCGTACTCGGTAAACTCGCCGATCAGCGGGGCGTCCAGCCGCTTCTGCTGACGGCGCAGGATAGCGATCCCTGGGTCAGGTATCACTCCGTTCAGTCCCTCCGCAGCCTCAAAGACACGCGGGCGCTTACCGTTTTGAAAAAGACGGTGGAAGATCCCCTCGGCGCAGTCAGGATCGTAACCCTAAAAGCGCTTCTCGACATCGCGCCCGATGAAATCGATGAAGAGTTGATTTCCTTCAGCGAAGAAGAGGATGAAGACGTAAGGCAGGCCTTCATTGAAGTGCTGTCCCTCTCGGAAAATAAGATAGATAAAGCGGTCTTCCTCGAAGGGGTGAAGGATGTCTCCTGGAAAGTGCGTGAGAGCGCTGTTAGAGGGCTTGGAAAATATGATGACGAGGAAAGCCTTGAACAGATTAAAAAGATGACTGAAGATAACAACCTTTTTGTCAAGGAAGCGGCGAAGAGAATGCTTGAACAGAAGGAAAACTGATGCTCTTTGATTTCGGCGATGACCATGCCATCGAAAAGCTGAATGCTGAATTCTTCGCGATCTTCAGGGATTTTATCAGCGAGAAAGCGGGGATCAGGATCAGGGACAACCGCATCGATTACCTGGAATACCGCGTGAAAGAGCGGATGATGGTGAACAGCCTCACCGATTACAGGGAGTATTACTACAAGCTGAAATATGACGACGGCGGCGCGAGCAGCGAACTGCAGGAGTTGATCAACCTTATCACGGTTCACGAAACGAGCTTTTTCAGGCACCCCGATCAGCTCGACACTCTGAGCGACGTGGTTCTGAAAAAGATCATCGAAGACAAGGAGAAGGTGCGCGACAACAGGTTGAAAATCTGGAGCGCCGTCTGTTCCACCGGGGAAGAGCCGCTCACCCTAGCGATGATACTGAAAGAGAAATTCCCTCACTTGAAAGGGTGGAACATCTCCATTCTCGCCTCCGACATTTCCACACGGGCGCTTGAAAAGGCGGGAAAGGGGGTTTTTGGCGAGAATTCTTTCCGCATACCCTTAGACGATATTAAAAAGAAATATTTTACGAAAGACGACAAGTCGTACCGGGCGGAGAGTGGAATAAAGGATATGATCACCTACCGGCGGGTTAACCTGAAAGAGGTCGATTCGCTCTCTCTTTACCAGGGGATGGATGTCATCCTTTGCCGGAACGTATTTATTTATTTCCCCGATGAGGTGAAGCATATGATTGCGGAGAAGTTTTACGAACTGCTGAGCCGGGGAGGGGCGCTCATCCTCGGGAATGCAGAGATTATCGATGTGAAAAAGATTCCCTTTAAACTCGAGTTTCACCGAGGAGGCCCTGTTTACCTTAAAGTATAATGGAATTTCATGGAGGAATGAAAAATGGCAAAGAAGATCCTGTGTGTTGAAGATTCGCCGGCAACGCAGAAGTTTATCTCCTTTACACTCAAGTACAAGGGGTACGATGTTGTCACGGCGAACGATGGTATTGAAGGGATGGAGAAGGTGTCCAACGATACCTTCGATCTCATTATCCTCGACATCATGATGCCGAGGATGAACGGCCTTGAGGTACTGAAGGAGGTCAAGTCCAATCCCGAGTTTTCCAAGACGCCCGTTATCATGCTGTCGAGCGAAAAAGGGGAGGAGGACAGGCAGGCGGCCATGGACCTTGGGGCGGAAAATTTCCTGAATAAACCTTTCCAGCCGCCCGAACTGCTGGAAGCTGTTACAAAGGTTATAGGATAGAAAAGGTGGTCTGAATGACCGATAACGAAGGACCTGATCTGAGGGAACTCTACGGGGAATTTATATCCGAAAACAAGGATATACTGGAAAAACTTTCCCGGGAACTCGTCAGTTTAGAAAAATCGCCCGGCGATGAGGAGGTTATCAACAGCCTTTTCAGATCCGCCCATACCCTGAAGGGTAATGCCGGTTTTATCGGCCTTACCACGCTAAGTACGGTTGCCCATAAAATAGAAAACGTTCTCGATAAATTGAGGGACAATGAATTAGACTTCTTCCCCGAGATCAACGACGTTTTTTTTCGCGCCATTGATATCGCCTCCCTCCTGCTTGAAGATTTCATCGCCGGAAACGAGTCCGACCGGGACCTGACCGGCATCGTGAGCGACCTCGAATCCCTTCTTGTCGGGCCTCGCCAGGGTGCGCCGCAGGGACAAGTGAGCGAGGCCAAAAAGGTGACATTGGAAAAGGAAGTCACCAAGGAAACAGAACCGCAGGATGTGAGAGACACCGCTTTCATGCGGGTGAGCACCCTTCGTCTCGACAAAATGGTCAACCTTGTGGGGGAACTTGCAGCGGGCAGGAGCAGGCTGCTCCAGATCAGCAATGAGATCAAAAACGACGATCTGATCGAAATCGCCTCCTACATCAACAATATCTCATCCCAGCTTCAAAGTGAAGTCCTCGGCATCAGGATGGTGCCGGTGCAGGACCTTTTTAACCGTTTTTACCGTCTCGTGAGGGATACGGCTCGTTCCCTTGGGAAAGAGGTGCGCCTCGATATCCAGGGGGAAGACACGGAACTCGACAAGAGTGTCATCGAAATCCTCTACGACCCGCTGGTCCACCTTGTCCGGAACTGTATCGGCCATGCCATCGAGGAAAAGAGTGAACGGGTGAAAATCGGCAAACCGCAGTCGGGGACGATCATCCTTAATGCCTACCACGAGCACAACAGCATCTTCATTCAGATCAAAGACGACGGACGCGGTTTGAATATTCCTGAAATCAGAAGAAAAGCGGTGGAAAAGGGAATCGTAAGCGCCGACGACATGCGGGAGCTCTCCGACGATGAGGCGGCCCGCTACATATTCCATACCGGTTTTAGTACGGCGAGCGAAATAAGTTCTGTCTCCGGGCGAGGGGTCGGCATGGACGTGGTGAAATCCAACATCGAAAAGGTGGGAGGGGATGTGGGGCTTGAATGGGAAGAGAGAAAAGGGACGACAGTCACCGTCAGGGTCCCGCTGACTCTCGCCATTGTGCAGCTATTCCTCGTCCGGGAGGGGAACCTCGTTTTCGGTATTCCCATGCCCTACGTGGATGAGACGATCATGATTTATGAAGACAAGGTGGAATATATGAAAGGCCAGATGGTTTATATGGTCCGGCACAAGGCGGTCCCTATCCACCGTCTCTCGACGCTCTTTAACCTCGAACAGGGCGAGGTGGAAAGGCAGCTGACCGGGAGGATGAATACGGTGGTCCTCAACCAGATGGGGATGAAGGCGGGCATCGTCATCGATGAATTCCTGGGGAAGGTGGAAACGGTAATCAAACCGCTAGGGCCTTTTATAGAAAGGCTGGAGACGCCGCTCGACGGCATCTCGGGCGCCAGTATCCTCGGGACGGGGGAGATCGTCCTCGTTTTGGATGTGCCTACCCTCTGGCAGGGGATATGAAAAAATCCGGCTTTTTCACAAAAATGAATGGAGGCGGAAACGCCATTAATGGACGGGAAACAATTTTAAGACCTAAGGGATAAGGAGGAGCGTTATGACGTTTTTAAACAATCTTAGAATCAGGAACAAGCTCATTTTAATGATGTTTTTTCCGCTTGCCGGGCTGCTTTATTTTTCCGCCGACAGCGTGCTGGACAAATACACGGTGTCTGAAGACATGAAGGACCTGGAGCGGCTCTCCGACCTGGCCGTCAAGATAAGCGCCCTCGTTCATGAAACGCAGAAGGAAAGAGGACGTACCGCCGGCTACATCGGTGGAAAAGGGAAGAAGTTTGCCCAAGAATTGCCGGCGCAGAGGAAATCGACGGACAAAAAGCGGGCCGACCTCAGCGGTTTCCTGCGAGGTTTCGACGACAACCGTTACGGGAGTGAATTCAAGGGAGTCCTCGACAGGAGCCTGGCCGATCTGAGTAAGGTCGAAAAGATGAGGGGCGAAATCACCGCCCTCAAGCTTTCTGTGGCTGAGGCGATCGGTTATTATACGAGGATGAACGCCTCCTTTCTGGAGACGATCGCCTTCATCGGAAAGATAAGCAGCAATGCGGAACTCTCCACTACGATTGCCGCCTATGTCAACTTCTTGCAAGGAAAGGAACGGGCCGGTATCGAACGGGCAGTGCTCAGCAACACCTTTGCGGCGGACAGGTTTGGCCCCGGCATGTATAACAAGTTCGCTTTTCTCGTCGAGGCGCAGCGTACCTACATGAGGGTTTTTATGGGCTTTGCTTCTCCTTCTGAGAAGACCTATTACAAGACCAAGGTGCAGGGGGAGTATGTGGATGAAGTGGACCGGATGCGGGGAATTGCCTTCGGGAAGGCCGCCTCCGGAGGTTTTGAGGTCGATGCCTCCTACTGGTTTAAGACGATTACGGGGAAGATCAACCTGCTTAAAGAGGTGGAGGACAAGCTGTCGCAGGAGTTGAAATCGAAGGCGGCTAATTTTAAGGATAGCGCCCGGCGCGACCTGATACAGTACCTGGGAGTGACAGTCCTTTCCTTTCTTTTTGCCGTTGTCGTTTCCTTTTCCATCAACCGGGGCATTACGGGTCCAATTGTTTTACAGAGGAAATCGATGGAGGACCTCGCTTCCGGCGGCGGCGACCTGACGCTCAGGCTGGATGTAATAGGAAAGGACGAAGTTGCCGAGTCCTCGACGGCCTTCAATAAATTCATGGACGGTCTCCAGGAGATGATTAAAGATATTAAGGAGGCGTCCACCAGTATCGCCAGTGCTTCGGAAGAGATATCGAGTTCGACGGAGGAGTTGGCCGCCGGCGCCGACAACCAGGCGAGACAGTCGACGGAAGTGGCCTCCGCCATGGAAGAGATGGCCAATTCGGTACAGGCCACCTTCATCAATTCCCAGAAATCCCTCGATGTTTCCAAGAAAACGTCGGAGACGGCATCGAAGGGGGGCGACATCGTGAGCAACACCATGAGCGGCATGGCTCGCATCGAAGACGTCGTTTCCCAGTCGAGTGCGAAGGTGCAGGCCCTTGGAGACCGCTCGAACCAGATCGGAAAGATCGTGGAGGTGATCAAGGAGATTGCCGCCCAGACGAACCTCCTGGCTCTCAATGCCGCAATCGAGGCTTCGCGCGCCGGGGAGCATGGGCGCGGCTTCGAGGTGGTAGCCGAGGAGATCAGGAAGCTTGCCGAAAAATCGGCGGAATCCACCCTGCAGATTACGGAGATCGTTGGAGAGATACAGGGTGATACGGCCTTGACCGTTACGTCCATGAAAGAGGCGACTGCCGAGGTTTCGGAAGGGACGAAGCTCTCCAACCAGACGGGCGAGGCGCTCCAGGAGATCATCCGGCAGGTAAAGGAGACCGTCGATTCTATTGAAATGGTGGCAGAGGCATCCAAACAGCAGGCCTCCGTTTCCGATGAAGTGGCGGCATCGGTGGAGAGTATATCCACCATTACGAAGGAGACAGCTGCCGCCTCTGAAGAGATTTCAAATACAGCGCAGGAACTTGCCCGGCTTGGCGACAACCTGCAACGTTTAACGGAACGATTTAAAACTTAGAGGAGGCAGGAATTATGAGAGTGGGGATCAATCTAAAACTATTTGCCGTATTTCTCGGGCTCCTTTTGCTCATGGGGCTTGCCATTATGGCTACATTTTTGACGCTCAATGCGCAAAAGAGCGACGGCGTCGTAATCAATCTGGCCGGGAAGCAACGGATGCTTTCCCAGAAAATGACCAAAGAGGCGCTCGGCGTCAGCCAGGATATTGAAAAGGTGGAGAGCCTGAAGAAAACCAGTGCACTCTTCGACAAGACCCTTAAGGGGCTGATCTCCGGCGACTCAGGACTGGGCCTGCCGCCGACGAAGGCCCCCCATATCCTTACGCAGTTGAATGCCATCTCCGGCATCTGGAAGGGATTCAAGAAAAACCTCGATGTGGTGGCCGCAAATGCCTATGATCGCAATGTTTCCCTCGCCTATATTAACAGCAACAATGTCGATCTTTTAAAGAAATTGAACGAAGCGGTCCTCCTTATGGAGAGGGCAAAACTCCCGGCCAAGGTGATCAACCTGGCGGGACGGCAGAGGATGCTTTCCCAGAAAATGACGAAAGAGGCGCTCCTTCTAAGCCAGGGGAAGTTGGACAAGAAAGTCCTTTCCGCAACTCTAAACTCCTTTGACCGTACGCACAAGGCCCTTCTCCGAGGTAACCGGAAGCTCGGAGTCGAAGCCATTAAAGAGAAGGCCATTCGCGCGAAGCTGGGGGAAGTGGAGACCCTTTGGGGCGCTTTTAAGGAGAGCGTCGAGTCCGTCGTGGAAGGGTCTGCCGTTATCAACAGCGCCATCAATTATCTCAAAAATAACAACCTGAAACTCCTGAAAAACATGAATGCCGCCGTCGGCATGTATGAAAAAGAGGCGACCAAGGGTGTGGGCCGGTTAAAGACGATGCAACTCGTATTTCTCCTCCTTGCCGTCATCGCCGCCGTGGGGGGGAGTATAATTTTAAGCCGACTCATCGTCTCGCCGCTTGTCAAGGTGGCCGAGTTTGCCAAACAGTTTGGCGACGGCGACCTGACGGCGAATTTGCAGATAACTTCAAAAGACGAGATCGGGGACATGGCCACCTCTCTCGCCGATATGGCGAAGAACTTGAGGGAGATCATCTCCAACATCATGGAATCCTCAAACAGCATCGCTTCGGCTTCGGAAGAGATATCGAGCACGACGGAGCAGTTGGCCGCCGGGACGGATAACCAGTACAGGCAGACGGGAGAAGTCGCCTCCGCCATGGAAGAGATGGCCACCTCCGTTCAGGGCACCTTCACCAATGCCGAGCGGTCTCTCAAGGTTTCAAAAAAGACGTCGGAAACGGCGTCCCAGGGAGGAGAAATCATTTCCCGGACCATGTCGGGCATGGCCCGCATCGAGCAGTCCGTGTCCGATTCTGCCGCCAAGATCCAGCGTCTCGGCGAGCGGTCGAAACATATCGGACAGATAGTGGAGGTAATCAAGGAGATTGCCGCACAGACGAACTTGCTGGCGCTAAACGCAGCAATCGAGGCGTCCCGCGCAGGCGAGCATGGCCGGGGCTTCGAGGTGGTGGCCGAGGAGATCAGGAAGCTTGCCGAGAAATCGGCCGATTCGACGCTTCAGATTACGGAGATCGTGGGAGAAATACAGTCGGAGACCTCTTTCGCCGTCGATTCCATGTCCGATGTGACCCGTGAGGTGGAAGAGGGGACTACCCTGTCGAACGATACGGGCGAGGCGCTTGGAGAGATCATCCGGCAGGTGAAGGAGACGGTCAATTCTATCGAAATGGTAACCGAGGCCTCGCGGCAGCAGGCGGCCGTATCGGACGAGGTGGCGGCGTCCATGGAGAGTATCTCGTCGGTAGTGAAGGAGTCCGCCGCCAGCGCCGAAGA
Organism: uncultured bacterium; assembly: GCA_965372635.1. GTDB lineage: Bacteria > Desulfobacterota > JADFVX01 > JADFVX01 > JADFVX01 > CBDVDA01. Next base: position 25,454 of record CBDVDA010000002.1, on the reverse strand, counting down.
GATCGCCAATACGGCCCAGGAACTTGCGCGTCTGGGGGACGACCTCCGGCGCATTACGGAACGCTTTAAGGTATAGCGAGGGATGACGATGGAACAGGAAGATAGCAAACGAGACGTCACTTTGAGAAAGATGTGTAAATTTATAACCTTCGGGCTGGACCGTGAGCGGTTCGGCATCCCCATCGAGCAGGTGCGGGAGATCATCGCCGCTTACGAGATCGTTCCGCTTCCGAAGGCGCCGGAATTTATCGAAGGGATTATTAGCCTCCGGGGAGACATCATCCCCATCGTGGAGATGAGGCGGCGTTTTGACATGGAACGGAGTCCGGGAGACGAAGAGACGAGAATCATCGTGCTGGAAATGAAGGACTTTTCCGTCGGTGTGCAGGTGGACAAGGTCTATGAGGTGCTGAAACTCGCCGAAAGCGACATCGATGCGCCGCCGAAGCTGGTGGCGGGGCTGAAAGCAGACTATCTCGCAGGCGTTGCCGAAGTGAATAAAAAACTGACCATCATTCTCAACCTGGAAGAGATTTTCTCCAGCACCGAGAAAATCATGATGAAGGAGACGCTCGACCGGGAAGGGGAGGGTGCCGAGACCGTCGAAGAACCGAGAACTGATGAGAGGTCGTCTGTCAGGCAGGAAGAGAGCGGTGTTGCCTGCAAGGTTTCCGAATCAGGGCAGATAAATATACGGGGGAAGGATTATTATATCGGGAGGAAGTATAAGGAGAGAGAGGTCTCCGTGAGGGAGGCAGGTGGCGCCGTTTTCGTTTATTTTGGCAATGAAAAGATAAAGGAGTTCAGCCTCTAGACGCTCTTCATATGGCGGAAGTTATTTCAATAGCGAACCAGAAAGGGGGCTGCGGAAAGACGACGACGGCCGTCAACCTTTCAGCCGCCCTCGCCCTGAACGGGAAAAAGGTACTTCTCATCGATATGGACCCCCAGGGGAGTTCATCGCTCACCTTCGGGATAAACATCGAGGATATCGTTATTTCCATGGCTGACGTCCTCCTCGACGATGAGGTGGAATTTAAATATAACATCTTTAAAAAAGGGAACATCCATATTGCGCCCTCCACGCTCTCCCTTCACAGAGCGGAAGTAATCCTCCTGGAGGAAGACAGGCATGAAGAGCGGCTCAAAATCAAGCTTGACCAGGTGCGGGACTATTACGACTACGTTATTATTGACTGCCCACCGCAGATCGGCCTGCTCGTCTCTAACGCGCTTATGGCGAGCCGGTGGATCATCGTGCCCGTCGATGTCGGTTTTTATTCCCTCGTGGGCTTAAGGCAGATATTAGCGAAGATCGAAGAGGTGAAGCGCTTTAACTCCGAACTGGAGATCATGGGTTTTCTCGTGGTCAGGTATGATCCGAGAAATACTTTATCCTTGCAGGTGCTCGAAAAACTGAAGGATTCTTTTCCGGGTCGGGTCTTTAATGTCTGTATCCGTCCCAATATCCGCTTGGCAGAGGCCCCGAGTTATCAGAAAACGATCTTCGAGCACGACCGGACCAGCCACGGCTCGGAGGATTACTACAGGATGGCGAAAGAGGTGATTCAATGGCAAAGGTAAAGGGCGGTTTAGGAAAGACCTCACTCATCGAGGACCTGACGAAACCGATCCGGTTTCATCTCTCTGAGACGCTCGAGCCGCCGCCTGTATTTGAGCGGCGAAAGAAAGAAATGGTTGAAGAAAAGGGAGGCCGGGAGGAGAAAAGTTCCCTGCTGCAAGAGGTGATGAAAAAGGCGGGAGAACTTCTTGGAGAGGGTCGTTTTCAGGTCGTTTTTTCTTTGTCTGGCCCTGCGGAATTCCTGGTGCTTGAGACGGCGGCGGGTGGGAGCGGCTACAGGGTTTTTGCCGCCTTGGGAGAGGCGGACGCGTGCGTTGAAGTGACCTGGGACGAGTCATCCCTTTCCGCCTTCGGTAAGGAGCACGCCCTTGAGTCGATAGAGGGACGGGTGAAGGGTGTGAACGTTATCGCAGAGGAGCAGTTCATCAAATTTGTCTCCCTTCCTGATTTTTTTGAGTGGATCGAGATATAGCTCTGCCGGGGTTCTCTTTTACTGCCAAGGGGGAGGCAGTGGGAGGCCTCTGTTTTTAAAAACGATGTTGCCTGTGATACAATGGGGATTCACTTGAGGCATGATTTTTTTGGATGAATTCGCGGCCTGCCAAGCGTTTATTTCGGGATTGATTAGACACCCTTTGAGAGTTTAAAAAATGAGTGCCAAAACAAAACTGATTATTGCCCTTCTTTTCTTAGGTGTTGTCCCTCACATCATCAGTGGCCTGTTGACCCACAGTATCGTCAGTCATACTATTTCCGTGGAATCTTTCGATCAGGGCGCGTTACTCGAAAGGCTGGATCTCCTCTTCTTCGGTTTTATTACTGCGGGAATCTTCGGGTTTGCAATTCTCGGCCTCGTCATCTCCCGGTCTATTACAACTCCCCTTAAAAAAATGCTCGCTCTTGTAGGCGCTTCCGTGCCGGACGACGTGATGCAGGAAGTCGAGTCGTTGGGATCGACCGATGAGATAGGCCTGCTTGAAAAGACGATCTCTACTGTCTTCGAACGGTTGAACCAGAGGGAAAAAGAACTGAACGAAACCAATCTCAAGCTTGAAGAAAACAATAAACTTCTTATAGGCCAGGGGCATACCCTTTCGGCCCACAATGATCTTCTCTACCTCATTCTGCAATCGTCCTCCCTTTCGGCCCTCGGCGAGGGTTTCCTGAATAAATTTTCCGAGTACAGGCCTTCTTTAGCGGGTGCCGTTTATCTCTATGATTCGGAAAGCCGGGAGATAACCGAGCTCGCCGCCAAAGGTATAAATTCAGATGCCTCTACGCTGGCTGGGGTGAAGGGACTTATGGGCGAACTGGAAAAGACAAAGAAGAGTCTTCTCTTCCGCAGAAACGATTTCAAAAGTGAGTTTGCCGATCTCTACAGCGCCTCCGATCCGGCTTTCTCCGGGGAACTCATCTGTGCGCCTGTCGTCGGGTCTGACATTAAAGTGAAGGGCGCTATGCTCTTCTGGGGGGAAGCCTTTTCGGAGCCGGACATTGAGTTCGCCAACTTCGCCTCTTTCGTGCTCGGAATGGGTCTCGACAAGGTGGAGGCCGAAAAGAAGCTGAAACAGATGGCCACCGATTTGAGAATCAAGGGGGAGATGCTGCTCCAGAAAAACGATGAACTTCTCGAGATCGACAGGCTGAGGTCGGAGTTCATCTCCCTTGTTTCTCACGAACTGAGGACGCCCCTCAATTCGATTATCGGGTTTTCAGAAATCCTTCTCGATTCGATTGCAGGAGAACTTCTGGACAGGCAAAAGGAGTGCGTTCAGGATATCCTCGGCAGCGGACTCCATCTTTTGCAGATCGTTAACGACATTCTCGACCTTTCAAAGATAGAGGCCGGTTACCTGGAGATCGAAGTGAGGGAATTCGACGTGAAAGAGGAGGTTGAAGCGGCGGTAAAGACGATGACGCCCATGGCCTCCAAGAAGAGCCAGAAGATCGACGTTACCGCTGGCGACGGAGTGGGTGGCGCCGTTTCGGATGGCGGAAAATTGAGCCAGGTGCTTTTAAACCTTATCAGCAACGGGCTTAAATTCAGCCCTGAAAATTCTACCGTTGAAGTGAGCCTGAACAAACGGGGAGCAATGGTAGAGATTGCCATAAAAGACCAGGGAATCGGCATTGAAGAAAAGGATATTGCAAGACTTTTCAAACCCTTTGTTCAGGCCGACAGTTCTCACGCCAGGAATTACGAAGGGACGGGACTGGGCCTCGTTATCTGCAAAAAACTGGTGGAGGTGCTGGGAGGGACTATATGGGTAGATTCCCTGCCGGGAGAGGGCAGCACCTTTTTCTTTACCTTTCTTACGGAGTCGGAGCCCGGACTGCTGGAAGGGAAGGAGCGTGTAAAGGACAACACCTTTTTTTCCAAACTGGAAGAGGAAATACGGGCGGGCAGGCTCGACTCTACCATGCCGTCAAAGCTCGTTCTCGTCTTCGAGAACGGCCACAAGGAAGCGACCGAACTCTGCCGCCAGTTGAAGGACGGGGGCTTTGAGGTGATCTCCTTTAATCATGAGAAAGACCTCCTCAGGGCCACCGGACTCTTGCAGCCCGACAATGTGACCCTCAATTTTCTACATCCCGGTTATGACGGCAAAAGGTTGATAAAACGCCTCGGAAGCGAACAACTCATGTCAGAGATTCCTCTGCTCGTCCTGACAGAGGGAGAGCCGAAGGAGAATGAGGATCTTTTTACGGGGCAGGTGGCCCGGATTATGAAGATTGGAGATACGGCGATAAAAAACATCAGGTTCATGGCAAACGGAAATTAATGAGTGAAAGAGAGATAAGATGAAAGAAGGAAGAAAGAAAATTCTGATCGTGGAGGACAACCCCTCCAATATGAAGCTGTTCCGGTTTATCCTCGAGGCGGTCGATTGCGAACTGCTGGAGGCGATCGATGGGGCCGAAGCGCTGAAGGTGGCGGAAGAGAACAATCCCCATCTTATCCTCATGGATATCCAGATCCCCAAGATGGACGGTCTTGAAGTGACGAGAAAGCTCAGGGAAATGGCGGCTTTCAAGGAGACGCCCATTGTTGCGCTCACCGCCTTCGCCATGGACAAAGACGAGGAGGCGGGGTTTGAGGCGGGATGCACGGAATATATCAAGAAGCCTTTTAATGCGAAGAACCTGCTCGACGTTTTGAGGAAATACCTGCAGGAAGACTAGCTTGGAAAAGATTCTCGTTGCCGACAAGGACAGGCAAATACTGAAGATGGTTTCCCTCATGCTCGATCTGGAGGGGTATAATGTAGTGACGGCGGCAGCCTCCGACGAAATACCGAAGCTTCTCGAAAAGGAAAACCCGGACGTCGTTTTGCTCGACCATCTCATCGAGTGGATGGAAAAGAAATCGATCATCTCGGAGATCAAGGCGACCGATCAGAGCATAGAAATTATTATTATGGCGAGTTACGGGACAGACGTTCATGCGGCAGAACTCCTGAAAAAAGGAGCGAGCGATTATCTTGTAAAACCTTTCAGCCGCGACGACCTCGTCCGTGCCGTAAAGAGTTCCCTTTATGCCAGGAAAACGGTCTCAAAGGAGGAGTATCAGCCGAAGATTCTCCTGGCGTCCGAAAACAGGAAAGACATGGTTTTCCTGAAAGAGGTGACGGAGAGTTTTGAGACTGTGGCGACTCTCCCGCTCAGGCGGGCCTATTCGCACATCTCGACGCACGATACCGATGTTTTCCTGGCCGATATTTCGGGCGTGGAGATCAATATCTTCGATCTTCTAAGAAAACTTGCCGTCGGGAGCCCCCATACGGATATCATGCTGCTCTCCGAATCCAAGGACATCGTCTTCATCAAGGACGCCATTCGCGAAGGAGCCTTCGACTGCATTACCAAGCCTGTAGATGCAAAGGTGGTTCAAGATGCCCTCGGGACTCTCCTTGATAAGCGGCGGAGAAGGGATATCGAAAGCCTGAAAAAGAGGTTTGAAAGAGAACTGATAAAGAGCAAGGAACAGGTCGATTACGTGGTGGGGATTGTGGAATCGATGATCTTTGCGCTTGAGGCGAGAGACAAATATACGCGGGGACATTCGGAACGGGTGACCCGGTTTGCCGTGGACGTCGCTTCTGCAATGGGCATGAAAAAGGATTTTATTGACCGTCTGAGGCATGCATCGCGGCTGCACGACATCGGGAAAATAGGGATCGATGACAGTATTTTGAGGAAACCGGGGAGATTGACGGACGATGAGTATACGGTTATGAAGAACCATCCCGTTGTGGGTGAAAATATTATAAAGCCCGTCAAGCACCTGGCGGCCCTTCTTCCTCCCATACGGCATCACCATGAGCGGTATGACGGGAAGGGTTATCCCGACGGACTTAAAGAAGACGGCATCCCAATGGAATCGAGGATCATTGCCGTTGTCGATACCTACGACGCCATGAGATCGACCCGTTCCTACAGGAAGAAGATGAAGATGAGGCCTGTCCTCGAAGAGATCGAAAGAGAAGCCGGTTTTCAACTCGATCCTGTCGTGGTGGACGTTTTCCTGCGCCTCGCAAAAGAGCCGGGACAATTTAAGGAGGCCTACAATGAATAGAAGGTGTTTCACACCCTTTCTTCTTCTCCTTCTCATCTTTTTCTCCGCTTGCAAGGACGAGGGAGCGAAACCGGGCGGCGAGGTGAAAAAGGCGTCTCCCGAAAAGGTCTTGAGGCTCGGGCTCGTGCCGGAGATCAATATCTTCAAACAGAGAAAGCGCTACCGGCCGCTCGTCGATTATCTGTCGGCGCAGGCGGGGGCGACCATCGAGATGAAGATCATGGCGAGTTACGGTAAGGTTGCCCATGCCTTTAAGGAGGGGATCCTCGAGATGGCCTTTGTGGGGAGTCTCGATTATGTCCTTATCAACGCCTTCGCCGGCGGGGAGGTGGTGGCGAGACCGAAATGGAAAGACGGGCGTTCCAACTACAAGGGCTATATTTTTACCCGCCGGGGGAGCGGTATTACCTCCGATTTCTCTACATGGAAAGGGAAAAAAATGGCCATGGTGCATCCCTTTACAACGGCGGGCGATATTTTCCCGCGCGCCTATCTGGCGGCCAGGGCCGTCCCGGATTTGCAGGGGTTTTTCGGCGAAACCGTTTATTACGGCAGCCATGACGCCTCCATGAAGGCGGTATATTCCGGGAAGGCCGATATCGGTTGCGGAAAGGACCTCGTCTTTGATAGGCTTGTCCGCAATGATCCAAAGTTCGGCGACGCCATGACGGTCCTGGCCGAGTCTCTCCCCGTTCCGTCGAACGGACTCGTCCTTTCGAAATCGGTGGATGGAGAGATGAAAAAGCGGCTGAAGGCCGCTCTCCTCGGTCTCCACGAGAGCCCTGAGGGGAAAGGGGTGTTTCAAACCTTCGAAGCGGAGCGGTTTATAGAAACGGCAGACTCCGATTATGACGTCGTTCGTAAGATGCTTGAAAAGGCAAAAATCGACAACGCTCAACTCTTTAACGGATATGTAGAAAAGAACGGTTTATGAGAAGCAAAGTAAAGAAATATCTCGTTGTTTCCCTGCTTTTCGTTGTTGCGACAAGCGGCACCCTGCTCTGGAACTCGTCGGCCTATATAGAAAATTTCCGTATTATGGCTTTGGAGCAGGAGAGGCACAGTTCCTATCATCACCTGGTGATGAATTTAGAGACTTCTCTGATGGAGCTTTACCGTTATGAAGCGGGTTACAGCCCGGACCTCGATGCACTGGTGGCCTCCGTGGAGGAGGTGGAGGAAGATCTCGACTCTCTTGCCAAAAGGGAGACTGACCGCAACCTGGTTGAAATGATAGGGGCGCTTGCAGAGGATTTCAGAGACTATAAGGCAAGTGTGAGCCAAACGGTGACCATCTCCCGGGAGTCGGAAAAAGAGAAGGCTGTACATGAGGCGGCGCGCATCGGTAAGAAAATTGCCGGTGTATTGGCTGCCGCCGAGGAGATGTCTGAAAAGAGGCTGGATGAGATAAACGCTCTGAATGCCGCCAAAGTCCGAACCTCCCAGCGGGTGGTTGCCGTTACCGTCGTCCTTGTCTTTTTCTTCGCCCTCGTGGTCTATCTCCATATCCGGACGACCGTGCTTCGCCCCTTCATAAAGCTGATTAATTTTGTAGAGAAGGTCTCGGAGGAGGGGGATTTCAACTCGAGGACGGAAGTGCCTGCCGATCACGACCTGGCGCTGCTCGCCCGGCGGTTCAACGAAATGATGGAAAACCTGGGGAGATGGGATGAAGAGTTGAAATGCAACTACGAGGAGTTGAAGGTCTCCAACGAGGAATTGCAGAACTCCTACACCAATCTGGAGGAACTGACGACGGAACTGGAAGAAAAATCACAGGAACTCTCCGACGCCGGCGAGGATCTGAAAAGTATCGACCGGCTGAAGAACGAATTTATGCAGAACGTTTCCCATGAACTCCGGACGCCGCTCACGCCGGTGGCGGGCTACCTCGAACTCTTTCTTAATAAAGACCTGGGGAACCTCTCCCCCACCCAGTTGGAGATCATGACCGATATGCACCAGTGCTGCAAGCGGCTCGCCTTCATCATCGATTCTCTCCTTGAGATGGTTTCTCTTCAGGAAGATTATCCGACAGAGAAATTCGAACTCTTCGACGTTGCCGATATCGTGAAAGAACTCGGGGAGCAATCCGCCATGGAGGCAAAAGAAAAGGGACTAAGCCTGAAGGTCGACTGCCCGGAGAACCTCCCTTCCATCAACGGCGCAAAGAAGAAGATCATCCTCATGCTGAACCATATCCTCAAAAACGCCGTCAAATTTACCCATGAAGGGGGCGATGTGACTTTTACCGTGAATCAACTCGAAGAGGGCGCCATCGAATTTACCATACGTGATTCCGGTATCGGGATAAGCGAAGAGAAGATAAACAAGATTTTCGAGCCCTTTTTGCAACTCGACAGCTCGCTTACGCGGGGCTACGAGGGGGTGGGTCTCGGTCTGGCGCTGGTGAAGAAGGTTGCCGAGATCCACAGGGGGAGGATCAATGTTTTGAGCAAGGAGGAGGAAGGGACCACCTTTATCGTCTCTCTCCCTTCCGCCTAGCCGGAGCTTCGACGTCTCAGCGGGATTAACAGGAATACCTGCATTCATAGAGTTTTTTATCAGTGATTACAAACAACCGGACTCTTTTCTCAGGCGGTTGTTCCAAATAAATCGGCCGGTTTCCCGTGAAGGCCCGGCGCTTTTTCCAGCATAAAAAAAGAAACGAATTTAATCCCTTATGGCAAACATCCTCCTTGTCGATGACGACAATATGCAAAGAGAATTGATCTCCGATCTCCTGGAGGTTCAGTTCCATAAAATCAGTCATGCGGCGACGGGAGAAGAGGCGTTAAAGATTTTAGACGATAGGGCCCCCGATCTCATTCTTCTCGACGTGATGATGCCCGGTATCGACGGGATCGAAACCTGCAGGCGGATCAGGGAACGAAAAGAGTTGAGCGCCGTCCCCATATTGATGCTCACCGCCCTCGATGCGGACGAACATGCCTTGAAGGCGCTTGCCGTGGGGGCCGACGATTTTATCACAAAATCGGCGTCACCGAAAATCATCCTCGCCAGGGTAGGTGCACATTTAAGATCGAAGGCTCTCTACGACAGGGTCGACAGGATTAAGAGAGACCAGTCGGCCATCATGGATATCATGATCGAGATAACCTCCGATCTCGACGTAAAGAGGGTACTCCAGGTCTTGGCTGAGAAGGCATCCAAACAGGTGGACGGGCGGGTCACGGTCATCGTGGTGGATGAAAAGAAAAAAAGAGGAAGGATAATCGCCTGTAGCGACATAGGGGATGAAGAAGAAATAGAAATCGATCTCGACAAATACCCGGAGATCATGCATGCCTTCGATTCAAAAAAAGATGTGATTATCAGGGACGTCCATAACGACCAGCGATTGAAAGGGATGGCGAAGACCTTTGCTGAACTCAATATTACGTCCATGGCGGTTATTCCCCTCGTTTTTTACGATGAAGTGATGGGGACCCTCTTTTTGAGAGCCAGGGGGAAAAAGGAGGTCTTTGACGACGAGGATATCCGTCTGGCGAAAATTATTGCCGCAGCGGCGAGCAATGCCATAAAAAACGCATCATTCATCGCCCGGCTGAGAGATAAAAAGGCCGAACTGGAGAGCGCCAACGAGAGCCTGCAGCAGCTTCATGACTTAAGGGCGGAGTTCTTTGCCATGACGGCCCATGATCTGAGGGCGCCTCTGTCGGTCATCTGTTCCGGAACGGAGGCGCTTCTCGATGACGCGCTCGGCGAGCTCAACGAGGCCCAGCGGACCATGTTGACTATGTCCCTCGACAGCTGCGAACAGTTGATCGCTTTTGCGAGGGACTTGCAGGAAATTTCGCATCTGGAGTCGGGCAAACTCGATCTGAAACTACAGCCGGAAGATATGGGAGGGATCCTCCGCTCGGCAGTGGAGAAGATGGCCCCCCTCGCCAGGAAGGAAGGGATAGCGCTCTCTCTCTCCGGGGAGTCCGATGACGCCACCCTTCTCATCGATGCCGGCAAGGTCGTCCGGGTTTTGGAGAATCTCATAACGAACGCCCTTTTGCATAACGATAAAGGGTGCTCTGTCACCCTTCGGGGGAAGAGGAGTGACGGGGAGTACACCGTTTTCGTGGAAGACGACGGCAAGGGGATCGGGGAGGACGAAATCCCCAATATCTTCGATGATTACTTTACTTCGGGCAAAAAAAAGGAAGGCCGGGGGCTCGGTCTCTACATTTGCAAGAAATTTGTAGCGGCCCATGGAGGGAGTATAGGGCTCGAAAAAAGGGAAGGCGGTGGGAGCCGATTTTTCTTTTGCCTGCCTGCCGGGACGGATCAGGCGGAAGGTTAGCGCTCTCCTCGAAGTGCCTGTTTGTATAAGAGTTTTGTTGTGGCAAGTAAAAGAAAGGTAAAGCAAAGGTAGAAAATGGCAATCAGAGTGATGGTGGTGGACGATTCGAACTTTATGAGGAAGGCGATTTCCACCCTCATCTCTTCCGACCACAGGATCGAGGTCGTCTCTCTCCTCGGAAGCGGGGAAGAGGCGTTGAAAAGCATTCCCACCGTCGCTCCCGATGTGATTACCCTCGACTGGGAACTTCCGGGGATGAACGGACTCGACACGCTGAACCGCATCATGGAGAGTGCCCCCACACCGGTTGTCATGTTCAGCGCCTACACGAAGAAAGGGGCTGATCTTACTCTTCGGGCGCTCGAAGCGGGCGCCATCGATTTTATCGAGAAACCCTCGGGCGCCATATCCCTCGATCTCGGAAAGGTGCAGGGGGACTTGATCGGGAAAATCGTTACGGCTGCCTCTGCGGGTAAAAGACTCCGTAACAAGGGGACAGAGGCGCGGCCGCTGGCCGTTCCCCGTCGGGAGGTAGAAACGGTCAAGTCTCCCGAAAAGTCGATTCTTTTCATCGCGTCGTCCACGGGGGGCGTTCAGGCGCTAAACAGGGTCGTTCCTTTCTTGCCGGCCGGTTATCCCATGCCGGTCCTCATCGTCCAGCATATGCCTCCCCTTTTTACGAAATCGCTCTCTCAAAGTCTCGACGCCATGAGTAAACTCTCTGTGAAGGAGGCCGCCGACGGCGATACACTGACGCCGGGGAATGTCTATATCGCTCCCGGCGGTTGGCAGACGAAGGTCTTTAAGTACGGGAAAGAAATGAAAATCAGGCTCGATAAAGGGCCCGAAGAGGTGACACTCAAGCCATCGGCCGATATTTCCATGGCGTCCATTGCCGAGAACTATGGAAGCGACGCCGTCGCCGTTATTCTTACCGGTATGGGTGATGACGGGACGAAAGGGGCGGGATTGATTAAGGGAAAAGGGGGGATGGTCTTTGCCCAGGACAAGGAGACGTCTACCCTCTTCGGCATGCCCCGCGCTGTAATTGACGCCGGACTTGCCGATGCCGTTCTTCCTCTCGACGGGGTAGCGGGCCATCTTGTGGCTCTTGTTGAGTAATCAGGCTCAGCCGGGGTGTTGAAAAACCCCCAAATAGCGAGAGAAAGTATATAATTGCAGGTATCTAATTGCAAGGAGGCAGATACCTGAATGATAGGCAAACAGGACCGCTGGCAGGGCACACTTTTTATTCATGGCTCTTTAGATGATCTGATCCCTAAGGATCATATATTAAAGAAGGTGGACAAAATACTTGATCTTGCTTGGCTGCATGATGAGGTAAAAGATTGTTATTGCGAAAACAACGGGCGTCCAGGCATTGATCCAGAGGCGGCTGTCAGGCTTATGTTGGCCGGGTTTTTTCACAATATAGTCCATGACCGAAAGCTTATGCGGGAGGCACAGGTCAACCTGGCCATTCGCTGGTTTGCAGAGTATCGTCTGGAGGAGAAGCTGCCTGACCATAGCAGCTTAACAAAGATACGTCAGCGCTGGGGGGCTGATCGGTTTAAGGCAATCTTCGAAAATACGATAAAGTCATGTATTGATGCAGGGTTGGTTGATGGCGATACGATTCATACTGACGCTACTCTTATTCGTGCCGACGTTTCATGGGAAAGCCTGACAACGGAGTACGCCGATAAAGTTCTGGAAGAGAACAGTATCGAAGATGAAGAGAACCCGGTCAAGCGCGGCAGGCCAAGGGCTCAGCGTCGTTATCCGAAGAAGCGAAGCACCACCGATCCCGATGCTACAATGGCCACGTCAAACAAGAAGAACCGGCTGGAGCCGACCTATAAACAGCATACAACGGTAGACGACGAGGCCGGGATAATTGTAGATATTGACCTGACAACAGGTGAAGTTAATGAAGGTACTTTGTTAATGGACGGGGTTAATAGAATAGAGACGATTACCGGTAAGAAAGTTAAATGTTTAAGCGCCGATGCATCTTATGCACACCACGGGAATTACAAGGAATTGGAAGAGCGAGGGACGGACGCCGTTATTCCTCCTCAAAGGGAAAGGAGCAAAGCCGAGAGGCTCCCTCTAAGACGTTTCAAATATGATGGCAGGCACCAGAGAGTGACGTGTCCGGCTAGTAAGCATATGAAACGTGCAAGCAAGGTTCCAAAGGGTTGGGTATACCGAGCCAAGGCTAGGGACTGCGGTAGTTGTTTATTAAAGGCTCGTTGTATTCCACCCAGCGCGAAGGTACGTACCGTTTTGATAGTAGACGGATATGAGGCATTGTTGAGGGCAAGACGAAGAAAGCGGAATTGGGACAGGGAAACAAGGGAGTGTTACAGTCGGCACCGATGGATGGTTGAAGGTATACATGGCGAGGCCAAAACACAGCATGGATTGCGGCGGGCAGTGCGGAGAGGTTTGTCTAATGTTGCCATTCAGGTTTACCTGACAGCGGCAGTAATCAATTTAAAGAGACTGGCTACCTTTAAGTCCCAACTTTTATTATTAATACGTCCAATATTTACCACTATACAGCACATGATGGATAAGATGGTTATGGATAAAAGGTTTCTCCCATTAAAGGGAATAGCAAAAACTAATTTGGTCAGCCAATTTTAGATTCTAAAAGAGGGGTTTTTCAACACCCCGAGAGGCTATTCTTATTTTTTTAACCTCCTCAGATATTTCGGTGTGTCCTCACACCGAAATAAAAAATACGCAGGTCCTGTTTCCGGCGTGAGGACACGCCGAAACATCAAAGCCCCTTTTCCATCTCGAACATAAAAACGAGTAAACAAGTTAACCTGCATTTCCCTGCTTGCCATTCCCCCGGCTATTGACCTGGATAAACCAAGCCCGATGTGGAATCCAGGGCTTTAGATGTTTCTTAAACCGCCATTTCACCCTAAAAAAGCCTCTAAGGGTAGTAAGATGGCTTTTTTTAGGACATTGTTCTTACATGTCAGCTATTTGCTTTGGCCCTACCCGACAAGATTTTGCCCAACATTTAAAACGTATTCTGCCGCAATTTCATACCTTGATGCGCTTTTAATAGTCAGACGGCTTTATTAAGTGTTAAGTGTTGACTGATATTGGCAGCATGCTGGTTTTTGTGTTAATTTGACTGTTTCAGGCTGTTTTGTGGTGATATTATTGTGCTACTCTGGGGTATTTTGGGGTGTCTCAAGGGTGTATTTGGCTAATTTAGGGGTATTTTTAGGGGAATAGTGTCGTAACTATTGGGTAGGAATTTGTATATTGGTGGATTAGTGGGTATTTGTGTGGTTTGTCCTTGACATGTAGTTAGGGCTTAGTGTTTAGTGTGTACATTCGCCCTGTAAATGTAACGTTTGTGCTAAGGTTTTGCCGCAAAGTTGTCGCCTTATAGGAGTACATAATATAGAGACCTGATTTAATGGAAACTTACATTAAGCATGAAGGTGTAATTATTTTTGTATTTTGCTTGGGAAGGGAGGGAGAAGACTACTTTGGTAATCTGTTTTGGCTTTCAAGCAGGTCAAACCATTTTAATTGATTAAAAAATTAATGGAGGTGTTTAAATATTATGAAAACTGCGTACAAATGGAAATGCAAATCATTTTTTTTATCGGTTCTTTTAGTAGTCTGTCTTTTGTTGAGTCATTCCACCGTACATGCCGATGGTGCGGACATAACCGCAGGTTCATACTCGAATTATTCCAGCGGGCATGATGGTTACGGGGTGGAGATTAAGAGAGATCAAGGCTTTGGCGGTGGTGCGGACGCTGCAGACGTGAAGATAACAAGCAAAAGATCTGCTGATGACGATTGGAACAACCAGACTGCGCTGTATATAGAGGATGATTACGGCAACCAGGAGAAGCACCCAACCTTTATGATAAAAAGTGTGCATTCTAGTTTTAGTCCAGATATTTTCCCTCACCTTTATCTAACAGACGATTATTTTGGTGATTCGCTTATTTTAGAAAATTCAGGATCACTGACGATTGCAGATGATATCTATTATGATGCCCTCACCGGTACAATGGGCATCGGGACTTCAACTACCGATTCGCGTTTGGAAGTTAAGAGAACTGGTAGCCTTGGCGCAGATGAGGACAAAGCGGACGTGAAGATAACAAGTGTCCACCCGTCTACCAACGACTGGAACAATCAACCGGCCTTATATATTCAGGATGATTATGGCACCCAGACGGCGAAGAAAGCATCGGTAATTATCGAGGGTGTGAATGATGATGGAGGAATATATAATAATGTCCTCTTCCCTCTTCTTGAAATAAGGGATACTTACTATGGTGACGCCATGACGGTAACAAACAGGGGTAGGGTTGGTATCGGCACCACGAATCCCGGCAGCGCTCTGGAAGTTGAGGGGGGTGACGCCTCGGTGACGACGCAAGGCAAGGGTGTAATACTCAGAGCAACGGACGGTTCAAACTGCTACCGGCTCACTGTAGACAATTCCGGTACCTTGAGTACGGCATCCGTCACCTGTCCATAATTTTTTATCAATTATTTTATTGAGGTGGAGGCTTAAAATTAAGCCTCCACCTATCTTGAAACGCATTATTTTTAAAATAAATAGTAAACAAGCTTTAAAGGTGTTAGAACTGCAACGATGAGATTTATTAAAAGATAGTGTTGTCATGGATATTGAAGATTAGGGGTCTCATCGAATCAAAGAGACATTATTGAAAAAATAGGCACATTAAAAGTATTCAACGACTTCAGCACAACACCATAGTTTTTTTATTGCTTATCAACTAAATAGTCATATAATACCCGTTTTGCAGTTAGCCATAAACCATATAGTTTTTTTAAATCTTTCATTGGCCATTACCATATATATGGGGTGACTGCTGCTATCAACGTTTAGGGGTAATTGATTGCTTTTCAACTCATATGTTTATCTCTACTGTTTTCTTCCTATAGTCATAATTGTTTATTTTAACCTGACCAAATTTCGCCTTGCCCTGGCGGGCAGGGTATGGCTGGTTTTATCGTCCTTCTTTTTTTATGCCTACTGGAATCCTATATATCTCCCCCTTTTGCTTTCGTCAATCCTTGTAAATTATGGGATCGGTACAACCCTCACGAAGATGGTTTCAGGGTCCGGTAAAAATCAGAATGTCATAATGTCACCCAAAAAATTGCTGGCAGCAGGAATCCTCTTTAATCTCGGATTCCTTGGCTTTTACAAATATGCCGATTTCTTTATTCATAACGTAAATATGCTTTCCGGTTCAGAGTTTAGCTTGTTATCTCTGGCCCTTCCTCTTGCCATCAGCTTTTTTACTTTTCAGCAAATTGCCTACCTGGTAGATAGTTACAAAACAATTTCAAAAGAATATGACTTTCTAAAATACTGCCTCTTTGTTTCCTTTTTTCCGCAGTTGATTGCAGGACCCATTGTGCACCACAAGGAAATGATGCCGCAATTTCACTCATTAAGAAACCAGCTCATCAATTGGCAGAACATGGCATCGGGCATTCTCCTTCTGTCCATCGGCTTATTTAAAAAAGTAGTTATTGCGGATACCTTTGCGAAGTGGGCCACTGCCGGCTTCGACCATACAACAACGCTCCATTTTATAGACGCCTGGGCAGCTTCGCTCAGTTACACATTCCAGATATATTTTGATTTCAGCGGCTATACGGACATGGCGATAGGCACAGCCTACTGTTTCAATATCAAGTTGCCTTTGAATTTCAATTCACCTTACAAGGCACTCAATATAAGAGATTTCTGGCGCAGATGGCACATGACATTAAGCCGTTGGCTGCGGGATTATGTTTACATACCACTTGGAGGCAATCGAAAAAGAAATATATCGATGTATGCGAATATTTTTATTACTTTCTTCCTCGGCGGTTTGTGGCACGGCGCCGGATGGACCTTTGTATTATGGGGTGTAATGCATGGGGTAGGAAGCATTATTCACCGGTGGTTCAGCAAACTGAATATTGGACTCCCCCAATCGCTCAGGTGGGCGCTGACCTTTCTCTTTATTCATTTTGCATGGGTTATGTTTCGGGCAAATACGATTGCTGATGCAGTTAAGGTTTACAAGGGAATGCTTGGCTTGAACGGCATGCAATTGCCTCTTTGGACAAAGGAATATTTCAATGCGCTTGACCTGAAAGTGTCATTTTCGGAAAACGTATTTGCTTCTGTTAAGGGAGGCAATGAAACCTTCTTTGCCCTGTTGGTTGTTCTCATGCTTACACTTTTTGCAAAAAACTCGATGGAAATAAGGGAATCGTTCAGACCGAATCTGAAATCCGCTCTATTTGTTGCAGCATTGATAACAACGAGCACATATCTTATGACCCGCTTGAGCGAGTTTATCTATTTTAATTTTTGAGGCTGTTAATTTAAATGGAATATAAACGCTGGCTCATAAAGTCTTTCGTTTTAACTTTGGCAGCAATGCTTGTCCCTGCCGCTTTCATTGCCATTGTAGATCCTTACAGTATCTATGGACTAGTTACAGTGAAGGGCCTTAATGGAATAAAAACGGAAGCCTATCGCCGAATTCATATGGTAAAAGCGCATCAGGTCTATAAGATAAAACCAAAGACCATAGTATTGGGTGCATCTCCGGCAGATTACGGCATTGACATGAATGACCCGGCTTGGCCAAAAGAAACAGCGCCTCGCTATAATTATGCGATAGGAGGCAACAGCCTGCGTGAAACGTTGGCTCTTTTAAAATATGTTCATTCGGTCGCACCATTAAAAGAAGTAGTTATTGGCCTGGACTTCTTTAGTTTTAACATTTATAGAGCTAACCGTGATTTCATGGAGAAAGGTTTTGGCTACAATAAGCAAAACATAATTAAAGAAAAACTGGAAACTCTATTTTCTGTCGATGCCATTAACGACAGCTTTTCAACAATCCTGAGACAAAGAAACGTTGAAAGACTGGAATATGACATTCAAACAGGTAAAAGATATCTGTTTTCTATGGAAGAAGGCATAGAACGTTTGGATGGACAAAGGAGTGTTATGTACTATTCAGCGACACGTACTTACATAAATCAGCTTGCAGGAGGGCAAGAAAGGGTTTTTGGTTTTGTGGATAAGGACGAATCAATATTTGATGTTTATCGTGAACTAATATCATTTTCCTATGAAAATAACATAAATTTGAAGCTGTTCATTTCACCGCAACACATCATATTGTTGGAAACAATTAAGGCGTATGATTTATGGAGCACATATGAGAACTGGAAGGAAACACTGGCTGCAATAGTTAAAGAAGAAGCTATTAAATTTTCAAAAGAAACATTTCCTGTATGGGATTTTGCCACTGTTAATGAACTTACAACTGAAAGTTTACCTCGCCATGACATTAAAACAGGCATAGTAATGCAATACTATTTGGACAGCTTTCATTATACTCCGAAATTTGGCTCGATCATCTTGAATATTCTGTATGGTTCAAATGAAAAATCAATCTCATCGATCAGAAATCTGTGCACCTTTGCCGTGGCAGGTTCGCATGCTGGTTTGACATTGAGAGAGTACTTTTCTGCAGAGAGGCAAAAGATGAAGCTTTATGAGAAAAAAAATCTTTTAGTGTTGCATGAATTGAACAGAGAGATTAAATATTATGGGGGACTACAAGGTATAGACTAGGTTGATGTTATAACGAGTAACACGTAACGGATTCATAGCCTTGATTGTTACCATATGCACTATACAACCATCCATTGACTTTGTGCCACAAGAATAAATATGGGAAATTAAGGGACATTCCCCGGATTATTCCATTATCAATTCCGGCATGCCTCGTGCCGTGATAGACGCCGGGTTTGCCGATGCCGTCCTTCCTCTCGACGGGGTGGCGGGCCACCTTGTGGCTCTTGTTGAGTAAGCAGGGACTGCCTAAAGATCAAAGGCCCCCGCCTTCGGCGCTCCCTCTTAATCTTAAGTGGGGAATATTAAACATACACAGGTACTGTTTCGGCGTGAGGTCGGGCTGAAACATCAAAGATTAATCCACAAAGGTCACGAAGGTTCAAGAATTAGAGCAGGATGGGTGGAAGGTCGTGAAGCCCATCAGTAATCAGCAAAAGGCATTTTGATGGGTTTTCACCCATCCTACGCGACTTCTTTTTTTGCCGCCTATGGGCCTTTGGCGGCCATAAATCTTTTGACACCACTGTAAAAATCAAATATTATATGCGTTTATGATTAAACCGGGGTCTGCTTTCCATGGATTGCAGGCGTAAGGAGCGATGAAGAAAAAAGCAATTGCACTGATGTCGGGAGGGTTGGACAGCACGCTCGCCGTCAGGCTGATGATAGAACAAGGGATAGAAGTGACGGCGCTCAACTTCAAAAGCCCTTTTTGCCTCTGTGACGGCAAGGCAACCGAGGGGTGCAAATCGCATGCGAAAAATGCGGCTGAGCAACTCGGTATAGAGGTGAAGGTCATTCATAAGGGGCTCGACTACATGGACGTAATCCGGGCCCCCCGCCATGGCTACGGGAGCGCCATAAACCCCTGTGTCGATTGCAGGATTTACACTTTTAAAAGTGCAAAGCGCTATATGGAAGAAGTGGGCGCTTCCTTCATCGTGACCGGTGAAGTGCTCGGGCAGCGCCCCATGTCGCAGAGAAAGGACCCCATGTTCCTCATCGAGAGAGAGAGCGGGCTGGAAGGGCTTATCGTCCGTCCCCTGTCGGCCAAACGCCTCCCCCCGACGATCCCGGAGAAAGAGGGCATCCTGGACAGGGAGAAGCTTCTCGCTATCGAGGGGCGTTCGAGAAAAGAGCAGATAAAGGTGGCCGACGATTACCGGATAGAGGATTACCCCTGTGCTTCGGGGGGATGCCTGCTGACGGATAAGCATTTCAGCGCCCGCCTGAAGGATGACTTTAACTATAAGGAAAAACAGAGTTGGACCGAAGTCAAGATGCTCACCATGGGACGCCACTTTCGACTCAAAGATGGAACGAAGGTCGTACTCGGCCGGAATGAAGATGAAAACAGGCGGATCGCCGTTCTCGGGCAGAAAGGCCTGCTCCTTACGCCGAATAACTTCAGTGGGCCCACCGCCTATGTGGAGGGAAAAGCAGGAAAAGAAGTCCTGGAGGGCGCGGGAAGTCTTATCCTGAACTTCAGTAAAACCGATGAATCTGCCGACCGGGAAGTAATCTACGCATCGACCGACGAAGAGGGTTCTTTCATGGCAAGGACTACCCTGTCGGAGACGGAGATCGAAACCATGTGGGTCCGGTGAACCTCTATGACTGAAGCGAAAGAAAAACTAAAAGATCTCGAAGAGATCGTTCACGGCATGGGTTCCGTTGCCGTTGCCTTTTCGGGCGGGGTGGACTCTACCTTTCTTTTAAAAGTTTGCGTCGATATTCTTGGCGACAACGCAGTCGGTGTTACGGCAACGTCGCCCACCTACCCGGAGCATGAATTCCTGGAGGCGAAGGAACTTGCAGCCTCTTTCGGGTGCAGGCATATTATCATGGAATCGAATGAACTTGAGATCCCCGGGTTTTCCGAAAACAGTACGGAACGGTGCTATTTCTGTAAAAGCGAGCTTTTTGGCCTCCTGATCGGTAAGGCGAAAGAGTTGGGCCTCTCTTTCGTAGCCGACGGGACGAACTGTGACGACCTGAATGATTTCAGACCCGGCAGGAAGGCCTCGGAGGAGACGGGGGTCAGGAGCCCCCTCGTCGAGGCGGGAATGAACAAGGAAGAGATCAGGCAACTCAGCAGGGACCTCGGACTCCCCACGTGGAATAAGCCCGCTTTTGCCTGTCTTTCATCGAGGTTCCCCTACGGGACGGACATCACTCTCGACAGGGTGAAACGGGTAGACTCCTGTGAAAACATTTTGCGGCGCTTTTCCTTCAGCCAGTTTCGGGTTCGCTATCATGATGATGTGGCAAGGATTGAGGTGGGTGAAGACGATTTTGATCGTCTCTTGTCCGAGGAGGTGAGGAAGGTGGTCGTCTCCGGCTTTAAGGAACAGGGATTTAAGTACGTCTCCCTCGATATGGAAGGATATAGAACGGGAAGCATGAACGAGGCTATTGGCTGATTTTTATCATGGGGCGTCGTCCCCACGCTATCGGTACAAAGAATGATTTGGAGTTGAAATGAGTTTAGTCGGAAATTTGGAAGACCTGGGGTTGGGGGACATTCTCCAGATTGTCAGTCTCAGCAGGAAGTCGGGAATCCTCTTCATCACGAATGGTGAAAGAGAGGGAAAGATTATTTTCCGGGACGGGCAGGTTGTCCGCTCTTTTTCTACCGACGTGGGCGAGGACCTCGAATATATCGTTGCCGGAAGCGGCGTCGTATCTGCCGAACAGTTGCAGGAAGGACTCGGCATTTTTAAGGAAAAGGGCGGGGCAGAAGGACTCGACGCCATACTGTGCGAAAAATTCGGTCTTCCTCCCGATTCTTTCGATGAAGCTAAAAAGGGCCAGATCGAGAAATCCGCCTATTCCCTCTTCGGGTGGGCGTCTGGAAATTTCAACTTCGAACTGAAGAATGTGGATGACTATCTCGATAAGGCCGATTTTTTCGTCTACGCTCACGGATTGAACCCCCAGTTCCTTGCCATGGAGGGGACGCGGCTCCAGGATGAACTGCGGCGCGACCAGCCCACAGAAGAGGCGGTCGGGGAGGTAGAGGAAACCGCTCCGGCGCCAGCGGAACCCCAACAGCAGGACCCCTTTGCGGACCTCCCCTCCGAGCCGGTAGATGAGGAGGCGACGGGCGAGGAAATAAAGGCGCTCCACGAAGAAACCGTTGAAGAGCAAAATGCAGAGCCGCCTCCTTCAGCAACGGAAACGGTGTCTCTCGAAGGGGTGAAGCGTGCCCTTTTGCTTGTCGATGACGATCCGAACGTTCTCAAGGTGATGGTTGAAAAACTTGCCGGTCATGACTTCCACGTCGTTCCGAAGGTGAAATCGGAAGCGGCGCTTCACTGCATAAGCGAAGTCAAATCATCGGGCGCAACGGTTGTCGTCGTTGCCGACCTGATTATGCCGAGGATGGATGGAACGGGGATGCTCGGGGGGATCGAGATGCTGGAAATTCTCAGGGGGGGCTTCCCGGAAGTCCCCGTTGTCCTTATGACCGACCATGTAAACCGTGAGGCCGAAAGCCGTTCAACGGAACTGGGTGCTGCGGACTATATAGATAAGCCTAAAAAGGCCCAGTTCGGCAGTGATTTTGATGAAGACGCCATCGGCGCCTTTGTAGAGAATATTGTCGGCATCCTTACCCCTCTTTTTGAGGGCGAAGCGTCCGAGAATGTGTCAGTAGCGGCACCGGCAGAGGCGGAATCGTCAGTGGAAATTCCGGTAGAGGCGTCCGTGTCAATGGCGGCACCGGCAGATTCCGGTGGCCTCGTGGACCTGGCGGCAGACCTTCACGATGAAGTGGCGGCGGTTGGGGACATTCTGCCCGAGGAAAGCTCAGCGCCGCAGCCCGTCTCCAGCCCCGGCATATCGATGTTGAAATCAATGATCGAGGAATTGAACGGTCCTGAAGGGGGGCGGCAGATCACCCTGCTCATCTTGCGATTTGCAAGTGAGCTAATGAACAGGGCAGTCATCTTTCTCGTCAAGAACGACGGTGTGGAGGGACTCGGCCAGTTCGGCATAGAGATCGAAGGGGAGTTGGCCGACAAACGGGTGAGGGCCACGAAGATTTCAAAGGACGTCCCTTGCATTTTGAAAGACGTCCTCGATTCGCAGCGGAGCGTGACGAAGAAGATGGAAGATAACGAAGGGAACAACTACCTCGTTGAGCGGCTCGGCGGGCAGCGCCCCTTCGAGTGCTTTGCGGCACCCATTATTGCCAACAACAGGGTGGCTGTCATCGTCTATTGCGATAACCTGCCGGAAGACAAGGAAATCGGCGATGTGTCGGCTCTCGACATCTTCCTCATGCAGGCTGGTGTCGCCATGGAAAGGGCTCTTCTCGAAAGGCGGGTCAGCGAGATGGCTGCCAATTAACAATTATAAATGATGAGGGATTTGTAATGGAAAAAAAAGTTCTGGTTGTCGAAGATTCTCCCACCATGCGGTCGCTCATCGTCTCCACTCTGGAGGCGCTCGACAACATCGACGTTAGGGAGACGTCGAGTGGGTTCGAGGCGCTGAAAATCCTTCCCCATGAGAAGTTTGACCTTATCCTGACGGATATCAACATGCCCGATATCAACGGACTGGAACTGGTCAAATTCGTAAAAACAAACCCCGAATATAAAAACATCCCTCTCATTATTATTTCGACGGAGGGGAGCGAAAGGGACAGGAAACGGGGGATGGATCTCGGTGCGGACGAATACGTGATAAAACCCTTCAAACCCGAAGAGGTTCAGGAACTGATAAAAAAATATCTGGAAGCTTAATCGATGGGAAACAACGACAGTGGCGGGGCAGACGACAAGGCCCTCGAAGAATTCAAGTCAGAGGCCGAAGAGATTATAGCCAAGCTCAATTCGGAACTTCTGACCCTCGGTTCTGAAAAGGAAAAGGCCCACCCGGACACCCTGAACAGCATTTTCCGCTCCGCCCATACGCTAAAAGGGCTGGCCGGCATGTTCGGCCTCGATAGCCTCACCGACGTGAGCCACAACATGGAAAACCTTCTCGATTCGCTCAGGCTCGGCAAGGTTACCCTCTCAGACAGCATACTGGACGCTCTCTTCGAGAGCATTGAAATTATTACCGATATCGTCAGGGGAAAGGAAGCTGAACTTAAAAAAGAAGGGAAGATCGACGGCCTCCTTGCCAGCCTCGACCGGGCGCTGAACAAAGAAAAAGAGCTCCAGCGGAACTCTCCCGTCGATTCCATGAACATCGATCCCGCTATTCTTTCCGTCCTCACGGAATACGAAGAGCATCGCCTGCTGGAAGGGATAAAGACAGGTAAGAACATTTACCTCATCCATGCGGCCTTCAGTATCGAAGATTTCGACCAGGGGCTCGGAGAGATCAACGCGGTAATAAAGGATTTCGGCGAGGTGATCTCTACGCTGCCGAGTACGGGCGGAGGCGAGGCGGGGGGGATTGAGTTCAACATTCTCGTCAGTACGGAAAAAAGTACGGAGTATGTTAAAGAGAAGGTCGAAAAAGGTGGGGTCACCTTTACTCTCGTTTCCGGCGACGGCAGCGACAAGGAAGCGGCTGAAAAGGAGGACGAAAAGAAGGACGAGGCTCTTGCCGAATCGATTTCAGTAAAAGGGATCAGCCGGACGGTCAGGGTCGATATCTCCAAGATGGATTTTTTGATGAACCTCGTTGGTGAGCTTCTCATTTCCAAGAGCAGCATTTCTCAGATTACCGAAGAGGTAAAGGCCCAGCCGGGCCAGCAGGGAACGGCCAAGGCCCTTTACCGGGTGAACAGGGAACTCGGCAGAAAACTTGCCGAACTCCAGGGCGGGATGATGGAAATCAGGATGGTTTCCTTGAGCAGCCTTTTCGACAGGCTCGCCATGACGGTGAGGAAAATCGCACGGAGCCACCATAAAAAGGTGGAACTTGTCATCAGTGGGGCGGAAACGAAATTGGACAAGCTCATCGTTGAGGAAATAGGCGATCCCCTCATGCACATCATCCGCAATGCCATCGATCATGGCATCGAGCCGCCGGAGTTGAGGAAGGAGGCGGGGAAACCGGAAAAAGGGATCATCCGTTTGAATGCCTACCAGCAGGGGAACAACGTCCTCATGGAGATCGAAGATGACGGCGCCGGGATCGACAAGGAAAAAATACTCCGAAAGGCGGCACAAAAAGGGCTTATCGCCAAGGGAAAGACGCTTTCCGACGACGAGATCATCGACCTTGTATTTATGCCGGGCTTCAGCACGAGCAGCGAAATCAGTGAAATCTCAGGACGCGGCGTGGGGATGGATGTGGTGAAAAACAACCTCACTCGCCTCAGCGGCCATATCGATATCGAGAGTGAAAAGGGGAAAGGGACGAAAAACAAGATCACCCTCCCCATTACTCTCGCCATTATCCAGGCGCTCATCGTAGAGACGGCCTCGAAAACCTATGCCATACCGCTCAATTCCATCCAGGAAAGCCTGCTCGTCAACAGGGGCGACATCGAGACGGTGGAGAAAAAAGAGGTCATCCAGAACAGGAATGCAACCCTTCCCCTGGTGAGGCTGGAAGAGATTTTTGACCTGGAAAAAAAGGAAGAGTCGGGCGAAGAACTTTATGTCGTCGTTGTGGCCATCGCTCAGATCCGGTTCGGCATCGTTGTCGACAGGCTCATCGGCGAGCAGGACATCGTTATCAAGCCGATCGGGGATATCTTCAGCGGGGTGAGGGGGGTTGCGGGCGCCACCGATCTCGGCAATAATAAAACGGTGCTGGTGCTCGATGTGGCGTCGCTCGTCGAAGAAATGACAGGAGTGTAAATAAGCGTGTACGAAGAATTTTACGGTTTGGAGGAACGCCCTTTCAGGAAAACGCCCGACCCCCGTTTCCTTTATATGAGTAAGGAACATAGCGAGGCGCTGGCGAGGATGCAGTACGGCGTGGAGGAGAGGGAGCTTGTTTTGATAACCGGCGACATCGGGACGGGAAAGACGACGTTGTCTCGGGCTCTCATCGATTCTCTCGACGAGCAGTTCAAACCGGTCTTGATTGTCAACCCGCGCCTCAGCCCGACCCAGTTTCTAAAGCTCCTGGCAAAACGGCTCGGCGTGGAGAGGCCGAGCTACTTCAAGGCCGATCTCGTGGACGAGATAAGCGATCTGCTCTTCAGGAACTTCGAGAATAATATCTGTCCCGTCATCGTCATTGACGAAGCGCAACTCATTCCTGGGAAAGGGACCTTTGACGAGATACGTCTGCTGACGAACTGCCAGCTCGACGACCAGAACCTTTTTTCGCTGGTTCTCATCGGCCAGCCGGAGTTGAGAAAGAGGCTGGCCCGCAAGCATTACGA
>CBDVDA010000001.1:0-73672 GCA_965372635.1 uncultured bacterium | reverse complement strand
GGCTTTGATTTCGGGTCGCTCATTTTCTCCCTCCTTCCATTTAATTTCATTATCAATTTCAATTGTTCGGCATTCGATCGAGATATCTTGACGATTTCTGGAAAGGTACATTGCTCCTACTTGATAGAGGCGCTGCCCAGTTGAGTTCTTGTATACTGAAACATCTCGGAGGAGAATTTCTGCATCTTTTGAATCGTCCGAGAATGCCTGTATCCAACCATCAAAAATTAGATCGTTAGCATGATCTCTAACGGTCACCCACTCGATTTCCTTCACGTTCATGAAGTAGCCCCAGACATCGAGCTCCCCAAATTTCTTGGTTAACCTAAAAAATCGAGCGATTCGATTTAGTGCCTTGAACTTTGACGCAACAGTAATAATGAGGCCAATCACGGCTGCACAAAGCGTAACGTATACAATCTCTCTGAAAGAATACGGTACGTTAGAATCAGTGAGTGCGCGTAGGAATGTTAACGAAGGATTGATTTTACCTGGAAAACATTTCGCCGTGATGCGTAATAGTGCCCAATATGTGAAGTAGGAGAACAATCCCAAAACAAAAGACTGTATTATGAAGATGAAGTTCTCACGTGGCCGATGTACGGTCAATTGATCTACGAGGAACGCACAGATCAGCCCAGGAAAGAATAGTAGCAGAAGTTTAAAGGTAAATTCAGATATGTCCATTTAGACTCTCAGTCTGTCCAACTTATAATCATGTAGAACTTTTTTCCACATAACATGATAATACTGGTCAAAGATGGATTCTGTGGAGGTCTTCTCTGAATAGATCTTTATAATATCAGAATATTAATGAAGTGCAAGTAAGATGTTTATTTCTATATGAAATGTCTAATTTCTTGGTCGTTCATGAAAAACACACTTTCAGGAAGAAGTTGTTGAAATTTGGAAGGTGAGACTGAAATATACCTCGATTATCGAGTACACCTACTACTAAACAACTTTTTTGTTGCGAGATTTTAAGGATTACTGATTGAAAGTAACGCCTTGCTCACCTGCGTAGCAAGTTGTTAGAACTCATGACGACTAATGGCTCCTTATTTTTTAAATTTTTTCCCCTTTTTTATCTTTGACTCTATTTTTGAATTTTCTGATGAGTTACTTATAGCTATAATTAACCACGCAATGATCCAAATGCCAGCAGTGAAAAATGACAGAATAACATGAAGTAAATGGCTAGTTTTTTTCTTTTTGCTTAACATGACCGCAACTTCTTGATCTGTATAAGGGACTATATCTCCCTTTTTAGGCTTCGCAGCTGCAACTGGCGCACCACATCCGGGGCAGGAAGAAGCGCTATCTGATATTTCCTTTCCGCATTCATCACAGTTTATTAATGCCACTATCTATCTCCTTTTCATATTAATTAAAGTTCTAACCCAGCTAAGGGGCGGGAATAGCGGTTGAAAACTGCTATTATCCGTCCCGCTTGAGCGCCTTGTTATGCCATTTCTCTACTTTAATCTCTAAACATTTCACTTGAAACAGCCAGCACTTTATATTTCTTAAGGTGTCCGGTTTTAGTTTTTACTTTCTGAACCTTGCAATAGATCTCACTTTGTTCTACATCGAAACCTCTTAGAGCATTAGCTCGGAGGCTTTCTACTATTAATTGTATGTCTGCTGCTCCACGGGTACTTTCAGAAAGTAAAAATGAAATAGGGCGCATTTCCTCTTTAACATAAATTCTTCCCTTAAATGTATTGCTGTTATAACTGGAGACGTAGCCTTTGATTATTTCTACTTCTTCTTCAATTTGTTCCTCAATCATATATAAGAAAGAATCAAATGAAAATGTGGGCTTTAGTAGAACCTTTTGTTTGTCTATTATTGTTGATATGCGTGCTGAATCTGCTGTTTTTGTTTTATAAATAGGCCTATGGATTTCTGTTATAGCTGTAGAACATTTTTCTATCACAGAATCAAGCTGTGACTGTCGAACATTAGGAAGTTTAATATTGTTTTTCTTGTTTTCTTCATAGAGTTGACCTAAGGATTTATCATAGTCAACATGAAACCCCATGCTTTCTGAAATGACATAATCGTACGCAGAGTATATTAAGTGCCCCAAGGGTGTGTTGTTAGGAGCCGTTCCTGCGTGGTATAAAGCCGTTGCTAACACTACTATTCCTGCTTTTGTTCTCCAACTGCCTTCCTCAGAAGGAAAAGCATATATTTCTGCACCTTTGAGTGATGGGGATTGTGTGATGATCTCCCCATTTAATATTAAATGGGTTGTTAAAGCCAGAGAACGTTGAAACCCCACAAGGGCTTGTGATACATCATATAAATCAATTAAATGATTTTCTGTTGTTGCGCCAGTGTAAGAAAGCTCAAACTGTATATCAAATCTTTTCATATATTTATCCCCCCTTCGGATTTAAAGGCATAACGATTGAACTCAGGGGCTTGCGGGATTGAAGGCAAAGCCTTTGAGTTGATTTAATGTTTCTTAAAGACACACCGTTTAAATCAAACGGCGTGTCAGCAAGTCCCTTGCAGTGTTTGGTTGGGCAGTGTTACTTTTAAATTATGAGCTTATTCTTTTTAACCCCTTTTCAGTTATGGAATAATGACCTGTTGATACCCATTTCAGATCATTTGCTTTGCACATGTTTGAGATATGTTTTCTAAGCTGATGTTGAAATGCCGGTCTTCCACCATGGACTGTGCTTTTTAAGTGGTTCTTTGTAAGCTCTTTAAAATTATCTATATTTTCGTATATTCGCTGTAAAGGTGCTTCATCTCCAATAGAACGCATACATTTAAGAATTGCTACTTCCCAGGTGTTCATTTTGCCCCCTACGTTTAATTAGCGAAACAAGCCTATTTTTGAACCTAGACTTCCTATAATGAGCACTGAAACAATTATTGATGGGCCTATCCAAGCAAGATGTAGTTTACTTAAGGGGCTTATTATAAAAAATATAGCGGCAGTTAACCCCAATATGCCGTCAAGAAATGTTAATGTTGTTGGTAACCTTCTTTGCAGGACATGATCAAGGCCCTTTTCACCCCCCAAAGTAACCCTAAATATGACGCTTAAACAAGACAAAGACCAAAATAGAAAAATTGCCCAAATAAGCCACCCAAGTATACTCATTATGCCCTCCAGATTTTAACACTACTTTTCTGCCCAACTTATAATTATGTAGCAATAAATGCAACATAACATGATAATTCTGACCAAGTGTAGCAAATCTGCCATTCATCTTGTCGAGAATACTTATATCACAAAAATAACATTAATTCGCGACATATATTGCTCTTTTGTCGTTTTTTTAGGAATGAACAGAAAAATCTATTGATTACAAGTTGAAAGCTACTATTTTTCGAGGAAGACTATTTTTGCTGCTTTCAGGAAGTACTAGTTACCTTTTTATCGCTTGCTTTATCCCGAAAGGCGTAATAACCGAAACGCATTACGCTGAACATCAATCTTCTTTTACCCCGTTTCAACCCAAAATCATATACCTGTTCCAACAGGGTTAATCCTGTCAGAAACAAGTTTCTCATTTTTTTGAATCCTCTCGGTACAAATATTATCTTAACCCTGAAATTCAGTTAAGTATAAAAACGATAATAAGGAGTTGCTAAATGGAAAGAGCGAATGGTATTACCGTAAAGGGAAATGGCGTAACACTGATTGGACCGGAACTGAAAGCGGGTGACAAGGCGCCTGATTTTACAGTCGTCGATAAGACGCTTCAGAAAAAGAGGCTCTCTGACTTTGCAGGGAAGGTGAAGGTCTTAAGCGTAACGCCGTCACTCGACACGCCTGTCTGCGACTCTCAGGCGAGACGCTTTAACGAAGAAGCGGCAAAGCTTGGCGATAATGTGGCTGTTATAAATATCAGCATGGACCTCCCCTTTGCCATCGGACGGTTCTGCACCGCCGCAGGGATCGAAAACGTAGAGGCCTATTCGGACCACAGGGACGCCTCCTTCGGCAGCGCCTACGGCGTTCTCATAAAGGAGTTGAGACTTCATGCCAGGGCGATCTTTGTCGTCGATGCTTCGGACACGATCACCTACGTGGAGATCGTGCCGGAGATGACGGACAACCCGAACTTCGACGCCGCCCTCGATGCCGCAAGGGCTGCCGCGCCAAAGGCGGCAACGGCCTGAGAGCGTCTTTTTGACTGGGGGGAAGCGATAAAAATTGTAATCAACCTTACCCGGATGCGCCCCGCCTTGTTGGCGGGGCGCATCACTTTAGGCACCTTCAGACCACTCCCCGTCTCTCATTCCTCCCCTGCTCGCGAGATACAAAAACAGACCTCCTTCAATAATCTGTAGACTTTCATCTAAATCTGTGGAAATATTGGAAGACTGACCGGAGTAAAGAATACACATCCAGAAGACGTGGCCTTGCTTTGGCCCTTAAAGGGCCTGACTTTCCTTCCCTTTAAAACACAGCCGAGGGAAGCCGAAGGCCAAGCTTTTGGGCGGCCTTTCTTTTGCTTCATTTTCTTTGGCCGTCAAAGAAAAGAAGGATTCTTACGGCAAAGCCTTTTAACTCTGACCCCGCCCAGAGAACGGGAATTTTAAAGATTACTTAAATAGCGACAACCCACTTTTCCGATGTCTTCTGCCTCAATTCCATTATGAACATCACCCGCTCCACACCCTACCGGCTCGGCCTCTTCTACTTCCTTTTCTTCGCCTGGATGGGGATTCAAATCCCCTACTTCAACCTCTATCTTTATCACAAAGGGTTAAGCCCCGCTGAGATCGGCGCCATCACCGCTGCCTTCCCACTGGTGAGGGTCTTTGCCCCCACCTTCTGGGGCTACCTGACCGACCGCTTCGACAAGAAAGGCCGAGTCGGCCCGCTCCTGTGGCTTTTCAGCACGCTCATATTTTCGCTCCTTTTTTTCACAGACCGTTTCATCCCCATCCTGCTCATCGTCTCCCTTTTCACCTTCTTCTGGGCGCCCACCCTCCCCCTCGTGGAGGCGGCCGCCATGATGGTAGTCGGGAAAACAGGCATCGACTACGGCAGGATGCGGGTCTGGGGAACGGCTGGTTTTATATTGATAGCCTGGCTGACGGGCCGCCTCCTCGACCACTGGCCAATGAGCGTCATACTCTCAGGAATGTTCCTCTTTCTCATTCTAAATGCACTCCTCGCCTGGCGGCTGCCGTCTAAAAAAGGCGGGGAGGAGCACCTCGCCATCGGGCAGGTGGTGGAACAAATTCGCCGTCCCGAGGTCTTCCGTTTTCTCACCGTCGTCATGCTAATGCTTGTCAGCCACAGCGCCTATTACGGGTTCTTTTCCATCTACCTCGAATCGCTCGGTTATGCAAAAGGGACCATCGGCTTTCTCTGGGCGCTGGGCCCGTTGGGCGAAGTGATCGTCCTGCTCAATTCCAGGGTTTTACTAAAAAGGTACGGCGCGCGTTCCCTCCTCTCCTTCGCCCTCCTCATGGCCGCCCTCCGCTGGACACTCTTCGGAGTCACCGACCAATTCGCCTTTATCCTGATCGGCCAGTTCCTCCACACCTTCACCTTCGGCGCTTTCCATATCGCCTCCGTCCGCCTCGTGGGAGACCTTTTCCCCGAGGGGATGAATAACACGGCGCAGGCCCTCTACAGCAGTTCCGCCTATGGCACGGGCCTCGTCATCGGATCACTCGCCTGCGGTCTCCTCTATGAGCAAATCGGCGCACCGATGCTCTTTTTTATGAGCGGCGCTGCCGCCCTTCTCGCTTTTTACATTTTGAGACGATCAACGGACAAAGATAAAGGCAATGGAACGCGGATAACACGGATCTAACAGATTAACGCGGATTAAAGACAAAATCTTTTATGGCCGCTTCGCGGTAAAATCGAAAAGAGTTCACCACGAAGGTCACGAAGAATACGAAGAAATCAAAACTTTTTATTTCGTTCTATTTCGCGTCTTTCGCGGGCATTCTCTGTGCTATACTCATTTCATGACCTTTCGCAGCACACTCCGCTGGATTCTCTTCCCTCCCATGAACCGCTGGTACGCCCTCCGGCTGGCCGTGGTAGCGCTTCTTGCGGCACTCTTCTTCTCCGAGGTCTGCCTCCCTATCCGAATAAGCGGCATCAGTATGGAACCGACCTACGCCGACGGCGGCATCAACCTCATCTGGCGGCCATCTCTCCTCTTTTCCGGGCCGAAACGCTTCGATGTGGTCGTCGTCCGGCTGGCGGGCAGAAAGGTGATGCTTTTAAAGCGGGTTATCGCCTTCGAGGGGGAGACGGTCGAGTTCAGGAAGGGAACACTCTTCGTTAACAATAAAGAAGTCGCCGAACCCTATATCCGCTACCAAGGCAACTGGAACCTCCCGAAGCGGAAGGTGGATCAGGGGAAAATCTACGTAGTAGGAGACAACCGGAATATGCCGATAAAAAACCACGTCTTCGGGCAGACGGAAATCAGCCGCATCGTGGGGACGCCGTTATGGTGAATAAAAGAAATGGGCTTATCCTTCTCATCGCCGCTGCCGGGGCAGTCTTCCTCTTTTTCTACCTCCAAAGCGACGAGCGGAAGGTAAAGAAACGTTTCAGCACGCTCTCCAAACTCGTCTCCAAGGAGAGGGGGGAGTCGGTGGTGATCCTGGCTACGCGAGCGCGCGGGATAGGCCAACTTTTTTCCGACCCCTGCGCGGTGGAGGCAAGCGATCACCTCCGGTCGGGGCGCTACACGCCGGAGCAGATTACCAGCCACGCCGCCTCGGCGCGCGCGCTCTTCAAGAAACTGTCGCTTAAATTCTACGATCTTAACGTTACCTTCCCGGCAGACGGTCGCGCCACGATAAGACTCACGGGGATGCTCTCGGGCCTTACCAAACAGGAGGAGACCTTCGAGGAGACCCACGAGATGGAGGTCGAACTTGTCAAGGTGGAGGGGAAGTGGCTTTTCAGTAAGTTCCGGGCGGTGCAGGTGCTGGAGCGGTGAGAGATGCACCTCGACTGCAAGACGGAGCACCTGCTTTTCTAATACTGTCTCCTCTTAATTAAGTGGGGGAACAACTCTCCCTTTCTCCAACACCCCTCTTATATACTCCCCCGTGTAGGAACGCTTGTTCTTTGCCACCTCTTCGGGTGTCCCCTCGGCGACAATTTCACCCCGCCCTCTTGTTGGTTATCTTAAAGCTATGATCTCAAAATCGGGGATGGTAGAATACGCCTACCCAATGCAACTGCATTGGGGTCTCTGCCGGGAATTTTAAAATGCACGCAACCCTTTTCAAAAAAATCGAGTCCGGCGCGGCGGTACTTACGGTAAACAGGCGGCTTTCCCGCTATCTGAACGAGGGGTATGCCCACTCTATGACAGATGCGGGGATTTCCGTATGGCAGACGCCGGAAATACTCCCGCTTGCGGCGTGGAGTGCGAACCTCTGGGGGCGATATCGCCCCGACCGACCCCTCATACCGAAAACAGCGGCGGCGGCGCTTTTCGAAAAAATCATCATGGAGGACGGGGGTTTTTCCGGCCAGTCCATTCTAATTCCGCAGGGGGTGGTGAATGCCGCCTTCGAGGCCTACCGGCTCCTGGCAGACTACCGTCTCGAACTTCCGAAAAGCGATTTTTATCTCACCGAGGAATCACGCGCGCTGAAACGATGGATGACCGCCTACCGGCAGCAATTGGGAAAACTCGGGTTCATCGATGAAACCGACATTACGGCGGGGCTGCCGGAACTCATGGGTGACGAATCGGTCTCACTCCCCTCCGAGATAATACTGGCGGGGTTCGACGAAATCGCCGCTGCCACGGCGGAGTTGATCGACGCCCTGCGTAAAAGAGGGAGTAAAGTCAGCTTCCACCCCTTTTCTCCGCCTGAACCGGGGGAGGCAATCACATTGCCGTCTATGGCAGAGAAACCCGAACAGAGGCGGTATGCCGACGAAGAGAAGGAGACCGCTGCGGCTGCGCGGTGGGTGAGAGCGGTCTACCGTCCCGGCATGCGGATCGGCATCATTGTCCCCGATATGAATCGCTATAGGCCGCTCATTGAACGCGCCTTTTCAGCCGAACTGGACCCGGCCTCTCTCCTCCCCTGGCATACTGCTACACTCCCCTTTAACCTCTCCCTTGGCCGTACCCTCTATGAAGAGCCGCTCGTTCGCGCAGCGCTGGACCTGCTTGCCCTCGAGGGCGGCAAAATAGAGACAGACAGGCTGAGTGCCTTATTACTTTCCCCCTGGCTGGCGGCTTCCGAAGGGGAGCGGATAATTCTCGCTCGCATCGATCAGGGCATAAGGCGAAAAAATATCGCCTCTCTCTCCCTCCGGGCGCTTCATAAAATGTCCGGTCCCTATGCCGAGGCATTGCCACATTTTCTAAAAAAGCTGGGCGCCGTCCACCTCTTTTTCTCAAATACCAGGGGGAACAAACTTCCCGGACAGTGGGCGGAACTGTTCAGCGATTTCCTGAAGGAGAGCATATTTACCTCTGGAGAGAATAGCCTTAGCAGCGCCGAATACCAGACCCTCGCTGCCTGGCAAGAGATGATGGCCGTCCTGACCAGCCTGGACGACATTACGAGAAAGATTACAAAAAAAGAGGCGCTAAGACATCTGTCCGGTTTTGCAAAAGAGAGACGTCACCAGCCAGAATCGGCAGACCTCCCTATCGAAGTGATGGGCCTGCTGGAGGCGTCGGGCAGAAACTTCGACCGGGTATGGCTCCTCGGCGCGCATGAAGACGCCCTGCCCGCCGCCCCGTCGCCCAACCCCTTCATCCCCCTCTCGCTTCAAAAGCAGCACAATCTCCCCCGCTCAAGTATGGAGAGAGAACTGAACTTTGCCCGCCTGCTGGTAAGGCGTCTAATATTGAGCACACCTTCTCTCATCATCAGCGCCCCAAAGGAGATCGACGGCAAGGAAGTTAGGGGTTCTCCCCTCTTCCGTGACTTTCCCCTATTAGAAGAAGCGTCTGAACCCCGGAGTAATTGCTACGCAGCAACCCTTACAGGATCGGTGGCGCTCGAAAAAAGGGGCGAAGCCCCCACCATCCCCTTAGGCGATGCCGAAAGTGAAATGATTAAGGGCGGGACGGCCATCCTGAAAAATCAGTCCGCCTGTCCTTTTAGAGCTTTTGCTATTCACCGCCTCATGTCGAGCAGCCCCGAAACAGTAGAACCGGGGATTACCGCCATGGAGAGGGGGAAAGTGGTCCACGAGGCGCTTGCCTATTTCTGGTCGCACGTGGGTGATTCGAACCAGTTGGCAAAACTGGCTGAAGAAAATGAGTTGGTTGAGTTGATAGAAGATGCAGTAGCCCACGGCGTAAATATGGACCCTGCGGCGTCTGAAGATAAGGAGGAAACCGGTTTCAAGGCGTTGGAGAGAGAACGCCTGAGAACCCTCCTTTTAGAATGGATCGAGATAGAGTTGGAGCGGACCCCTTTCAAAACAAGCGGCACCGAAAAGAAAAAGGAGATTACCGTGGGAAGCCTCACCCTGCAGGGGCGCATCGACCGGGTGGATGAACTTGAATCGGGGGAGAAGATTGTTATCGACTACAAGACCGGATCGGCAAGCCCTTCGGACTGGCTGTCGGAGCGCCCTGCCGACCCGCAGATGATGCTCTATTGTCTGGTGGAAAAATTCGACGCCGTTGCCTTCGCAAGATTGAAGCGGGGAGACGCCGCTTTTTCCGGCATAGCCCGGGACGGAGAGATGCTTCCGGGGATCAAGGCCTTCGGGAATGACAATTTTTCTAAAAAAACCGGAGTCATCGGAGATTGGGACGCCCTCATGGAGGTGTGGCAAAAAACGGTAGAAGCTCTGGCCGATGCCTTTACGGAAGGTGAGGCCGCTGTCGATCCACGGGATTTCGGCAAGGAGGCCTCGGCCTGCAAGTATTGCGACCAGACCCTTCTATGCAGGGTCTTCGACTGCTGACTTTTTATCTCCACACCTCTTCGATTAGATTGACATGCCGACAATGGCAATTTATCATAAAGAAGTCACGCCCAGAGGGCGTGACCTTGCTTTGCCCTAAAAGGGTTTACCAGTCTTTTCATTTCCCATTCAATGAAGCCGAGTGATGCAAATGAATGCGGAAAAAGGGGACAAATTGTTTGAGCGAAGCGAGTTTTTGTCCCCGCCGCAATCAGATGCGTGAACGAGGGAAGCCGAAGGCCAAAGTTGTGGGCGGCCTTTCTTTTGCATACTTTTTCTTTGGCCGTCAAAGAAAAGTATGAATTCTCAGGGCAAAGCCTTTTAATTCTAACCTCGTTCATAGGGCAAGATTTTCAACGATTAAATTAACTACTCCGCAGCAAGCTGACGGGGTATGAACTGGGATAATTTATTTTGTATCGTAGCGAGCTACGGGGATTTGCACCCGCCAGGGATTAAACGGAGCCAAACAACTTAAGATGAGTAATAAAAAAACAGCAGTCGTCCTTTTGAACATGGGAGGCCCCTCCACGCTGAACGATGTGGAGCCCTTTCTCTATAACCTCTTTATGGACCCCGACATTATCGAGATCCCTCTCGTTGGAAGATTTCTAAGGCCCTTTATAGCAAGGAAGATTGCAGGAAAGCGGTCCGCTAAGGTGAGAGGATACTACGAAAAGATCGGCGGCGGGTCCCCGCTGCTTAAGCTCACTCTCGATCAGGCGGCGGCGCTTGAGAGGGCGCTGGCTGACTCCGGCAACTTCAGCACCTACGTGGCAATGCGCTACTGGCACCCTTTTACGGAGGAAACGGTAAAAAAAGTTCTGGCTGCCAAGCCGAACCGGGTGATTCTGCTCCCTCTTTACCCCCAGTACTCGGCAACCACAAGCGGCTCCAGCATCAATGAATTCCACCGGGTCTGGAAGAAAACTGGCGAAGCCAGCGGCACTGAAATCCTGGATATCAGGGACTGGCACGACCACAAAGGCTACATCGACGCCTGGACCGCAAACATCGAAGAGTCGCTGAAATCCTGCGGTAACAACACGCCGCACCTCATCTTCTCGGCCCACGGTATCCCTGTAAAAAGGGTGGAGCGGGGAGACCCCTACCGGGACGAGACGGAAGAAACGGTGAGGCTTATCGTTGAACGGCTGAAGTGGAAAGGGGAGTGGTCTCTCACCTACCAAAGCCGGGTGGGACCTGTGAAGTGGTTAGAACCTGCGACGGATCTTTCCATCGAAGCGCTCGGACGGGAAGGGACCAAAAATTTACTTATGGTTCCCATCTCCTTCGTCTCCGACCACTCGGAGACGCTCTATGAAATGGATATTCTCTATAAAGAACTGGCGGAAAGTGCCGGAATAGAGCGGTTCGAGCGGGTGGCGTCTCTGAACTCCGGAACTGCCTTCATAGAGGCGCTGCGCGACATCATCCTCGCCACAGCCGGGAAAGACTGATCGATAAACGTCTTGCTTTATAGCGTTTATTTAATCAGGTTGAGATACATGGTGGCGAGCTTGTCGCCCGGCTTGATCTCGAGAACAGACTCCCACTCCGTGCGGGCAAGGTCCGTTTCCCCCTGAGAGTAGTAAACGATGCCGAGGTTGAGGGCCGCCGGGGTGAACTTGGGATTATGCTGTTTCGCCTCCTGGAGTTGCCTGATGGCGTTATGAATGTCCCCTTTGTCCCGGTAGATATTTCCAAGCTTTGTCCGCACATCGACGAATTCGGGCCGCAAATTGAGCGCCTTCCTGTATTCCTCGATGGCCGACTCCCTGAAATTGAGGCTCGCGTAAATATCCCCCAGTTCGGAATGCATGTTGGCAAGCTTCCCCTTGACGAAGGGGTCTATCGTCTCCTTCTCACGGTGCGCCGCTTTTTCAACCTCTTTTGCGCGGTCGTACTGGCCCGTTTCCGAAAGGGTTACCGCCAGGTTGAGTGCAACCTCCGTATAGTTGGGGTTCAGTTCAAGCGCCTTTTCGAAGCAGGTGATCGCCTTTTCAGTGTCGCCCCGGTCATGGTACATGAGCCCTGCCATATTCCGCGCATCGGCAAAGCCGCTGCTTTTCTTAAAGAGTTCCTCGAAGCACCTCAAGGCGTCGAACATCTCCCCTTTTTCATAGTGCGCCTTGCCGCCCGTGTAAAGATCGGTAATTTCACTGCTCATGGTAACGCTCCTTATATCGATTAAAGTGATTTATTCAGTACTGTTTCCGCTTCGAGAGCTTGGTTGCTCCCGGGAAAGGCCTTGATGACCCGTTTCAGAATCTCTCTCCCCTCATCGGTCGCCTCCTCAGCCATATAACTTTTCCCGAGGTAGAGCATGGCGTCCTCTTTAGGCCCGAATCCGGGAAAGCGCTCCAGCGCCGAATTAAACCGCGACGCGGCGGCCTTGTAAACCTTTTTTTTGAAATAAAATTTCCCTATATAAAATTCATTCTCCGCCAGTATTTTTTTGCACTCCGCTACTTTTTCCTCTGCACCGGCGGCATACTCACTCTCCGGAAATTTTTCGAGCAGCCTTTCGAAGGTTGAAAGTGCACTTTCCGGGGCCGTCATGTCACGATCGAGCCCTGTGATCTGCTCGAAATAGGAGAGCCCCACCTGGTATGTAGCGTAGTGAACCTCCTTGTGGCGCGGGTGAAGCTTTATAAATTCGTTATATTCGACAATCGCTTCCGAATACTCTTCCTTCTTGAAGTGAATGTCCGCCAGTCTCAGTTCCGCTTCGGGAGCGAAGGAGGTAAAGGAATACCTGTTCTTTATCTCCTCGAAGGCATTCGCGGCCCCTTCGTAATCGGTTACATGAAAAAAGAAGAGGGAACTGTGCCCTTCGAGGCTCTTCATCCCTTCCTTGTACAGTTGCTGAGGGGGTTTTCTCTTCTCCTTTACGCCACCGCAGCCGGGCTGCATCGCTATAAAAAAAAGTGAAAAAACGAGCGTTACCGCCCAAGATAGCTTAAACATATATAATCTGAAAATTACAACAATGCAATTGATATGTCAACGTTTTTTCGACTTTTCAAGTCCCTTTAAGATTGGCGGCCAAATGGGCTGACGCTAAGGGGTTGATAAAAACTTGCAGTTTCGCTTGACGCGCATTATTATAGCACATCTTAAAATCAAAATGCAGGAACGATCTATGGCGGAAACGGAAAAATTCAACAAGATGGGCAAGGACTGGTGGAACCCGGAGGGAAAGATGGGCGCGCTCCATATGATCAATCCCGTCCGGTTCGATTATTTCAACAGCAGGCTCGGCAACCTGAAAGGGAAAAAGGTGCTCGACATCGGCTGCGGGGGCGGGCTTCTTTCGGAGGCCTTCGCCGCTAAAGGGGCCGTCGTTACCGGCGTGGACCTTTCGCCTGTCGCCATCGAGGCGGCTAAAAAACATGCGGACGAAAGCGGGTTAGAGATTGACTACCGGAACTGTGGCCTTTCAGAGATAGAGGAGAACGATTTCGATATTGTCGTCTGTGCCGAGATGCTGGAGCACGTAGACGACCTTGCTGGGATGATTTCCGAGTCTTCTGCAAAAGTGAAGGCAGGCGGCCACTACCTCTTCGAGACAATCAACAAAACGGCCAAGGCGTGGTTTTTCGCCATCTTCATGGCTGAGAACGTGCTCAATTTCGTGGGACGCGGCACCCACAACTTCGACCGGTTCATCAAACCGAGCAGGCTCGCCACACTCCTAAAGGAAAACGGCATTGCGGTGAAGGAGGTGAAGGGGATGACCTTCAACCCCCTCAACTGGCAGTTTTCCATTTCCAACTCCACCGACATCAACTACATCGGTTACGGCATCAAGGAATAGGCGCGTCTTTCATACAGGCAATAAAAAAGGCGGCCTTTTTAAGGGGCCGCCTTTTTTTCATTCCGCAGTGTTTAGCTAAAAATCGTAACTCGCAAATAACCTGAAGAGGTGTGCATCGTAATCCGGCACCCCTCCCGTCATGGTCAGCACGAGCGGGATGGTCGCCGTTCCGGGATCGAAACCGTCGGTGGACCAGTTGTCGGCCCGATAGCGCTCGTAGTTGTAGCCGACCCCGAGGGTCAACTGCTTGTCGAAGCGGTAGCGCCCCGTCACGTCCAGCGTGTTCAACCTCGTCTGAAGCTGCGGCAAATCGATGGGCACCGGAAGCGCACTTCCCGCCGTAAAGCTGATATCCGTCACCGCCGAAGAATAGCTATAGTTGGCGTCCACAGTCAGGTCATCACTGAGGAAACTCAGCGTGGCGCCCACACCGAGTGTGTCGTTTTTATCGTCATGGTTAGCCGTCCAGTCGCGCGTCGCATCCCATGCCTGGGCAGCCTTCGTGCCGGGGGCACCACCCTCATAATCCCGGCTCGCCTGTAGCATCTCCGACTGCTCGTTGGTGTAGAAGGCGTAGAGAGAAGCGTGGCGCGACAGGCTCCGTGTCATATCGACGGTGTAGCTGTCGTTGTCGCTCTCCTGGAGCCCGAAGAGGGAACGGTCGTAATCATCCTCCGTCCGGTTCAGGTAGAGGCCGACGGTCGTCTCCGGCCCGGCAAAAACGGTCATGTTGATCCCAACACGGTCCCGCTGCCTGTCGGCTATATCGTATTTGCGCATGTCGGGATGATTGTCAAAATACTCAAGCGGATTGGATACGCCTGCAAGGTAACCCGATGTGTGGTGCTCTTCATAAACGCGCAACACATCATATCCACCATCGGCCTCCCGTCTTGCGTGCATGGCGTTTATGTTAAGGGTAAGCGCCTGTGGCACCCGCACCTTGACGCCCGCCCGATAGGTATTTTCCTCCGTCTTCTCCACCTCACGGTGACTTCGGTCGATCTCCTCACGTTCCACGCCGAGTTTCACCGTCGTCGTCTTCGCCAGCCGGTAGTTTCCATCCAGTTTCAACTGCTGCTGTTTATAATCGTAGGGACTGTTATAAACAGCGGTTTCTTCAGCAATGGCTGGTTGAAGGCCTGCTGCCGCGGCGTTGTCATTTTTTACATATTGGAAAAGGTCCACCGGCGTCTTGTTCTTCGTCTCGTAATAGCGGTATTTTGCCGTCACATTCAATTTGGGCCGGGGCCGGGACGTGAGGTTCAGGCCGAAGTGGGTCGTTTCGATCTCCGCCTGAGCGTTGGCCCTCGGTAACGCTGTAGCATAGAAATTAGTGGAGTAGGGGAGGAGGTCCTCATCCTGCTCCATCCTGCCGAGTTCGGCGATCATGGAAAGACGGGTCACATCGGTCAGGTTATAAGCGCCCGACAGGCTCAGCTTCTGGTGCTCATTGTCCGGCGGCAGCGAAATGAGCGAATTGGCGCCCGTCTGATAAGGCGGGCCACCACCAATGACTGTGCCATAAATATTCTCCCAAGTAAGAGTCGGTACCTTGTTCTCGAAGCGGGATAGGAAATACTCCAGCCTGGCACTCCCCTTTTCCGTGTTATACTCGAAGGAAACTCTCAGTTCATCCGTTTTGTAATCCACCGGTTCGGGCATGATGGCCGAGCGGCCATTCCCACCGTGGTATCCAACGACGCCTGAGATTTCCTTGATCCCCTCTTTTTCTTCCCGCTTGAACTGGATGGAAAAATCGAGTCCTTCCCTCAATGCCCGCCCGTAGCCGACGGTGAGGGTCTTCCGCTCCGTCTCCAGATCGACGCGGTTCAAGTTAGTCAGGTTCATGTTCGTCGTCAACGCGGTGGCGTTGAAGAAAGCGGGCAGCGTCAGGTTGCCGCTCCCTGCCCCTAAAAAGGGGGTCACCCCTGTGTCGTTTACCAGGTGGGGGAGCTGATCGTATTCGATGTAAAAGCGGTAGGTGCCATAGCGACCACTCTCAACGCCGAGTGACCGGCTGTCGTGGCCCACCTCTTCGGCTACGAAATCCATATAGTAGCTTTCTTTCTCGTAGGTCACTTCGGCGGCGCCGAGAAAATGGGTGCTGTCGTCATCGACGCCGTCGTATTCCCCCGACTTGAACGACGGTTTGTCCTGATCGGTCCGTTCGACCCCTACCGTGACGCTGCCCGAATAGCCGTCCTTCGCTAGTGAAACGCCCGGCGCAGCGATCAGTATCGCCAGAACCAATCCCACCATAAGTAATGATTTGCTGTTCATTTTCGCCTCCTCAAAACTCTCTCTCATACTTTTCATGGCGATCACCTCTGCATCCTGGCGCCCGACGGGTGGTTCGACCCGTGGACCTGGGGATGACAATTGAGACATCCCCTGCCGATAGTGTGGCGGTCATTTCCGCCGCCTGCGATGACCTGTGAACCGTCGTAGAGAGAGCTTGGATGGTACTGCTCCATATGGCAGCTTTTACAGAGATAGGGAACCTTCATCTTGAGAAGGGCCTCGTAGTTGGAGCCGTGGGGATTGTGGCAGTTGGTGCAGTTTTCCCGTACCGGGGCGTGCTCCCAGAGCAGCGGCCCCCGTTTTTCCTGGTGGCAACTGTAGCAGTTTTCGTTTATAGAGGCGGTCTTGAGGAGTGACGGACCGAGGCTCCCGTGGGGGTTATGGCAACTCGAACATTTCACCTTTCCCTCCCGTAATGGGAGATGAGATGAACGCTGGAGTTGCGCGCGGCGTTCTACGTGGCAGCGGAGGCAGACTTCTGTACCGTCTATGCGCCCCTCTGCGTGGATGGTGTGGCAATCAACACAACCAAGTTCCTCGCGCTCATGACTGCTTCCCCGCCAGTGTGTCCGCGCACCCTTCTCGTGGCAAGTGAGACACCGTCCGTTCATGCCGGAGACATTTTCAGCACCTCTTTTAAAACCTTCTATTTCGAGGGGAACCTTTTCTCCCTTATCGAGGCGGTCCGCCGCAGCCTTATGTTCTCCGCCCGCGCCGTGACACGCCTCGCAGCCCCGCGCCTGTAAATCATTTTTTGGATTTCGGGTGAATACCTTCCCGTGTCTGTTTTCGAGATAAACCTTTTTTATGTCTTTGTGGCAGGCATAACACTCCTTTTCGCCGAGATAGTTAGCCTCTGCCTGCACCGATGCCGGCATAATCAGAAAAACAGCCGCCAGCAACAGCGCACTCATTACTCCCTTCATTCTCTCTTTCCTCCTCAAGATGTATTCCACCCTAGTTGAAAAAACATGTTTCATTGGTTCACCTTCAGTACCATCCCCGACCGGTGACCGGGGTTATTCAACCTTAAAAGAGCCTACCTTGTCGGTGAGATGCTCCTGATGCTCGTCCAGTTCCTTCACCACGCCTTCCAGATGCACGGAGAGTTCTACGTTTTTTTCGATCTCGTCGCGCATCGTCTCGACGGCCTTGACGATGATTTCCGAGGCGCTCTGCTGTTCCGACGTCGCCTTTGCAATGGAGTGCATCTTGTTCGTAACGTCGGCAATGATTTTGGTTATGTAATCGCTCTCCCTCGACTGCTCCTGCGTGGAGCGGCGCACCATCTGTGTGGAATCTCGCATTTCCTCCGTAGCTTCCAGTATATGACCGGAGGCGGTCTTCTGTTCGTCCGTAGCGCGCTTGATCTCCTCTACCATATCGTTGATCTTCTGGATAGACGCCATCACATGGCCAAGGACCCGTGCCTGCTCACCTGTTGCCACCTCCACC
Organism: uncultured bacterium; assembly: GCA_965372635.1. GTDB lineage: Bacteria > Desulfobacterota > JADFVX01 > JADFVX01 > JADFVX01 > CBDVDA01. The sequence continues at coordinate 56,183 of CBDVDA010000001.1, read as the reverse complement.
TTCTTCGCCATCTCCAGCGATGATTCGGCGCTTTCGATTATCTTGGAGAGAGCCCCGCTCGCCTCTTTGGAGAACTTGACCCCGTCATCGACACTGGCAGAGCTATTTGCCATCGATTTCTTGGCATCCCCAACTTCCAGCTGAACCTGGCTGATGAGGCGTGTGATCTCTTTGGTGGAAGAGGCCGTTTTCCGCGCCAACTCCTTCACCTCGTCGGCTACGACGGCAAAGCCCCTGCCCTGCTCTCCCGCCTGGGCGGCGATGATAGCGGCATTCAGCGAGAGGAGGTTGGTCGTCTCCGCCACCTCCTCGATGACGTTGATAATCCGGCCGATTTCGTCGGATCGCTCTTCCAGCCGGTCGATGACGCTCGCCGTAGCCGTTACCTCTTTCTTGATCTTCTCCATGCCGCGTGCCGTCTGCTTGATGGCCGCCATGCCGAAGGACGAGGCATTTTCCCGCACCTTTTCGGCCAAACGCGCCTTTTCCTTCGCGTGGATGGTCACCTCTTTTACCGCCGCTTCGATCTCGGTGGCGGCGGAAACGACGTCCGCCGTCTCACCAAAAAGGTCGTCCACGTGGGAGCCGACCTGTTGCAGGGAGGCAACAATCTGGTGGACCGATGAGGCGGTTTTATCGGCCGAGTTCACAAGCTGGTCCACATGCTCGGCCACTTCAGAAATGGACGACAGCATTTCCAGTACCGAGGCAGAGGCATCTTCCGTCGATTTTAACTGGTTTCCCGTCTCATGGGCGATAGACTGGATGGATGAACTCATTTCCTGGATAGAAGACGAAGTCTCGTCCATCGCTTCACGCTGTGCATGGCTTGAATTTTTGAGCGTTACCGACGCCTGATTTACTTTTTTCGATACGGTAGAAATATCCTGGCTGGTGGCAAAAACATCCTTGATGATGTCCTGCAAGCCGTCCATGAAAAGATTGAACCATCGGCTGAGCATTCCCACTTCATCTTCGGAAGTGACAGTGACGCGCTGGGTGAGATCCCCCTTCCCGGCGGCAATCGCCTTGACCATTTTGCCAACCTTCTTTACGGGTCGCGTAATGGAAACGGTGAGAATAACGAGGAGCGTCACCAGAATAATGACGAGCTTCAAAACCCCGATGAGCGAAGCGGTAATGTTGTTATTCATTATTTCTTCGTTCACTTCGGTGAGGGAGAACTCGATGTTGATGCCGCCGAGCACGTCCCCTTCCTTTCCGTAGCGGTGGCAGCCGCTCGTCTCGGAGCACCCCTTTTTCTGGATTTTGTAGGGAACGATAACCCGGGCCTTGTCTCCCTCAAAATCTATGTCATACAGAATCTCGCCGGTTTTGAGTGCCTGCCTGTCCAGGTTGTCCAGCGGGCGTTCCCTTTTATCGATCTCCTTTGGCGTCTTCGCCGCCTCGATAATTTTTTTGCTCTTTTCCACGTCGCGGAGAAGGTCCGAAATCTCCTCCTTCAGGTCGCTTCTCTCGTCGGCGTCACGGGCGTCCTGCAACTCATCCTTCAGTTCAGCAATCTCTTCCGCCATACTCTCGATCCGGCTTTCTTCCCTGGGGATAACGTCCTTTTCGTTGGCAAGCATGAAAAGTTCATTCACCTTGGGAGACCGGATGACCCGGACGTTTTCTAGCCCCTTGATCTCCGATTTCATGCCGTCGAACATGGCAAAACGGATGTCCATCTTCCCTTCCCGCATGAGGGTGTTCAGAGAAACCCGCACATTTTCCGCAAAGATGAAGGTCCACTTTTTGATGTCTTTGGTGACGATGGCCCTCTCTTTTCTCATATTCAGCCAGACATCGCCGATGGAGAGAAGGAGGAGAATGAGGCCGACAGCGCTCATAAATTTTGTGCTCAGTTTCATAGGCTAATATTTGTCAAACTTTCTTTCTCGTTATCAGGAAGGTGGGTTAATAAATTGTTAATGTTTCGCTTTCAAAGGATAGTATCGATGAAAGGCCTTCGTCTTCGAAAGTTCCGTCTTAAGATGGAAACGGTATTTTTCATCAATGCTGCGTTTAAAGGGGCTCTCCCCGTTTTCGTGGCAACGCCTGCAAACCGCCTCGTCGAGGGAACCGTAGTGCTGGCCGAGCGCCTTCACTTCCGCCTTTTTAAATGTGCGCGGCCTTTTCCCGTGCAGGACCCGGTACTTGCTTCCCGGTCCGTGACACGACTCACACCCCACCCCTGCAAACTGGGGTGTGAAATTGATGTTGACAAACCCTCCCTTCCGATAACCAACGACATGGCATTTTATGCACTTCCTGTCGCGGGAGTAATCCTTATCCGGTTTCAGCCCAACTCTCTTCTTCGCCAGCTTCCTCTTGCCGGGCAAGAGGAGATCGAAGGCCTTGGCGTGTTTACTCCGTTTCCAGTCGGAGATTTCAGATCTATGGCACTGGCATCCTTCGGCGCCAACGTATTTCGCTTCCGACGTCAACCCCTCTCCGGCGAAAAATAATAAGAGCGTACTCAAGGCAAAGGTTCCTGCGCCAATGTCCGAAAGAGTCATTATATTATTTCGGGGCGCCTAAGAGAAACTGTCTAACTGGGCAGCCCGACGGGAAAAGCGCCATCAATGCTGCCCCTCCAGTTCGTAATAATCGTGAAACTCCCGATTCTTTTTGAGCGCCGCCCCGTGGTCGAATTTATATTTCTTGTTCATCTCCGGCTTAAAGGGGTTGTCCTTATTTACGTGGCAAGTTTCACAGACCCCCGCGTCGAGCGAGCCGTAGGTTTCGCCGAGTGCCTTCGCTTCATCGCGGGAAAATGCCGTCGTTTTTTCCTTATGGAGAGACCTGTATTCACTGCCGGGGCCGTGGCACGATTCGCACCCCACGCCGGCCATTCCGGGCGTGGAGGCAAAATCCCTGAACCCTCCCTCCTCGCCCTTGCCGGTAACATGGCATTTTAGACATTTTTCATCGCGCGTATAATCCTTTTTGGGGTCGAGCCCCGCCTTTTTCTTTTTCGATTTCTTTTTACCCGGTTTCAGCAGATTAAATGCCTTTCCGTGACCGCTTCGCTCCCAGTCGGCAATTTCTGCCTTATGGCATTTGCACCCCTCCGCGCCTACGTAGCCCGGCGCTGCATAGAGAGTGCCTGCAAACAAATAAACCTGTAACGCACCCAGCAATACTATCAATCGACTCCTCATAATAATGACTCCTCACATTCATTTGGAATTATTGAAATTATCTATAGGTGATAAAGTAGACCCCTGACTCTCACATAATATATATATTACGAAATAAATTGCAACAACTTCAAGCAAAAAGAGCAATATGTGTCGCAAAAAGAGCAATATGTGTCGTCAGAAGAAGTAAATGCCTAAAAAATAGGCTTCCTGGTGGAGAAAAGTATGAAGTGGAGTCAGATCGGGTTACAGGTTATTGGAGCAAACCGAATTTTTTCATCCGGTACCTGAAGGCATCGATGCCGAGCCCCACTTTTCTCGCGGCTTTGGACTGGTTCCCGCCTGTGATGGAAAGGGCCTGCTGAATGAGATTCTTCTCAACAGCCTCCATGGAGATTCCACCGGCGGGAAGGGTGATTTCGAGAGAGCTCTGGGGGACACGCTTCTTTCCCATGGCGACAATTTCGAGAGGCAGGTGTTCAACGAGAAGGGTATCCTCGTTTTCGAGGATAATCGCCCTCTCTATGACGTTTCTGAGTTCTCTCACGTTGCCGGGCCAGGAATAGTCCCCGAGAAACCTCTCCGCCATCTTGGAAACCCCTTTAACCCCCTTGTTGAATTCGGCGTTAAACTGTTCAATGAAGTGCAGCACCAGCGGCATTATATCGCCCGGACGTTCTCTTAGAGGCGCCAGCTTTATAGGAATAACCTGAAGACGGTAATAAAGGTCGCTCCTGAAGGCGCCTTCTTCAATGGCAGCCAGGATGTCCTTGTTCGTCGCCGAAATAATCCTCACATCGACGAGAATGTCCTTCACTCCCCCGAGTCGCCTTATTATTTTATCTTCCAAAACCCGCAAAATCTTTGCCTGCATACCAAGCGGCATATCACCGATTTCGTCCAGGAAGAGCGTCCCGCCGTCGGCCATCTCGAAGAGTCCTTTTTTCATGCTCTTCGCGTCGGTGAAGGCCCCTCGCTCATGACCCAGGAGTTCACTCTCCAGGAGGTTTTCCGGCAGTGCGGCACAGTTTACCGCCATAAAAGGTTCGCTGGCGCGTGCGCTGTGATTGTGGATCGACTTGGCGATCAACTCTTTCCCCGTGCCGCTCTCACCCGTAATGAGAACGGTGGTGGAATCGCTCTTGGCCACCTTTTCCACCATAGTCATGACCTGCTTCATCCTCGGATCGATGCCGATGATGTTCACGGGGTTGAACTGCTTGCTCTGTTCGGCCCGGAGGGTGGCAACCTCCTTCCTCAACTTAACCGTTTCCATCGCCTTTTCTACAATGATGGAGACTTCATCGAGATTGAAGGGCTTGTTGATATAGTCGTATGCTCCGAGCTTCATCGCCCTTACAACCATCTCGACCACACCGAGGGCCGTGATGATTATAACAATAATATCTTTGTTGATTTCCTTGATCTTCGGAAGGACTTCCATGCCGCCGATCCCCGGGAGTTGGAGATCGAGAAAAACCAGATCGGGAAGCTCGTCGCGGACAAGCTTTAGCGCTTCTTCCCCCGTTGCCGCAGTGAGCGTCGCGTACCCCTCTTCCTTCAGATTCTGTTCCAGAGACCACCGGATCAATTCTTCATCATCAACAACAAGTATCTTAAATTTTTTCATCGGTCTAATCCTGTGCCTTTTCCGGCCCGTCTATAGGCAGTGACAAGACGACGACGGTTCCTTTGCCGACCTTGCTCTCTATTTTCAGGCTGCCGCCGTGCTGTTCCACAATCCGCTTACTGATAGAGAGACCAAGCCCGGTCCCTTCCTCCCTCGACGTATAAAATGGGATAAAAAGCTTGGGCATATTTTTCTTCGAAATACCTTTTCCGTTGTCTTCCACCCGGATATTGATGAACGAATCTTCCTGCCCGGAGGTTGAAATCCTGAGGCTGCCCTTTCTTTCCATGGCATTGAGGGCATTCAAAAAGAGGTTCAAAAGAACTTGTTGAATCTGCTTGTCATCCAGCCTGACGCCGGGAAGGGCGGTGTCCAGTTCTCTTACAAACTTTATTCCCTTGGCATTCGGCTGCTGGGTAACAAAGAAGAGCGCCTTCTCAATGATGGCATTCACGTCCCCCCTGACAAATTCGGACATTGACGGACTGGCATAGTTTAGCAGGTCCTTGACGGACTTGTCCAGCCTGCCGATCTGCTGCAAAATCTCCTTTACGACAAAGCTCTTTTTCTCATCTCCCTTAAAGTCGCGCGCCAGGATCTGGACGGCGCCGGCTATCCCGGCCAGCGGGTTTTTTATCTCATGGGCAATGCCCGAGGCCAACTCTCCCACCGAGGCGAGTCTGTCGGCTCGCTCCATCTGCTGGAAATGGTATTTTTCCAGTTCCGTCCTGGTATCCTGAAGTTTTTCAATCATTGAATCGAAACTCCGCCCAAGCCGACCAATTTCATCACTTTTCTTCAGCCCGCTTCGAACTGTCAGGTCTCCCTCTTCGGCAAAGGCCATTTTTTTACTCAACTTTGAAATAGGCTTGATCACAATCCAAAAGAGCAGCAAAAAAATAAAGAGCGAAATGATCAGGCTTATGAAAATGGCCGAAATATTGGATCGTCGCCTCGCCTCGCCGAGCTTGATATCGGTCTCTTCAAGAGAAAGCTCGACGTTGAGAATCCCGATACTGCTGCTGCTCTCACCATGGCAGAGATGACATTCGCGTATATTTTTAATCGGCATAGTCATGCTGAGCGCCCTCGACTCTCCGAGGTGCGCTACAATGATCTCCTTCTTTCCCGCACGATAGGCATTAATGAAGATGTTAGGTATCCTCTTGCCCGTTTCTTTCAGGTTTGTAGATTTAATGATGATGCCGTCAGGGTGAATGATTCTTACTACGGACTTTTCCTTCATGTGGCTATTGACGAGTTCGAGTATATTTTGGGTGTCGTCGGTTTTACCGATACGCATCGACTTGGAAATACTCGTCTCGGCTGTATCGAGAACCGTCTCAACCCTGTCTCTCACCTCGTCCATCAACTGCTCTTCGTAGATACGCATGTGTACCCACCAGGAGATACCTATGGCAATGAAAAGGATTAGTGTCGTCGAAGCAATGATCTTAGTTATAAGACTCTTTAGAATCATTTTCAATAAGGATGGTTGCTTTCAAGGAATTGGAAGGGCTAAATACTACCATTTCATCCCGGGCTTGTGGACAAAGACCCAGTCACTATAACTCCCTTTATCTTTAAAGGCTTGATAGATTTTTGGAAACCCGTCTGTTTTCAGCGGCATCTCTTCACTGCGGCTTTTGACGCCTTTTATCCGCTTGCTTGCCGGGTCAAGAATGGGAACCCAGTCAGCCTCTCCCGTCATGGGATCTTTATAAATCTTGCGAAGATGTCGCCTCGGCGCAAGGCTCCTCGGGTCTTTTAACAGGTCTTCCAATTTTTTCGGGTAGATATTGACTTTGCCGTGTGAGCGTTTGAAATAGGAGTCTATGGCCCTCATATACTGGTCTCCCCTGAACAGCAATTCCGCCTCCTTGTCCTTTTTATCGAGATAGCTCCAGTAACGGCCCATTGCGGAGAGGGATATTCCCATGACTACAACCATGAGGAGGAGATGTATATAAGTAAAACCTTCTTCAGACGTTGCTCTTTTCACCACTCCAGCCATTGCTTGAACAACTAAAAATATTAGGGAAAGTTATTCTATTTTCACGACACAAAATGCCTGCCGGGGATTTTTTACCACTCATTATAAGGGGTGCCGTTAAGTGCAACCAAATCACTGCCGCTGTGTACATCATAGACACCGCCTTCATAACCTTCAGAGGGGGGGATTAATTGCCAGCTTTCGGAAGAGCGGGTAAAGGGGTCTTTGGGAAGTGTTCTTATATAACCGAGGTCGGTCAGTTCCTCTAGAGAGTCAGGATAGCGGCTTTTATCGACGTAAAACTGGTCGATAACATCCCGTAGGGTAAAGAGGTTTTCCATTAAAACGGTTTCCCTCGCCTTGATCGTTGATTCCCTGTACATGGGCTGTGCAATTGTCAACAGGATGGCAACGATGCTCATTACGATCAGTAGCTCTATGAGGGTGAACCCCTTCTCTTCCCCTGACTTCTTTTTTAGTTTCGCCACCGGTTACCACTCCTTGTACTCAGTACCGTCCAGTGCAATATCATAACTCATTGAACGAATATCAAAAACATCGTCGCCACCAGAAAAATCATCGGGTTCTCCTTCATAGGCCCTCGTTTCCCATGTCTCTTCAGGGGCAAGGAATTCATTGTTATTCATCGGGTCACGCGGCAGCCGTCTCAAAAAGTAGATCATCTTCCCTTCCGGGTCTCTTACATCTTCCATCCCTTCAACCAGTTCCAGCAATGTCTCAGGATATCCCGAGCGCCCGATTACATTCATTATCCTCTTTTCATCATAGACTTTCTGATAGGCATCGATGGCAGATCGGATGGTTCTAAGGCGGCTCTTCAACTCATATTCTTTCGCCCTTTTTTTGCTAATCTGGCCGAGGGGTAAAACAACTGAGGCAAGAAGAGAAAGTATTGTAAGAACGATCAAAAGCTCAATAAACGTGACCCCTTTTCCCTTACGACAGACCATTTTTGGCCCTATCTTCATAAAATTTGGACGCTTTTTTCAGTAACCGTGGTCTGGATGACTTTTCCCTCCGTTCCGGTAATCCTGTAATTCTCCAGGTGAAACTTTGCTCTCCCAGCCTTGATTGCCTTGAATGCTACGGTCATAACCGTTCCCTGGCCGTTTATTCCGATCTGATCACCCAGCCTTGAGCTGCCAACAATAACCCTGCCCCTTTTCTTATCATCATTAAACATGAATGCCGTCGATTTACCGTCTCTTTTTAAGAAATCCCCTTCGGTGGCCCGAATAAAGCTTATAAGCGCCGCATCGTATCTGAGATAAAAGGGTACACTGGTTACATTTTCGGAACTGCTAAGAGAAACAACGAGATTAAATTCATCATTATTGTTAACGGAAACAGGGCCGTCAATGATGAGCGATGCGCCCCCCCCGTCGCCAACAGGTGCCGGTGCGATCTCCGCTTCCTGATTCTCTTCTTCCGGACTGTGAGGAACGGCAATAGCGCCCATCGTCCCAAGTGGCTCTGTACCAATCAAACCCGCCCCGGGAGGCGGTAAGTCAAGAAACGCCTCTTCTTCGATGAAGCTGGAGAAGGGCGGTTTTGACGAGAGTTCCTGGGCCTTGCCGGACCAAATATTCAAAAATTCCGGATCGGCAATCTTTCTTTCTCTAACGATGTGAGGTGTTATAGTAAGAACGATCTCTGTTTTTTCTTTTGTATCATTGGAAGATGAAAATAATCTTCCAAGGACAGGGATTTCACCAAAAAAGGGTACTTTAACAGTAGAAGTCCTTTCTGTTTCACTTATCAACCCCCCGATTACCTGTGTCTCACCATCATGCAAACGGAGTTCTGTTTCCGCATTCCGCGTTCCTATTCTAAACACCGTGCTTTGACTTGTTTTAATGGTTTCTCCTACGGAACTAATTTCCATTTTTATCTTCAGCGTTACATCATTATCGTTGTGAATGGTCGGTTCTATATTGAGCTTAACACCTACATCCACATAGGTTACATTTTCAGTGACAACATTGTTATTAACCGTCGAAGTAATTGTAGGTACCCTGTCACCAACATGTATCTTTGCCTTTTTCTTGTTTGCAACCCTGATCCTGGGATTGGCGAGAAGGTTCGCCTTGCCTTGACTTTTCTGGAGATTGATTACAAAATCAGGAATACTGAACAGCATATCCGACCTTGAAAATTTTTTCAGAGTATTATATGTGAGTTCTTTACTACCACTAACGCCCCCCTCTCTCAGACCTGCTGTGATAGTATCAGGTGACAAATCCAATCCCAGGTTTTCCGTAGCACTCTTTTGCACTTCGAGGATTTCAACTTCCAGCATTATCTCCGCATCGGGTTGATCATTCGCTTGCAGCACTTTTTCCGCCAAGGCAATGACTTCGGGGGTATCCCTGACAACGATGGTATTCAACATTTCATTTACATAGATGCTTTTGATCTGGAGCAATGTCCTCAAGAGGTTGACCGCTTTTTTTGCATCCAGGCTGGAAAGATAAAAAGTATGGATGATAAGATCCTCATACTGCTGCCGTTTTTGTTTGGTATTAGGAATTATGATGATTGTATTTTCGTTGACTACCTTCTTGAAAAGCCGATTCGTCATCAGCACAAGGTCGAGTGCCTGTTCGAAGGTTGCATCCTCGATATAGAGGGTGGCTTTCTTCCTTTTGACCCCCTCATCGAGAATAAAGTTGATGCCCGAGAGTTTGGAAATAATGTCAAAAACATCCGTAATGGCCGTACTTTTGAATTTTAACGTAATCGGCTTATCACTTTTCAGGTTTAATTCATAGCCGCCGACAACCGTTTTTCTCTCTTTTTTCAGTTTTTCAAGCGCCGTTGCCGCATCATCACGTTTGGGGTCGAGAAAGAGCACCTTTTTAAAGGCCGCCCGCGCCTCATTTTTTTTGTTCGATTCAATAAAGGTGAGTCCCGTTCTGTAATAATAATCAGCGTCTTTTTGCTTTTTTGCCCTGGCTCCGAGATCTTTCGCCTTTCTGAGCGATGGATTAAGCATTGCTGCCACCTGAAATTCCAGCAGCGCCCTGTCATAATCTTTTTTGCCTAGCAGGTCCTCCCCCTTTTTTATATGGATAAGGGACGCTTCATACTTGGCTTTTTCCACCTTGAGTCGGTATTCTTTGTCTTGCGGCATTTGTTCCGCAACCTCCAGGTATCTGTCCAGAGCCTCGTCCCACCGTTCCTGCAATGCCAGCGTATCCCCATCTCTCATTGCCGTCTTTATCTTCATCGTAGAGCACCCGGCCAACGTGAGAGCAATAATTAAAAATAGTGTTATTTTCTTTGCACTATCTGTTCTGAAAAACATCTGAAATATCTCCTTCCTATTTGTTCCTGAGAAGAGGCTCATTTTCAATAAGGCTGATTTCCATTAAATCAGACCCGTCAGACGATGAAATGACTACTTTTTCATCGGTTATTATTTTTACCACATAATCCTGCGGAATAGTAGCACTCTTTTTCACGAGGGTATCCCCTCTCTTGACAACAAATATCTCTCCATCCTTCGACAAAAAGATCGTCTTTTCCTTCTCCGACTCCAAAAAACCAAGAAAGATAAAGCTGGCCAGTTTCTTTTCCGGAGGCCTGAGGTCGCAGTCCAGATTAAGAGTAACCGAACTATTTCCATCGGATATAGTCGCCACGGTACGACCCGTTACAAGACAGGAAAAAGTGAGGGGAGATGATGTGCCGCTGGCTGCGCCTATTCCGTCGGGATTGAAAACAACACTTAGAGTTCCCTGTGCATTTGTTACGGGAACCTCGGCGTCTATTCCTACAAAAACTGTGAGATTAGGGGTTGATACCATGATAGGGGGCACGGATTGTGTAATTGCCGGGGCAGGCGCCGACCGCGTCACATAAAGAAGCGGTCGAAATATATTTTGATTCCCAAGTTTAAAAGACGCTCGTTTGGGTGGAAAATTTTTCTTATCGATGCGGAGGGAACCTTCGCCCTCACTTTTTTTTATATTTTCGCTTTCCAAAGTTTGCGTGCCCGTTTTGAATGTAAGTTCTCCAATCCGTCTTTCTTTCGAGCCCTGTATATTGCTCATAAAAACTGCAACTAAAATGATCAAAAGTGCCGCAAGAATAACCGGTTCCTTTTTCATCCTTTTGCCGCCTTGAAATAAAAGGAAATATTCAGGTTCAAAGAAACTTTATTGCCTTTACTGGCAGACAGATTGAGGTTGTCTATGGTCATAAGATAAGGCATTTTCTCAAGGTGGTAGATGAAACGCCTGACCTGTTTATAGCTGCCGGTTACAGGGAGTGAAACGGCATAGACAAGAATGTCCTCCTTCTTCTTTTGAGGGAGTGAATACTTGACCGATCTCATTTCCAACCTGTTTTTTTTCGCTAGCTTGTGAATCGCCCGCCCGAGTCCGGTCATGGCCGAGGGTGTGGGCAGTTCTCCCAGAAATTGCTTTATATCGGTTTCCATAGCGCCGATATTGATTATACGCGCTTTCGTTTCCAGAAGTTCGTTTTCTATTTTCGCGTGCGATTTTCTGAGGTTAAAATATTCCAGCTTTGACTGTTCTATTCTCGTCGAGTTGGGTGCAACAATGGCAAAATAAAAAATTATATTGGCAAGAAGAAGTAATAGCGCTGTGCTGTATCCTCCCCTGTTTTCATTAAAATATTTTTGTGCCGACTGTAACATTCTCAAAAATTTCCTTCACATTCAATTTCAAAATCAACGGCTTCATATTTTTTTTCTACAATGACAATATTCTCTTTCAAGAGAAAACTTTTCGTAATATATTTAGTCCCCTGAAGACTATCTACAAAGGTTGTAATAGCAGCCACATCTTTCGCTTGGCCGATGATTCTAATCTTTTTTCCGGAAAAATTTGGTCTTATTGTTTTAATTGCGATACGAGGAGGGGACGCCTTCTCCAGAGAATACAACAATTGACTCCAGGAAAATGCTTTTCTTCCTATAATTTCATTTAGCCAGAGTATCTTATCCGAAAGCTTCTCTTCATAACGTCCTCCGATGGCGCTGTCTTTCCCTTTTTTGCTTTCCTCGATTTGTTTTTTAATAAGAGAGATATCTTTTTGTATTTTTTTTACCTCTTTCAGGGCACGATCAGATTGCACCTTTGATTTTTCGTAAACTATGTAATTGTAGCCGGCAAATAAAACCAAGGTGCAAGAAATAAAAACCGCTATCAGGAGGGCTACCCTCTTGTCTGTATATTCGTATGTGGCCAGGTTAAAAGAAATCATTCCAAATATTTATGTTAAAAATTCAAGTAGAACATTAAAGCGTGAGAGCAAGGCCGATTGCCGACGAGTAGTTTTCATCGGTTGTTAAAGATGCAGGGCAGGATGCAAAATCCAATAACCGGAGAACTGCAATTTCCCCTTCAAAACTGTTCTTTAAAGCGCTCAGAATCTCATCTGAATTTTCACCGGCCAAATGGACACAAATATTATCGACGCCCTGTTCCCGAAAATTTGCTTGATAGTACCGATAAGTAGACGCAAATTCCTTCTCAACAGTAGCAGGCGTAGAGTCCATTTCTTTACTCCGGAAAAATTCTACTTTGCCTTCGACCAGAAAGGCAAAGCTCATGATGTTATCTTTAAAGTTGATAAAGAGTGAATTATCATCAATCGTTTTTTTGTAAAGAAAAAGGGCGCTCAGGGTGGCTATATCCACCAGACGGGGTCGAAAACCGAGCTCCCGCAAAACATCTTCATACTCCCTGATTACTGTTTTGGAGGCGGCAGCCGTCAGTACTTGTACCCCGGCCTCTTCCTGCGAAAGGATTGCATAATCGATTTTTATGAGTTCCGTTGGGAGAGGCACTGTTTTTTTTAAGCGCCAGAGAATCAATTTTGTCGCTTCGTCTTTTTTGGCCGGCAAATCCTCAAAGCTGAGAGACGTGATTTTCACGAGAGAGTCAGGGAGGCAAAGCGCAATGTCTCCACCTCTTTTTTTATCCGGAATAAGCGCGGAGATTTTTTCCTTCAGCAATTCCCGGTCGCTAATATTTGATTTGGCAAAGGAGGGGACAACAAGTCCGTCGGGAAGGTCATCTGTAGCGGCATGAATGAGTCGCGGCATGGATCCGGAACCTTCAATTTCCACGAAACGTACAGAATCGGATGTGATGTCGATAGTTTTGTGAGTACGGTTAAAGAACATGGATATTATCTTCAGTCAACAAAGGTGACGCGATTTATTTCTTTCAGAGTCGTCTCGCCACTCAACACTTTTCTGACGGCGGCGCCCCTTAAAAAAGTGGTGCCTGACTTGGCAGCCGCCGCTTTCAATTTTGCCGTTGAGGCTTTTTCCAGAATCAGTTCCCGAATTTCCTCCGTAAGGTCGAGCAGTTCAACGATTGCCGACCTCCCCCTGTAGCCTGTATAATTACAGTCACCGCACCCTTTTGCATCAAAAAAGGTATGATCTTTATATTTTTCGTAGTCGAAGTGGGATTCTTCCATCTCTTCCCGTGATAGTTTGACTTCCTGCTTGCACTTTTCGCAGAGCTTTCTAACCAGTCTTTGAGCCAGGATACAATTCAGGGACGATACGAAATTATAGGGCTCCATGTTCATATGCAGGAAGCGTCCGATAACGTCAAAGGCGTTGTTGGCATGAACAGTAGTAAAGACCAGATGGCCCGTCAGGGCGGACTGGATCGCTATTTGCGCAGTTTCCACATCCCTTATCTCTCCTACCATAATCTTATCCGGGTCATGACGTAAAATCGACCGGAGGCCCTTTGCAAAGGTAAGGCCTTTTTTTTCATTAACCGGTATCTGTACGATGCCGTCAAGATTATATTCGACAGGGTCTTCAATGGTAATGATTTTTTCCTCAACGCTGTTGATCTCCGTCAGGGCCGCATAAAGAGTCGTCGTTTTTCCGCTTCCCGTCGGCCCCGTCACAAGCACCATACCGTAGGGTTCCCGAATCATTTTACGGAATCGAACAATTTCATCCTCGTGAAATCCGACAGATTCGAGGCTCAGCTTTTGAATTTCAGCACCGATCGACTCTTTGTCCAGAATCCTGATAACGGCATCTTCACCGTGAATACTCGGCATGATGGAGACCCTGAAATCAATCGCCTTCCCTCCGATTCTCAGCTTGAAACGGCCATCCTGAGGAATCCGTTTTTCCGAGATGTCCAGTTCGGACATTACCTTAATCCTCGAAATGATGGGAGATTGAAACTGGGTATCGAGAGGGACGGCAGCGCTGTAAAGAACGCCATCTATCCGGTATTTGATTTCCAGCCCTTTGCGAGTGCTCTCAATATGAATGTCACTAGCTCGCTTGCTTAATGCATCGAGAATTGTCGAATCGACGAGCTTGACAACAGGGCTCATCTCCTCCGATATTTTCTCCATGGAGAGGACTTCATCGCCGTCGTCAGTCTCTTTAACCAACTGCAACTCCATCCCGGCGGATACATCCTTGACAAGCCTTCCCGAACGTTCAAAGACCTTAATCGCTTTCGCAATCGCCTGGGACGGTGAAACCCCGGCAACAATGGTCAAATCGAGGAGAAGTTCCAACTCATCAATTAACAAAACGTCAGTAGGGTCGGAAACGGCAATGGTTAGCCTCTTTCCCTCCTTTTGGTAAGGAACGAAAAGATAGCGATGAATAAGTTCGAGAGGAACTGCGTCTACAAGCTCTTCAGAAGGTTCAAAGTCAGACAAGTCGATAAATTCGTTCCCACTTTGCCTTGCGAGAGCTCTGGCGAGTTGTTCATCATCAAGAAGCTCTCCTTCGATACATCTCTCTCCGAATCTTTTCCCATCCGTAATTTCCTGAGAAAGGACTTCCCGGCGTTGCTCATCCGACAGAAATCCCATTTCAACCAGAATTTCACCTATTTTTTTTCTCTCTGCCATTATCTACTCTGCTATCTAACCGTCTCGGCAAGTTTGAATATAGGAAGATACATGGCTACAACAATAAATGCAACTATCAATCCCATGCTGAGCATAAGCAGGGGCTCGATGGTTGACGTGAGAATATTTAATTTCCGATCCACCTCCTCTTCAAAAAGATCGGCAACGTTGTCAAACATCTCTTCCAGTGAGCCGCTCGATTCACCGACGTTGATCATCTTCAGCGCCATGGCCGGCATCAATTTCGCGTCTGCCATTGCCTGAGACAGGCCGACCCCCTCCCGAACACGCTTAGAGGCGTCCACAACACTCTCCTCCATATAACTGTTTTCCAGGGTGCCTGCTGCCAGGGGAATAGCGGAAACAAGGGGATCTCCACTTTTAAGAATCGTTGAAAGGGTCCTGCAAAATTTCGCTACCGCATAACGATGAATGATTTTCCCGACCCAGGGAATATTCAATTTCAACTTGTCCATCTTCCGGCGAAGGTTTTGATTTTTTCTGGCAAACATAAACACAGGATAAAGCGCCATAAACAGTATTGAGAGAAAGATTACATTGTTTTTTACCAACCCCGTAAAGGCAATAAGAATACGGGTCGGCGTAGGAAGAGAGGTACCTGCATCAAGAAAAACCTGGCTGAATGACGGCACCACATAGAGGAGAAGAAAAAGGATGACAAAGGTTGCAACGGTAAGAAGAATTAATGGATAGACGGATGCTGTAATGACCTTTTTTTTTAGCTCTTCCACCCTTTTTGTGTAAGCGATGTATCTCGAGATATTTAAAACGAGATCTCCGCTTTTTTCCCCCGCACGGAGTGAAGAAACATAAAGTTTTGAAAAAACCCTGGGATAGTCTTCAACGGCACTTGAAAAAGGAGCCCCTTCTTTAACCTCTTTAGCAACGGAAGTTAGTATTTTTTGAAAGTGGGGGGTTTCTTCCTGGCTGGCTAGCGTTTCGAGGGATGAAAGCAGGGGCAGACCGGCTTTAAGCAAAGCCATTAATTGCTGGTTGAAGACAAGAAATTCGTCGGTACTGATTTTTTTGAGCCCCGAAAAACTCGGTACGGCGAATTGAAAAGTGCCCTTTTGCTTTATTTCATAAACATATAACCCTTCCTGCTCAAGCCTTTCCCGCAACTGTTTGCTATCGCTTGCCTCTATTTCCTTCTCATCGAGTTTTCCGCTTTCATCTCCCACCTTACATCTGAACACCGGCATAAAACACCATCCTTATAGTTCCAACATAATAAATATAAAACATCAAACATCATGACATGATAAACATAACTTTTCTGCGGGCGCCCGGAGCAAGCCTTTCTTTACCCCTGAAATATTTTCATTGCTTATATGTACATCGTGACAGGTTGCAGCGCAGTTTATTTTACCTTTTTCATCCAGTGGAAGATCGAGCCTGTTTATTCCCGGAGCGGCACCCACCGGGTGGTCGCCTTTTTTCTTATCATGACAGGAAGCGCATAATTTATTTAAGTTTGCCTTGAGAAAGTTAGTTTCTGGTGAAAAATCCTGACGCCCTTTCTTTTTTCTCAGGTCAAACAATTCATTTCCATCTGTGACATGACATTTCAGGCAATGTTTTCCACGATGCGGATTTATCTTTTCTCTTAGTCCATCCGTTCCGGGAGAGAGACTGCTCTCTCGATGAACATTTCCGAATTTATGGTCTCCTCCGGAGCAACCAAAAAAAATAACTGAACATACCATCAAAGTCAAAATACCCTGCCTTGTTATAGGCTGCATTAGTAACCCTTCGGACTATGGTTAACGCCATGGCAATTCAAATAACATTCTCCGGTAAATTCTCCTTTATCCACAAATTTCAGTTCCAATGAAGAAGTATTTATAAACACAACTTCTTCATTAAATTTTATGAGGTGGGTATACTCCCTGCTGCCATGTGCGTCATGGCAGGTAAAGCAGCTCGTTCCCTTTACCCCCTTGATAATATCACCCTGAATATGTAAAGAATGCCAACGAAAAGAAATGTTGCCGAGGATACTGCTTCTCTTGTGGCAGCTATAGCAAAGATCGTACTCTTTCGGTCGTTCATCGAGGCCATCCTGCATGGAATATTTCTTTTTCAAAATAAAAGGATAAATCGAAGCATGGGGCCCCTGTGGTCCCCGGTCATCATCGTTTCCGTGACAATCGGTGCATTTGATTATTGAAATATCGCCCGGTTCCTCGTAGGTCTCCTTATAGGGGGTTTTCAGGCTTGGAACAATCCCGCTTTGCCCTTCCGCTACGACAGGATGGTAGGAAGGGTTGTTTTCATCGAATTCCAATCTTTTGTTTGTTTGCCAGACGGGAAGATTAAAGCTGTCGGAATGACAATTGAAACAGATTTCATACTCATAACGTGCCCGAACGCCATAGATGCCCGTCTTGCTGACGCCTCTTAAACCGGCCAGTTTGTTGGCAGTTTTCAGATAATGCGCATTGTGACAATCGACGCACTCCACATGCCGGGGCGCATCCATCACACGTTCCGGAAGTTCCTCGTGAGCACTGTGCCAGTTTCCTTCCTCGCCGAGAGGATGCCTGTATTCTTTTTCAAGCAGGCTTCTCATGTCAATCTTCCTGATTTGCCGTCCTCCCCGGTAGAAAGGGTTGAGCAGTTTTTTCTTTTCGGCGCCCTTAAGGTCGCCGATGGACCCGTGACACTGGAGGCAGGTCTCCTTAACGGCACGGTTCATCTTGCTCCCCGCGTGGCATGATTCGCACCCGCCCGTAACCATATTCGATGCCCGGTGAAGGTCGGGAAAACGAAGCTTTTCTTTGGGTGCGGCCTCGGCGTTGCAAGCAAAGCACACCAAAACAAGAAGCAATATTTGCGCTTTCGAAATCAAAAGTTTCATCATTGGCCAGGCTCTGCCATAACACTACACTTCATTTTTCTTATGGGTACACCTTGCTAAAGCTAGTATATTCGCCAAAACCCGTATATTCTACAAAAGCGGCCGTAGGGCTGTGACAGGTAACACAAACTGAATCGTGAGCAGAAAATGAACCGACACTCGTGCTTATCCAGAAGGGATTTTTCGACGCGTCCCCATCCTTATCGTCATGGGGATCATGGCAGATATTGCACTCCACCCGCTTTCCTTCCTGAAGCCACTTTTTTTCTACTTGTGGATTAATGATGGACCCATTTGTTGTTTCATCCGGCAGGTCGTAAAAACCAGTCTTCACACTATTGATCGCCGTCCTGACAGCATCATTATACACAAAAGAAACGGGGTGCTTGTTCCGGAGGTCCGAATAGGCCGACGGCCTTCCCGCCAAGGTATCATAGGTATTCATGGTAATGTTGGCGTTTACCAGCGCACCGAGGCTCGTCACCCCGTCGTGGCAGCCCATGCAGAGTTTGGATGCCCCAGTCAAACCGGTTTTATATTTACTGTCGGCAAGGACAGTGGAATTGTCGATAACCAGCGTGGCCGAGGAATACATCTGGAAAGGCCCTTCCGACGATAGATCATGCCCCCAGAGGGGGACGGCCGGGTTTGCATTGTGCGGCGTATGGCAGAACTTGCAGATCTGCGTCTCTTCTTCCGAGCGGACCGTATTGCCGCTCCAGTAGGCAAGGTTGTGCTTCGTGTCCGCAACACCGGCAAAAAGGGATGGGGTGAGCCCGGTTAAAACCAGGGCCGCCAATAAAGCCGGAACTACTCTTTTGTTATAAAAAAACATCGCTTATTGCTCTTTAAAATACTGAAATACCTGAATTCTTTTGTTGTACGAATCGGAGATATATATCCTGTCATTCCGGTCTATAAAGATACCGCTCGGCAATGTAAACTCACCGGCCTTCGTTCCCGGCGTGCCAAAGACGAGAAGCAATTCTCCCTCCTGGTTAAATATCTGGATATTATCGAAATTCGCGTCCACAACATAGACGTTTCCATCGCTATCGACGGCAACGCCTCTCGGCCGGGCAAAGGCGCCAGGAGAATCCCCCAGTTTTCCGATATTTCCCACATGGTTTCCAAATTCATCGAAAATCTGGATCCTGAAATTCATCGAATCGGTAACATAAACCTTACCGGCCCTATCAACCCAGATATTGGAAGGGAGGTTAAATTCTCCCTTGCCGACGCCGATGTTTCCAAAGAAAAACTGAAAGTTTCCCTCGGCATCGAAGGCCTTAATACGACCCTCTGTAACATCGACGACATAAAGCCTTTCCTGTGCGGCGCTATAGGCCATCCCTCCCGGACGCCCCCACTCTTCGATTTCCCTGGTCACCCGGCCCTTCGAGTCAAATACAAAAACCTTATTGAGGACCGTATCTGAAACGTAATACCTGCCTCCCCCGCCAACCACCATGACCGGCATTTCCAGGCGGGTTTCTCCCGCTTCTGTCATAAAGGAGGCCTCCCCCGCCTTCAGGTCGTATCGATGCACCCCCTGTAGAGCCCTGTCGGCAACAAAGAGCAAATCGGCATCGCTGTCGTAAAAAAGACCATAGGGGGTATCGATAGCCTTTCCCCCCACGCCCTCGCCACCGGTAATGAAATCAAAAAGCTTTCCCAGCCACCCCTTTTCCTTTTTGAGTGCAATCGATGAGGGCGCTCCTATGCTTCGGATATATTTGATCCGCGCCCTAAGCGGCGATGGTGGCCAGGAAATCGTTTTTCCCGGTAGAACAGAGCTCTCTTGCTCTACCGTTCCCGCGCAACCCCCCGGTAAAAAACAGGCCATGAAAAAGAACAGAAAAAAGCGGATTCCAAACTTAGAACCCTTTATTTCCCAAAAGTTCAGCAAAGAAACTAGGCGCTGACCAGACCTGCTACCCAGAGCCCATAAAAGAGAACGACAAGCCCTCCCCAAAAGAGCGCCCGTGAGCCGTAAAAGGTATCATCTTCACCGAAGGCTCTGAAAATAAACCCGATGGCGCACCCCACCCAGCCGATAAATCCGATCTCGCAGACAACGGCCCAGCCTTGATTGATCATGTTATCATCCCTTCTTTCAACTTTTTTCGGCGGAAAAACTTCCTGCAAACGGCCCCGAGCCTCAGCCGCCAGACCATAATTACCGCCTCGCGGACAATTTTCTTCGACATCTTGGACGAGCCCGCATGCCTGTCGATAAAAATGATGGGTATTTCCTCAAGGCGAAAGCCTCTCTCCACGCTACGATAGTTCATTTCTATCTGGAAAGAATAGCCGTCTGATTTTATGCTGTCGAGATCGATAGCCTCCAGTACCTCTCTTTTAAAACATTTAAAACCACCCGTACAATCGGTAATTTTAAGGCCCGTTATGAGCCGGGTGTAGACATTTGCGCCATAACTCAGCATGAGCCGCCTGATGGGCCAGTTCACAACGCTCACGCCGTTCAGGTAGCGTGAGCCAACAACAACGTCCGCCTTCTTCGCCTTTTCAAGAAATTCCGGTATCCGTGCGGGGTTATGTGAAAAATCGGCATCCATCTGGACGATGAATTCCGCCCCCGCATCGAGGGCATACCTGAAGCCTTCCCTGTAGGCGGTTCCGAGCCCGAGCTTCCCCTGCCGGTGCTTAACATGAACCTCTTCGTGCTTTTCAACCAGTTCATCGATAATACTTCCCGTACCATCAGGAGAATTGTCATCCACAATAAGGATATGTATGTCCTGCCCGAGAGCCAGGATTTCATTTACCAATTTTTCTATGTTTTCCCGCTCGTTATAGGTCGGGATAACGACCATTGCTTTCAAATCTGAATTTCCCCGTCAGGCTTAAGTAATAAAAGACTCCCTCCGGATGGAAGTCGCCTTTTCACCAAAAGAGTTATTTTATTGCTCCGGACAAATTGTGTCAAGCATATTACCTTGAAAAATGCTTATTTATCCCTATATTTATGCAAAATATATACCTATTCATTCCCATCCTCCTGCCTGCCGATGATGGGATAGGAAATATTCGTGATGTGATGATTGATCCGTTTCAGGTTGGACAAGAGGTCGAGATGGATGGAACTGGTGTCGATAGACTCCTTCAATCCTTTTTGAAGCCGCTTGATATGCTCCGATTTAAGCTCCCGCTCCATGGTGCCCAGCTTCTCCTTGTTTTTCAACACTTTCCAGGCGAGATCGGAATCGCCGGTGGCAAAAGCCGAGATGGCCATCTCGAAATTATCGCCCACCTTCGAATAAAAATCGGTAATCTCTTTTTGTCCTTCATCGGAGAAATGAAGCCCATTGGATATCTTTTTTTTCCCGAGTTCCATGATGTTTTTATCGATAATGTCGCCGATATTCTCCAGGTCGTTCACGAGAGTAAGGATAGCCACCTCCCGTTTAGATTCATTCTCCGTCAGTATCTTTTGCGACAATTTCGTAATGTAGAGTTTGATCTCCCGGTCCAGGATATCGAGTTGGTCGTCCATATCCTCCACCATTTCGAGCAGGTCCGGGTCGTTGTTGATAATCACCTTGATGCACTTGCCATACATATCCTGCGCAATGTCGGCCATCCTGAGCGCCTCCCGCGTGGCGAGCCCGAAGGCAACGTCGGGGCTGTCCAGAACCTGGGGATTGAGGTATTTGGGGCCAAAACGGGTTGTCTCTTCTTCCCTCTCGGGGATAATCTTTTCAGCCATGCGTGCAAGGGAGGTGGTTAAAGGAAGAAAAAGCAGGCTCGTTGCAATGTTGAAAACAGAATGTGCATTGGCGATCTGCCTCGGCAGATCGCCGGCGGTCATGAGCATCAAATCCCTGAAGGGTGTAACAAGAGGCAAAACGACCAGAGCGCCTATGATTTTTACGAGGATATGAACGACGGCAACCCTTTTCGCCTCACCCGTTGCATTCAGGCTGGCGAGAAAAGCGGTAATGCAGGTACCCACGTTCGCTCCGAGAATAACGGGAATAGCGCCTTCGAGACTGATCAGCCCCTGGAGCGACAATGCCAGGGCGATCCCGATCGTTGCAGCACTGCTCTGTATTAAACCTGTAAAAAGGGCAGCCGCTAAAAAAAGTCCCAGCGTATTACCTTCCGATGCGAGGAGGATTTCTCTGAAGAGCGGACTCTCCTTGAGAGGGGCCATCGTATCGGACATGATCTTCATGGCGAGGAAGATGAGGGCGAAGCCGAGGATTCCCTGGCCGGCAAAAACAACGTTCCTTTTCTTGCCGAGAAGGATGAGTGCCGTACCGACCCCGATCATGAGTATGGCGTAGTCGTAGACCTTGAAGGCGATGAGCTGGACCGTTACGGTGGTGCCGATATTAGCGCCGAGGATAACCCCCACCGCTTGGCCGAGGGTGATAAGACCGGAACTGACGAAGCCGACGAGCATCACCGTCGTGGCGCTGCTGCTCTGGACAATGGCCGTTACCAGCGCGCCGATGCCGAGGCCGAGGATACGGTTGCTCGTCACAGAATAGAGAATGTTTCGAAGCCGTCCGCCTGCTGCGCGCTGAAATCCCTCACCCGCTATCTTCACTCCGTAAAGGAGGAGAAAAAGTGCGCTTATGAGGGAAAGAAGGTTGTAATTGTTCATTTCGCTTCTCCGGAGGAAGCTTCTCCGGCTATCTTTTCCACTTCCGTTACCAGGGCATCGACCAGCTTCTCTTCCTGCACCTTGCCCACCACCGCCCCCTTTACAAAGAGAAGGCCCTCTCCCTTTCCTCCCGCAATACCCGCATCGGCCTCCAACGCCTCGCCGATGCCGTTGACCACGCAGCCAAGAACGGAAACATTCAGCCCCTGCTTGATATGCGCCAGGCGCTGCTCAACCTCTTCGGCGAGGCGAATCAGGTCGACCTGCATCCGCCCGCAGGTAGGGCAGGAGATGATGTTGACCCCCTTCGAGCGGATCTGGAGCGATTTCAGGATTTCATAGCCCACTTTCACCTCTTCCACGGGGTCGGCAGAGAGGGAAACGCGGATCGTATCGCCGATGCCGCCGGCAAGCAGCGTCCCGATCCCCACGGCCGACTTGATCGTCCCGGCAAAGAGGGTTCCCGCCTCGGTAACCCCTACGTGAAGGGGATAATCGACCCTCTCCGACAGCAGCCTGTAAGCTGCCACCGTTCGCGGTACATCGGAGGCCTTGAGCGATATCTTGATATTATGAAAACCGAATTCTTCGAGAATCGCCACATGGTTCAGGGCGCTCTCCACCATACCCTCCGCCGTAGGGTAGCCGTACTTTTCGAGGATCTTTTTTTCGAGCGACCCGGCGTTGACGCCGATCCGGATCGGGACATTTGCCGCCCCGGCCGCTTCCACCACCTTGGCCACCTTTTTCCTGTCGCCGATGTTGCCGGGGTTCAACCGGAGTCCGCTAATTCCCTGCTTTACCGCTTCCAGGGCAAAAACGTGGTTAAAATGGATGTCGGCGATTACCGGGATTTTCACCCCTTCCATCACTTCGCCGATTGCACGGGCGTCCTCCATGTCGAGCACGGCAAGCCGGACGATCTCGCAGCCCGCTTCCTCCAGCGCCTTGATCTGGGCCAGGGTCCCGACCGTATCCACCGTTTTGGTGTTTGTCATCGACTGGACGGATATGGATGCACCGCCCCCGACGGGCACTTTTCCCACCTTTATCTGTCTCGTTTTTTTCCGGCCTATCATTCTGATTTTCCCACTGGTCCCAATTTCATGCATTTCATCATAACATACCACCCTGCCGAAGGAAATCCAAATCATATCAGAGCTTTATCGGGATTTAGGCATGAACAATCGGCAAAGCGCACTCTTTTCAATTTCCCGGCCTTTTGGCGGCATTTTCCGTCTTTACGCGCGGCGAGGTTTGACAAAAAAGCCTGTCCGGTTTCTCCATCCCGCTTTACTTTTTGGGCAAAAAACTGCTATTCTACTCTATTTTCCGCTCCAAAAAAGGGGTTTTAAATTGGCTGAAAAAAACATCATCGTCCGGGGCGCCCGGGAACACAACCTGAAGGAGATCACCCTCGAAATCCCGAGGGACAAGCTGGTGGTCATCACCGGCCTGTCGGGATCGGGCAAATCGTCTCTTGCCTTCGACACCATCTACGCTGAGGGGCAGCGGCGCTACGTGGAGTCCCTCTCCGCCTATGCGCGGCAGTTTTTGGAGCAGATGGAGAAACCCGATGTCGATTCCATCGACGGCCTCTCACCCGCCATCTCCATCGAGCAGAAGACGACCTCGCGGAACCCCCGCTCCACAGTGGGGACCGTTACGGAGATATACGACTATCTCCGCCTCCTCTTCGCCCGCGTGGGCCACCCCCACTGCTACAAATGCGGCAACGAGATCGTCTCCCAGACGATTTCGCAGATGGTGGACCACATCATGGAACGACCGGAAAAAACGAAGATCATGGTGCTCGCCCCCGTTGTAAGGGGGAGGAAGGGAGAGTATAAAAAGGAACTGGACCGCTTCCGGAAGGAGGGGTTTGTCCGTGCCCGCATCGACGGCGAAATGGTGGAACTGGCCGACGAGCATAATCTCGACAAGAAGAAGAAGCATACCATAGAGATCGTCGTAGACCGGCTGGTAATTAAAAAAGATATAAAGACGCGCCTCGCCGACTCCATCGAGACAGCGCTCAAACTTGCCGACGGCCTCATCCAGATAGACGAGATAGACGGTAAAAGTGAGACATTCTCCGAGCGCTTCGCCTGCATTGATTGCAACATCAGCTACCCCGAGATCACGCCCCGCATGTTTTCCTTCAACAACCCTTACGGCGCCTGCCCCATCTGCGACGGCCTCGGCACGAAGCGCTTTTTAGACCCTGCCCTCATCGTACCGAACGACACCCTCTCCATCCGCGAAGGGGCCATCGCCCCTTGGGAAAGAAAGAGTTCCCTATACTACCACCAGATGCTGGAGGCGCTCTCGAACCACTACGGTTTCGACATCTATACCCCTTATAAAAAGCTCTCAGGCAAAACCAAGGATATTCTCATGAACGGCTCCGATGGTGAGGATATCAACTTCTTTTACGAAAAGGATGACCGGCGTCATTTCTACAAGCGCCCCTTCGAAGGGGTGATCGCCAACCTCAACCGGCGCTATCTCGAAACGGAGTCCGACGCGGCGCGGGAAGAGATGGAGCGCTTCATGAACATCCAGCCCTGCCCCGAGTGTGATGGCGCACGCCTCAAAAAGGAGAGCCTGAGCATTACCATCTCCGGCCTCACCATTTACGACGTGACCCGCTTTTCCATCACCGAGGCGTCCCATTTTTTCCATGACCTGAACCTCACCGAAAAAGAGGGGGAGATTGCACGGCGCATCCTCAAGGAGATCGCCGAACGGCTCGCCTTCCTCATCAACGTGGGGCTCGATTATTTGACAATGGATCGAACCTCGGCCACGCTTTCCGGCGGCGAGGGGCAACGGATACGCCTCGCCACGCAGATCGGTTCGTCGCTTGTTGGCGTCCTCTACATCCTGGACGAGCCCTCCATCGGCCTCCACCAGCGGGACAACGCCCGCCTCATCGAGACGCTGAAGCGGCTCCGGGATATCGGCAACACGGTGCTCGTCGTGGAGCACGACGAGGAGACGATCCTGGAAGCGGACCACGTAATAGACATGGGGCCGGGGGCAGGGGTTCACGGCGGCGAGATAGTGGCCGAAGGGACGCCGGAAGAGATCATGGCCTCTGAAGCGTCACTCACGGGACAGTATATGACGGGGAAAAAAAGGATCGCTGTGCCGAAGACGCGGCGGACAGGAACGGGCGGCGTACTCACACTCAGCAAGGCGACGGGGCACAATCTGAAAGAGGTGACCGTCTCCTTTCCCCTCGGGAAAATCACCTCCGTCACCGGCGTTTCCGGGTCGGGAAAATCGACGCTCGTCATCGACACCCTCTACAAGGCGTTGGCCCAAAAACTCTACCGCTCACGGGAAAAGGCGGAGCCGGTGAAGGAAATCAAAGGTCTCGAAGAGGTGGATAAGGTGATCGACATCGACCAGTCCCCCATCGGGCGGACCCCCCGTTCCAACCCGGCCACCTACACGGGGCTCTTCACCCCCATCCGCGAACTCTACGCACAGGTGCCCGAAGCGAAGGCGCGGGGCTACAAGCCGGGCCGTTTTTCCTTCAACGTAAAGGGAGGGCGCTGCGAGGCCTGCTCGGGCGACGGCATCATCAAGATCGAGATGCACTTCCTCCCCGACATTTACGTACAGTGCGAAATCTGTAGGGGACACCGCTACAACCGGGAGACGCTGGAAATCCGCTACAAAGGAAAGAACATCGCTGATGTTTTGGAGATGACCGTGAGCGAGGCGCTCGAATTCTTCAGGAACATCCCCGTGGTCTTTAAAAAGCTGGAAACGCTGAACGAGGTGGGCCTCGGCTATATCCAGCTCGGTCAGGCGGCGACGACCTTATCGGGCGGCGAGGCGCAGCGGATCAAGCTCTCTAAAGAACTCTCCAAACGGAGCACGGGGAAGACGCTCTACATCCTCGACGAACCGACGACGGGCCTCCACTTCGCCGACATACAAAAGCTCCTCGACGTACTGAACCGGCTCGCCGACGGCGGCAACACCATCATCATCATCGAGCATAACCTGGACGTAATCAAGACCTCCGACCATATCGTCGATCTCGGTCCCGAGGGGGGCGACCGGGGAGGCGAGATAGTCGCCGAGGGGACACCCGAAGAGGTGGCGAAGAACAAGCGTTCTTACACGGGGGAGTATCTAAGAGGGGTGCTGGAGAAGGGGTGATTTGTTTCCCCCTCTCAAGAATTAAGAGGGGGCGGGGGCGTTATGAGCCTCTTTACAAAGGGGGATTGTGGGACGTGTCCCGCGATCAACCACCCCGCAGCAAGCTGACGGGGTATGAACTGGAGTAATTTATTTTGTATCGTAGCAAGCTACGGGGAATTGCACCCGCTAGGGATTTAATCTGTTTCGGATTATTGTCGCGAGTGGAAAGGCGTTATCGTCCCCCCTCCCATCCAAGGCACCCGGCTCCAGTTTATAGTTGACCCGTCATTTATCATTTAGTAGAATTCCGAACTAATTAATAAAGTTCTTTTATTAATTAGTCTTTTGGATTATATTTCAGGTGAATGCAAAAGAATAAGAGGCGGTTCAAATGAAAGAATCGGATTATCTCGACGAAAATGCACCCGTTGTTCAAAGGCTGAAAGAGCTCCCCATCTTCCGGTCCTTCGATGAAAACGACATCCGGGGGATTCTTCCCTTCAGCAAGATGCGGGAATACGAAGAAGGCGAGACGATTATCCACGAGGGGGACAGCACCGACAAGCATATCTACTTCCTCCTCTCGGGGAAGGTGGCTGTCTTCCGCGACGGCATCGAGCTTTACCGTGTGGGAACTGCGGGAGATATCTTCGGGGAGATGGCCATGCTGGAAAATAAGGTGCGCTCCGCATCGGTAAATTCGCTCCAGCAGACCCTTTGTCTTGCCGTCGATTCCTCCTACACGGAGATGCTGGAAAAGCAGGAAAAGGTGAATTTCATGTATATCCTCTACCGGGTAATTGCCGAAACGCTCTCGGAGCGACTGCGAGTTGCCAACGAAAAGTTCGTAGACGCCAAGAAGCATCCCACATTGTAATTACTCCCTTTTCAAGAAAGCCCGGAACCGTTCAAGCCACTCAGGGTTTAGAAAATCTTCTGCGCTTCCCCACGCTACCTCTTCTTTCCGAAACCAGGTCATCTGCCGTTTGGCGTAGCGGCGCGAATCCCGTTTAATTAATTCCACGGTTTCCACAAGCGGCAGGCCATCCAGGATATGGGCGCACATCTCCTTGTAACCCACGCCCCGCATCGGCTTCAACTCCCGATTATACCCTCAATCCCGCAGCCTCTGCACCTCATCCTTCAGCCCCGCCTCAATCATCTTATCGACGCGCGCCTCGATCCGGGAATAGAGAACGTCGCGCGGAACGTCGATGCCGACCGTCATCACCTCGAAGGGGGATTCGACGAAGCGGTGGGCCTGCTGGTGGTCCGAGAGCGTCCTGCCCGACTTCATCGCCACCTCGATGGCGCGTATGACTCGGACTTGATTGTTGGGGTGGATCGTTTCGGCGGCGGCGGGATCGAGTTTTTTCAGTTTTTCGTGGAGAAATTCCGGGCCGAAGTTGGCCGCCTCTTCCTGCAACTCCTCTCGCAGAATAGGATCCCTTTCGGGCGTATCGGCGAGGCCTTTAGTCAGCGCGCGGAGGTACAGCCCTGCCCCCCCGGCGACGATGATGTTTTTCCCTCTCCCTCGAATATCTGAAATGGCGGCCTCGGCCTTTTCACGAAAATCGGCGGCGGTGAATTCCTCATCCGGAGTGGCGATGTCGATAAGATGGTGAGGGATCTCCCGCCTCTCATTCGCGGTCGGCTTCGCCGTACCGATGTCCATCTGCCGGGAGACCTGCATTGAGTCAGCGCTGATGATTTCAGCATTGAGTTTTTTGGAAAGGCGAATAGCGAGTCCGCTCTTTCCCGACGCTGTGGGACCGACGATACAGAGGAGGGGCGGGCGGGCCATCAGGCCCTCTCGAAGCGTTTCTCAATTTCAGACAGAGGGATGCTGATATGGGCGGGCCGCCCGTGGGGGCAATGGGGAACGATACCCGAGGCGTCCATCCTTTTTAAGAGGTCACGCATCTCGTCAAAATCCATCCGCCGCCGCCCCCTGACGACGGCGTGGCAGGCGATCCGTTTCAGGATATCGTCGAGCACGTCTCCGAAACGGCGCGATGCCGAGAGTTCGGAAAGCTCGGAAGCCATATCGACCATGATCGCCTTCACCCCCGCCGCACCGAGCACGGCGGGAACCCCTTTCACGGCGAAACTCCGGCCGCCGAAAGGCTCTACGTCGAAACCGAGCCGCCACACTTCTTCCAGGTTATCCTCCAGCGCAGCTGCCTCTTTCGGCGGGAGTTCGACCGTTTCGGGGATGAGGAGCGCCTGCACGCGGAAGTCCTTTTCCCCGTACCCTTTTTTCAGCGTCTCGAAAGCAATCCGCTCGTAGGCGGCGTGCTGGTCGATGACGACGAGCCCCTCCGCCCCTTGGCAGAGGAGATACATCTCGCCGAGTTGGCCGATCACCGTGAGCGACGAAAAGTAGCCGGCACTTTCGTGCCCTTCTTCCTCCCGTTTATTCCCGGAAGCGAATGGTGGCTCCGTTCCCGCAGGGGCAACCGCCGGAACGGGACGTCCCTCGAAGCTGCCGGGGAGACGGGCGTAGCCCCCTTTGAGATCGAGAGACTCGGTGGTGGAGATATATTCGCATGCCGCCTCCCTGACTCCTTCAATCCGCCTCTCCAAGCTCTCTCCCTCGGGCATCCACTCCTTCCGGCGAAGCGCCCCGTCAAGGGTGGAACTAACGAGATTGTGAACTCCTCTCGAATCCCTGAAGCGCACCTCGTTTTTCGCGGGATGGACGTTCACGTCCACCTCGGCGGGATCGATCTCGATGAAGAGGATGGCGATGGGGTATTTCCCCCGCATGAGGAAACTGCTGTAGGCCTGCAAAAGCGCGTGGCGCACCACCTTGTCCTTAACGTAGCGCCCGTTCACGTAGAGGTAGAGTGCCGACGCGGTGGAGCGCTGCACCGAGGGGGGAGAGATGAACCCCGTCAGCCGAAACCCCGCCTCCTCGCGGTCGATCTCGATGAGTGATTTTGCGTCCTCCCGCCCGAGAAGATCGCCGATCCGTTCCTTCGGGTCACGCACCGGTGTGAGGTTGAAAAGCGTGGAATTGTCATGCCTGAGAATGAAAGCGATTGCCGGGAAGGCGAGCGCCGTTCGCGCCACGTAATCGGAGATGTGTCCCAGTTCGGTAGTGGTGGTCTTGAGAAATTTCTTCCGCGCAGGGGTGTTGAAGAAGAGGTCCTTCACCTCGATGATAGTGCCGTCCGGGATGCCGGCAGCGCGCACGTCTTTCACCGCGCCCCTCTCGACGATCACCTCCGTTCCTTCGATCGCCCCCCGCTCCTTCGTTGCGATGGTGAGTTTCGAGACGGAAGCGATACTGGCGAGCGCCTCTCCTCTGAATCCCATGGTG
The DNA here is from genome assembly GCA_965372635.1 of uncultured bacterium. Lineage (GTDB taxonomy): Bacteria > Desulfobacterota > JADFVX01 > JADFVX01 > JADFVX01 > CBDVDA01. The sequence goes on along the minus strand of CBDVDA010000001.1, from coordinate 26,512 downwards.
GAGATACCGAAGAGGTCTTCCGGGGTCTCGATCTTGCTGGTGGCGTGGCGTTCCAGTGAAAGCAGCGCATCCTCTTTGCCCATGCCGTCGCCGTTGTCGGCCACGCGAATCAGCTTTTTGCCGCCATCCTTTATGCTGACCTCGATCTTCGAACTCCCCGCGTCAATGGCGTTTTCTACTACTTCCTTCACCACCGAGGCGGGCCGTTCCACCACCTCGCCTGCAGCGATCATGTTGGAGAGGTTTTCTGAAAGTATTCTTATCTTTTGCATGTTGTTCCTGATTATTTTACCACAGAGTCACAGAGACACGGAGAAAGGCTTAACCTTGAAAGCAAAAGAAGTCCAGATTGAATGTCTATGAAAAACAGATCAATCACTCTATTGCCCCAATTCATAAACAGATCATCTCTTCTCTGTGTCTCCGTGCCTCTGTGGTTAAGTCTTTTTTTATTCTTTTTTCTTTCTTATAAATTCCATCCGCTCCCGTATCCGCTGCTCATACCCCCTGTCGGTGGGGTTGTAGTAGACCGTTCCTTTAAGCTTTTCCGGGAGATATTCACCCGGCGCATACCCCTCTTCATAGTCGTGAGGATAGCGGTACCCCTTACCGTAACCGAGCCCTTTCATCAGCTTCGTCGGGGCATTCCGGATAGAGAGCGGTACAGGGAGCACGCCTTTTTCGGCCACGTCTTGCCGCGCCTTTTTGTACCCCATGTAGGAGGCGTTGCTCTTCGGCGCCGTGGCGAGGTAGGTGGCCGCCTGGGCGAGCGGTATCCACCCTTCGGGCAGGCCGACGAAATGGAAGGCATCCTTCGCCGCCATCGCCACGCTGATGGCGCGCGGGTCGGCGTTGCCCACATCCTCGGAGGCGAAGATCACCATCCGCCGTGCTATAAAGAGGGGGTCTTCCCCCGCTTCCAGCATTCGTGCCAGCCAGTAGAGCGCCCCATCGGCATCGCTCCCTCTCATGCTTTTGATGAAGGCGGAGATGACATTGTAATGCTCTTCTCCTCCCTTGTCATAGAGGAGAGCCTTTCGGCTGAGCACCTCTTCGGCATCTTTCAGCTCCAGCTTTATCTTTCCCTTTTCCCCCTCCCCTTTGAAGCGGGCCAACTCTTCCAGCGTGCCGAGCGCCACCCGCGCATCGCCGTGGGACGTATCGGCCACAAAGGCGAGCGCCTCGTCCGTCGCCTCCAGCTTCATTTCTCCGAGCCCTCTTTCTTTATCGGAGAGGGCGCGCTCAAGGATGGCGGTGAGCGCCTCCTGGTCAAGTGATTTGAGCACCACTACCTTGCAGCGCGAAAGGAGCGGTGAGACCACCTCGAAGGAGGGGTTTTCCGTCGTCGCGCCGATGAAGGTGATGGTGCCGTCCTCCACGTGGTGCAAAAAGGCATCCTGCTGCGCCTTGTTGAAGCGGTGCACCTCATCGACGAAGAGGATCGTTTCGCGCCCCTCTGCCTTCGACACTTTCGCCTTTGCCATGATCTCCCGCACCTCCTTCACCCCCGAAAGGACGGCGGAGACGGATTCGAATTCGGCTTCAATCCGGGCGGCTATAAGGTGGGCGAGCGTCGTCTTTCCCGATCCCGGAGGCCCCCAGAGGATGAGTGACGGGATGTGGCCCTTTGCTACGGCGAGGCGAAGCGCCTTCCCCTCGCCGAGGATATCATCCTGCCCGATAAACTCATCGAAACCCGCTGGCCGCATCCTTTCGGCGAGCGGGATAGATTCTCTTTTTTCGGCGTCTGCGAACATGGGAGAAATATAGCACAAAAGGGCCGTTCATCCTACCCCCTTTCGAGGGCAAAAGAATTTCTAAATTACTTATGGACAGGAAGGTACATTTATGATAATTTTCCCTTCAATAAAGAGTGCGCCAATGAAAAATCCAATAAATAAAATCGGCATCATCATAAAGCAGAACAAGCCCGAAGGTCTGGAGTTGGCAAAGAAGCTCCTCCCCTGGCTGGAGGAGCGGAATATCGAGCCCTTTTTCGAGAAAGAAAACGTGGCTGAACTCGGAGTTGAGAAGGGGCACCAGAAGTCGGACATGCCCGATCTCGTGGATTTGTTCATCGTCCTCGGCGGCGATGGAACTCTTCTTAGCGTAGCCCGCCTCGTCGGCACCAAAGGGCTCCCCATCCTCGGCGTCAACCTCGGCAGTCTCGGCTTCCTTACGGAAATCACCGTAGACGAGCTCTTCCCGGTGCTGGAAAAAATATTAGGGGGGGATTTCGAACTGGAAGAGAGGATGATGCTCGTCGGCACCATCTACCGGCAGGGTGAAAAGATCACCGAATATTCCGCCCTGAACGATGTGGTGCTCAACAAAGGCTCCATCGCCCGGATTATCGACCTTGAGACCACTATTAACGATGAGTACCTCACGCTCTACCGCGTGGACGGGCTTATCTTTTCCACCCCCACCGGATCGACGGGTTATTCTTTAGCTGCAGCGGGACCGATCGTTCACCCCTCGCTGAACGCCATTGTCATCACCCCCATCTGCCCCTTCACCCTGAATAACCGTCCCATCATCATCCCCGACGATTCGATCATCCGGGTCACCCTGAAGACGGAAAACGTGGACCACCTCCTCACCCTGGACGGGCAGGTCGCCTTCGCGCTCCGGGCGGGCGACACGGTGAGGATTGAACGGGCAAAAAACGTGACCCGCCTCGTCAAGTCGCCCAACCGAAATTATTACGAGGTTTTGAGAACCAAGCTCCAGTGGAGCGGCACCCGCTAGGGCATTCCGTTCATCCCCAATGTGAACCCGTTGTCCCCTTTTTATGGACGAGGTGAAGGCGGCCCGTGAGCCGAGGCTCAGGTGGACGAAAGAGGATTAAAGTTGAAGAAGATACTGATTATCGATGATAACGAGATGAACCGGAAGTTCGCCTCCGAAATCCTGAAAACGGAGGATTTCGAAACGATAGAAGCGGAAGACGGTACGGAGGGGGTCTACCTCGCCAAGAAAGAGGTGCCGAACCTCATTCTCCTCGACCTCGCCATGCCGGACGTGGACGGCATTGAGGTCTGCAAGCGGATCAGGGAGATTGAAAAGCTGAAGGACATACCCATCGTTATGCTTTCCGCCATGGGGGATAAAAAGCTTATCGAACTGGCAAAGGCGGCGGGGGCCGACGATTATCTCGTAAAACCGCTCAACCACAAGGAGTTGGTGGAAGGCGTTAATAAGTTCCTAGCGTAGGTCGGGTTAGCGAAGCGTAACCCGACAATCCAAACTTATTCTTGGTTAACTTCGATATTCTTTTTGTGGCCCAGATCCAACAAAATTGTATTCAATAGCACTCGTACAGAATATTTTCCCAACTTGAGAGTTTGCAGCGCAAGGATCGAAAAGAACTAAATTGATACCACCCTTTTTTAACGCACTTGAGTACATAATACCGTCAAAACCAGCGTTTTTAAATACCCCTGCTAAATATTGGGTGGGTACATACTTGCCATCCGAGTCACTTGGATCGGTAGGTATGGAAAAATCATGCCCTATCATTTCCCATATGTAATTTTCTACTTCTACACTTGTAATTTCGCCTCTTTGTTCCATTTGACAAATATCATCATTTTTCCCATTGAACTGAGTAGATACTAGATCAACAACCTTAAGATCACAATCTAATTTGAATGGTGCCAAGGTAATTAGCTCACCCAGGAAAGGACGAGTTTCAGTCATTGCAGTTTCTTCTTTTTTAGCTAGGTATAGCATTGGAAACTGCCTGGGGTTTGCTCGTCCATCGGTCGCAGAATTTATAGGAGGAGCGTCCATCTCTTCTTTCTTTGCAGGGAATCTCCCATATATTTTTTTATTCCCCTCAACTTTGGGGTGGCTGCCGGAATAATCTTCAAAACAACGTCTTGCCCTATACCATATTTCGCCCTGTTTCAAACAAGTGGTTCGATTCTGAACTGCCTTTATTACATTACTGACAAATAGCTGCTGTTGTTTGTTAAGGACAAACCTGTTTTCTGTCACTAAATATCTTTTGAACTCCCCCCAAGCATGAATGCTGCTGTAGTCGAGTGAATTGACTGGAATCTTGTTATCCAATTTGACCTGCTCTCTTCGTTGGTTCAAGTTTACAACTTGAACCTGAAACTTTCTGATTCAGATTACAAATCTGAATCAACATAAAAACAAAAAAGCCCGCCACCGTTTTGCCGGTGCGGGCTTTGAGGATTCACGCATTGATGTAAAGCAGGTCCACCCCGACATTCGGCCTTCATTCTATACCCCGAAATCATCCTTTGCAAACATTTTTTGCTACAGTGGTTGCCCTGACAGGTACCGAAAAAGGCGGCCACAAGGGCCGCCCCTACAATAAAATAAACGTATTGTTAACCGGATGAACTCGTAGGGGCAGACCCGTGTATCTGCCCTTGAAATATTGCAAAGATGGGCGCACACATGGGTGACGCCCCTACAAAACAAACGAGATATTAACCGGATAAACTCGTAGGGGCAATGGCCTGCCTTGCCCATGATTGTCTGATGGCATCTACGTTGAGGGCTTGGCAGGCCAAGCCTCTACATATCCTCCTCCATCCCCTCTCTTCTCCTTTTTTGCTTATCTGCACATTCTCTAGTAGAATTAATCTATATCGTTTAATGAGAAAGGAGAAGGAATGGAACTGCTCGATATTGTCATCCCAACAGCTGTGGCAAAGACCGGCATGACCATAGGTGAGGTCTTTGAAGAGTGCGTAAAACAGAACGTACCCGGCATACCCTTTTGCGATGAAAACAACAAGGTTGTAGGGCGGGTCTCCATGCGCCATGCATTCAAGGTTTCAGCTACGCCCGGCTATATGGTCAAGGCCGCCCATCTTCTCGGCGATGATATCTGGCATCTTTCCACCTCGAAAATTGAGGTTAAAAAATTACTCGATATGCCTGTCGAATCCTTCGTACTCGAAAACATCGCCACCGTAAGCGCCTCATCTCCCCTAGTCAAGGCACTCTCTATCATGGAAAAGTATAATTCCGGCTATGTCTTTCTTATAGACGAAGGCGTTTATGAAGGGATAGTCACCCGCATGGGCATCGCCAGTCTTATGCTTAAAAACAGGGAACTCTGACCAATGGAAACCCTCCAGCCTGCCCTCACAAGCAACATGCTCCTGGCCGTAGCCATACTTCTTGTCTCCTATATTGTGATCTTCAGCGAAATCATCCACCGGACAAGCGCTGCCATTATAGGTTCTGTAGTCATGATTATTGTTGGAATGAAAGCCGGTTTTTACTCCCAGGAGGCGGCTATCAGGGCGATAGACGCCAATACGCTGCTGCTCCTGACGGGGATGATGATGGTTGTATCCATGTTGCGTCCAACGGGGGCCTTCGAATACGCTGCCATACGCATTGCCAGGCTGGCAAAAGGGAACAGCAGATTACTGCTTGTTTATCTCTGTCTCGCCGTCAGCTTGATAAGCATGGTGATTGATAATGTGACTACCATAATAATATTCGCTCCCCTTACAGTCCTCATAACCCGAATCCTGAATCTTAATCCCATGCCCTACCTGTTGGCAGAGGCGATGCTTTCCAACATCGGCGGTGCAGCCACACTGGTTGGAGACCCGCCAAACCTCATGATCGGCAGCGCAGGAGGCATAGATTTTACCCCCTTTTTGATACACATGGCGCCTCCTATGCTGCTCCTCTGGCTGACGACGATAGGCCTCATTCTTTTCATGTTTCGAAAGGAACTCGCTGTAAAAACTGATCGGTCAATAGACCTGGATGAAAGCAAGGCCATAAAAGACCCGTCCGCCCTGTTTAGGGCGCTCCTTTCTCTAGGCCTCATAGTGCTTCTTTTCTTTATACACCATAAGCTGCACCTCTACCCCGCCTTTGTTACCTTTATAGGACTTTCACTGGCTCTGATCCTGTTAAGGCCGAAACCGGACAGTATGTTTGGAGAGGTAAACTGGTCGGTGCTTTTTTTCTTTGCAGGCCTCTTCGTCATGGTAGGCGGAGTTGAAGGTTCGGGACTCCTTAACCTGATAGGAAAAAAAGTGGCCCTTATGGCGGGACAACCGGGGATGCTGCTTGCCACATCCCTTTTTATTATCTGGACGTCGGCGCTGCTTAGCGCCGTCATAGACAACATCCCTTTCACAGTAACCATGATACCGATTATCGTCGGTCTGGAAAGCCAGGGCGTAAATATAACGCCGCTCTGGTGGGCGCTTGCCATAGGCGTCGGTGTAGGTGGGAACGGCACCCATATCGGCGCAACGGCCAATATTATTGCGGTAACAGAATCAGAAGAATGCGGTATGCCTGATGCGCGGATTACCCCGATGCAGTGGCTTAGAATCGGGCTTCCCACAATGCTGGTCAGCCTGATTGTGGTGAGTCTGGTTTATGCGGGGTTTTTCAGTTTCTTTCTATAGGGATGCTCCAGCAGGTGTAGGGGCAATCCCTTGTGGTTGCCCTGTTAAGTATCGAAAAGGGCCGCCTCTACACAAAAAATCTTGCGTAGGGGCAGACCCGCGTGTCTGCCCAAATACTGGCAAAAAAGGGCGCACACATGGGTGCGCCCCTACAATAAATCTTTGTTGATCCGTCGGGCTGGCTATCGAACCGTTCGACAGATTATTTCCCTGATGGTTTTCCGAAAACCACTTCCAGTCTTGCCGTTATGGAGGGGTAAAGATCAAAGCCATCACTCTTCTGGAACAGAGCCCTTGGCTGAATTTCCCCAAAAAGCCAGTTCTTATAGATGTTTCTCCTGAAAATAATCGAAGCGGCATATTCCGTGACGTAAGTCACGCCGCCGCTTCTTCCCCCGAAGGCGCCGACGTTGTAAGCCATCATGTTCCGGTTGCTTAACTGCTGAAACAGAGTAAGGTTTTGAGCAAGCTCGTAGGCCTCCGTATCGTCATGCCAGGTAGCGCTGCTGGAAGCCCTGAAAAACAGGTTTTCACCCAGCTTCCGCTCAAAATCGATTCCCGTTGTTGCCCCGTATCCTCTGAACCGTGTCCAAAATGGTATTTCTGATATCCTGAGTTCCCACTTTCCAGGATAAAAAGATTTTCTGCTCCTCACCTTTGAATAGTAGTCTACCCCGTTATGATATCTTGCCCCGGCACTGACGCTTATATTCAAAGCTTTTTTAGCCTTAAGAATGTACCCAAGGCCAACAGATTCTTCCTTTACCGTAGATGAATCCAAAGTGTCGGATAAGTTTTTAAACTCCCTGTTTTCATCTTCAGGTTCATCTCCTATCATCAGCTTAAGTCTGTCCTTAGTCTTCGGGATTGCAATTTTCAGCTTTATGTCTCTTTCAAAAAAAACTTCTCCTCCCCTGGCGTAAACAGTGCCCAGTCTCAACCGAACAAAACTCCCGTTTGACTCCTGGATAACCCTCTCACCTCCAAAAAATGTGTCTATTTTATCACCCGTAGACGTTATGCCTTTCGAAAAATTTTCCTGAAAGGTTTCTATCAAACCAAAGGTTCTTTTAAAGACTCCCTGTTTCTTTTCCTCCCGGTTTATTTCAAGAGGTTGATTTTGTTTTGAAGGATTTGTTTCAAATGAAAAAGCTATTAGCGGCGACAGAGACAGGTGAAGTAAGGCAATAAAAGTAACAAACATCGCCTGGGTTAATATTTTTTTGCAGAAAAAAGCCTTTCTTTTTATGTCTCTGTTTTTGCCATCAATCATAATTTTATCTTTTGAGATAAGATGTAATGGAATGAAATAGGTTGCCCCCTCGCTTATTTGATGGAATGTCTGCGTAGGGGCAAACCCTCGTGGTTGCCCTTTAAATGCTGGCAAAAAGGGCGGACACAAGGGCCGCCCCTACAATAAAAATTGTTGCTACGTTGGGCTACCTGGCAGGTGCCCCGCTCACCTTTCCCCAAGTATCGCGAAGCGGCACGATCCGGTTAAAAACCGGCTTGTCACTCTTTGAATCACTATCGACTGAAAAGTAGCCCTGCCGTTCGAACTGGAAGCGCGAACCGGGCGCGGCATCCTTGAGGCCCGGCTCGATGCGACAATTCGCGAGCGTTACCAGAGCATCGGGATTGACCTCTTCCCTGAAATCGGTCTTCTTATCACTTCCCGGATTTTCCGTCAGAAAAAGCCGGTCGTAGAGCCGTACCGTCGCCTCGACTGAGTGGTCGACCGAAACCCAGTGGAGCGTCCCCTTCACCTTCCTGCCGTCGGGTGAGGCGCCGCCGCGCGACGCAGGGTCGTAGGTGCATAAAAGCTCTTTTATCTCCCCCGTTGTTTCATCCTTTACCACCTCTTCGCACTTGATGAAATAGGCGGACCGAAGCCGAACCTCTTTCCCCGGCGCGAGGCGAAAGAATTTCTTCGCCGGTTCCTCCATGAAGTCATCGGCCTCAATGTAGATCGTCTTCGAAAAAGAGACCTTACGCGTCCCCATCTCCGGACTGGCCGGGTGGTTCGGCACCTCCATCTCCTCCATCTTTCCTTCCGGGTAGTTGGTGATAATCACCTTGAGCGGGTTCAAAACCCCCATGGCGCGGGGCGCCGATTCGTTCAACTCCTCACGAACGCAGTGCTCCAGCAGAGCGATATCGACGGTGCTGTTCGCCTTCGCCACGCCGATGCGCTCGCAAAAATCCCTCACCGCAGAGGGTGGAAAACCCCGCCTTCTTAAGCCCGCCAGTGTCGGCATGCGGGGGTCGTCCCAGCCGCTCACATGCCCTTCATTCACAAGCTGGAGCAGCTTCCGCTTGCTCATAACGGTATAGCTCAAATTCAGCCGTGCAAATTCGATCTGTTGTGGGTGGCACTTCGTGCCTACCTCGTCGAGTACCCAGTCGTAGAGAGGGCGGTGGTCTTCGAATTCGAGGGTGCAGATGGAATGGGTAATCCCCTCGATGGCGTCTTCGAGGCAGTGGGCGAAGTCGTACATGGGGTAGATGCACCACGTATCGCCCGTTCGGTGGTGGTTCGCCTTCTGGATGCGGTAGAGGACAGGGTCGCGCATATTCAGGTTGGGCGACGCCATGTCGATCTTCGCGCGAAGCACATGCGAGCCGTCGGGGAATTCCCCCTTCCTCATCTGCTTGAAGAGGGTGAGGTTTTCCTCCACGCTCCGGTTCCGGTGTGGGCTTTCCCGTCCCGGTTCGGTGAGGGTGCCCCGGTATTCCCGCATCTCGTCGGCGCTTAAGCTACAGACGTAAGCCTTCCCCTTTTTTATAAGCGTAACGGCAAAGTCGTACATCTTTTCAAAATAATCGGAGGCGTAGTAGAGATGATTCTCCCAGTCGAAACCGAGCCACTTTACATCCTCAATAATGGCGTAGACGTACTCCGCCTCTTCCTTCGTCGGGTTGGTGTCGTCAAAGCGGAGATGGCAGACGCCGCCGTAGCGGCCTGCAAGGCCGAAGTTGAGGCAGATCGATTTGGCGTGGCCGATGTGGAGGTAGCCGTTCGGCTCGGGGGGGAAGCGGGTGACTACGCGCCCATCATTCTTTCCCGTTTCCAGGTCTTTGTCGATAACCTGCCGGATAAAGTTAGACGGCGCAGCTTCGCTGCCTTCCCTCTTGTCCTCTTCTTGTTCTTTCATGGCTTCCGTCCCTGTTTTTTCCTCTCCTGCGCGCCAATAATAGCACAGGATTTCCTCTGAAACCATTTTAAAAAATCGGCCCGGCAAACTTGCAATGCTTCGATCTGCTGCTATACTTTAAAAGTAAGAAAAAACTGCACCTTGAGCAGCGTTTGAGCATCTAAAAATCAGGCCGATGTGTCGGCCCGCTTAAAAAAGACTTCGAATCGGAGGACATGATGATCAAAAAGCTCAGTTTATTACTTCTCTTTTCGGGAGTTATCGGTCTTTCGCCTTTAACCGCACTGGCCATCGACGACACGCGCGACGTCAACACCCACGGATTGCTTCTCGAATGCGATGACAAAACACGCGAAAACCACCTCTACCTGATGAACGCCGAAAAGCTAGGCCTCACCAAGGCGCAGGTCGAAAAGCTGAGAAACATCAAGGGGGACTGCGACAAGTTCTGCGTAGTGGAAAAGGCGAGACTGAGAGTCGCCAAGATGGATCTGGACCAGATCATGAAGAGCGAGTCCTTTGACCAAAAGGCGGCGGAGGTGAAGATAAAGGAGATATCGGAACTGCAGAACAAGCTTCGCATCCGGCATATCAGGACCAAGGCCGAGGCGATGATGGTTCTCAATGACAGGCAAAAAGAGAGGGTCAAAGATTTAAGGCCCCACTAAAGGAGAATGAAAATGAAAAAGCTCTATGGAATAACGGCAGGCCTTGCGGGCGTGCTGCTAAGCGCCCCGGCAGCCTTCGCTTTCGGGAGAATCGGCGGCAGCGCCTGTCCCGTCGCAGCAGGCGGGTGGCTGGCATGCGCCCTCTCCGGGCTTATCTGCATCGGAGTGATCGTGCTTTTCTTCTGGCTTCTTTTCAGGATCGCAAAGGCGGTCGAGAAGATTGCCGATTCGAAAACGAAAGAAGACTAAGGCCCCTAAAAACAGCCTCCAAACGAGAGGGTAACACCTCTCTCCTATTAATTGCGCGCCGCAACGGTGCGCTTTTTTATATAGTGTACTTTACAATGACGCAAACCGTTAGACCTCAAAACTTGTTTGCCATCTCATGCCCTCTACTCTATAATTGCGTAACAAAAATCATGGAGTTTGGGTAGGGCCTCTAATTTTTCATATTTAGCAATCATCCCGATGAAAAACAAACAATCCGATTATAGCGAATTGATCCTCGGCCTCGACGTGGGATCGACGACGGTTAAGGCGGTCGTCATGAACCCCGAAACAGACGAGGTGCTCTGGCGGGCCTACCGCCGCCATGAGACGCGCCAGCCGGAAACCCTCCTCGCCTTCCTCCGGGAAATCGAAGACCGGTTCGACCTCACTCCGAACAAAACAAAAGCCTTCATCACAGGCAGCGGCGGTGGTATTCTCGCGCCGCTCATCGGTGCGCGCTTTGTACAGGAAGTAAACGCCATCGCTCTTGCCGTGGAGCGGTTTTACCCCGAAACGGGATCGATCATCGAGATCGGCGGACAGGATTCGAAGATCATCTTCTGGATCTATAACGAAAAGAGCGGGAAGAAGATCAAGCTTCCCACCATGAACGACAAGTGCGCCGGTGGAACAGGAGCGGTAATCGACAAAATCGGGGCGAAGCTTGGAATGACCTCCGAAGAGATCGGAAAACTCACCTCCGACGGAAAGCGGCTCCACCCCGTTGCCGCCCGCTGCGGCGTTTTTGCCGAAACGGACATCAACTCGCTCCAGAAGCAGGGCGTTCCCGCCGGAGAATTGATGAACTCTCTCTTCGAGGCGATTGTGCAACAAAACCTGAGCGTTCTCGTTCGGGGCAACGTGCTCCTGCCCAATGTGCTCCTTCTCGGCGGCCCACACACCTTTATCCCTGCGTTGGCTGCGGCCTGGCGGCGCAATATTCCGAAACTCTGGAAAGAAAGAGAGTTCGACTTTGGAGAGGATGATCCGGAAGAGTTGATCCGGATTCCTGCCGACGCCGAGTTTTTCGCCGCAATAGGCTCCGTTATCTTCGGGGAGGCGACGGAAGAGGAGGGACGCTACGAGGGAAGCGGGAAGCTGAAGCATTTCGTCGAGGAAGGGAGTAGGCTCAAACATTCGGGCAGCGAGGGATTTTTCCAAAACAAAGAGGAAGAGGCGGCCTTCACCGCCCGCTACCAACTACCCGACTTCGACAGAAAAAAGGCCCCGAAGGGGTCGAAGGGGCGGCTTCGGGGTTATATCGGTATCGACGGGGGGTCCACCTCCACCAAAGGGGTGGTACTTGACGACAAGGGGGAGGTGATTGCCCGCGCCTACCGCCTCTCTGCCGGGAACCCCATAGAAGATACGAAGCAGGTAATGCAGATGCTCCGCGACGATCTTCGTGCCTCCAACATCGATCTGGAAGTTGGTGGGGTGGGAACGACGGGATATGCCAAAGACATGTTGAAAGAAGCGCTTCAAGCCGATGTGGCAATCGTAGAGACAGTGGCCCATACGAAATCAGCGCTCCGCTATTTCGATGATATCGACGTCATCTGCGACGTGGGGGGGCAGGACATCAAGGTGATCCTTCTCAACCACGGGCGGGTAACCGACTTCAGGTTGAATACGCAGTGCTCAGCGGGGAACGGCTACTTCCTGCAAAGCACGGCAAGACAGTTCGGCTATGACGTGGAGGACTACGCCAAAATAGCCTTCCAGGCGGGGAGGCTTCCCGAATTTAACTTCGGCTGCGCCGTTTTCCTGGAGTCGGACATCGTCAATTTCCAGCAACTCGGCTGGCGGCGGGAGGAGATACTGGCGGGACTGGCGAATGTGCTGCCGCGAAACATCTGGCTCTACGTCGTACAGGAGCCGAACCTCAAAAAGCTGGGACGGCGTTTTGTCCTCCAGGGGGGAACGCAGAAGAACCTGGCCGCCGTCAAGGCCCAGCACGATTTTATCCGTGAACGGGTCCCCGATGCGGAAATTTTCATCCACCCACACACGGGCGAGAGCGGCGCCATCGGGGCGGCACTGGAAGCGAGGGGAGCGACCTCCTCCTTCATCGGTTTCGATGCCCTTCATTCTCTCAGTTTTTCCACCCTGCGGGACGAAACGACGCGCTGCTATTTTTGCAAAAACAAATGTCTCCGCACCTTTGTCGATCTTTCCCTGGGTACGGAGACAGAACCGGACCGGCGTTATATTATCGCCCCCTGCGAGAAGGGGAATGCCGTTGAAAAATCGGAAATGCTGGTGCTGAAAAGGGAACTCGATGAAGTCAAAAAAGCCAATCCCAACCTTTCTTTACATGCGACGGAGGAGGTCTTTAAAACGGGGCGGGCACTGCCCGAAGAAAAACGCTTTCTTCCTTCTCTTTTCAAAAGAGAGAAGCGAACTCTCAAGATCGGCATCCCGAGGGTGCTCAACCTCTTTTCCGTTGCCCCTTTCTTCATCGGCTACCTGGAATCACTCGGGATAGATAGCAAAGACATCCTTTTTTCCGACCTCACAGAGGAGGAAATGTTCAAAGAGGGCTCACGGCGCGGGGCGATCGACCAGTGTTTTCCGAGCAAGGCGGCCATGGCGCATATCCACAACCTGCTCTATGAAAAAGAAGTGGATATTATCTTTTTTCCCATTCTGATCAGCCTGCCGAGCCCGCTCGAAGGAACCCTCGACAGCCTCGCCTGCCCCACCGTTCAGGCCACGCCCGAGGTCTGCCGGGCCGCCTTTACAAAAGATGAAGACCTCTTTCTAAAAGAGGGCGTCCGCTATCTTGCCCCCGTTTTGAACATGGCCGAACCGGACATCTTCGAACACCAATTGATAAATGCCTTCGGACCGATTCTCAAGATAGGAAGGAAGGATAACAGGCGGGCCATCCTCGCCGGATGGAACGCCCTTGAATCTTACGAGGGTTCCCTTAACGCGAAGGGGCGGGAGCTTCTCCATACATTGGAAAGGGAGGGTCGCACCGGCGTCGTTCTCCTCGGCCGTCCCTATCACAACGACCCGGGACTGAACCACGGCATCGTCGAGGAGATACAAAAGAAGGGCTATCCCGTTTTTACTATCGATTCTCTCCCGAGAGACGAGGCGATACTGGACCGGCTTTTCGGCGAAGAGATGAGGGCGGGTCTGCTCTCTTCGCCCCTATCGATCGGCGATGTCTGGCTGAACGCCTTCAGTGAAAACAGCAGCAGGAAACTCTGGGCCGCAAAATATGTGGCGCGCCACCCGAACCTGGCAGCCCTCGACCTCTCCAACTTCAAGTGCGGGCACGACGCCCCCATCTATTCCGTTATGGAGAAGATCATCCACGCCTCGCAAACTCCCTATTTTACCTTCCACGATATCGATGAGAATAAACCTTCCGGGTCGATCAAAATCCGCGTGGAGACCATTGATTATTTCCTCAAACAGTATGAAGAAACGCTGAAAGACAGGGACAAACCGGAAGAGAGAGATCCTGTCATATGCCGGACGGCCTCTCCTCAGCCGCTGGAGCAAGGAGCCTGACATGGAGAAGAGACTCCCATCAGGAATTAAGAACTCGCAAGCCTTAAAAGGGGCCGAAATCACCCATTACAGGAAAGCGGAGGAACGCCCCTTTCTTGCCCATGAAAAAGAGAAGGTCACCATCCTTTTCGGCGGCCTAACGCCGGGCCACGAGATCATTCTCAAAGGCGTGCTCGAAGGGCTGGGACATAAGGCGGACTACCTCCCTACGCCCGATAACGAAGCACTCGCCATCGGAAAGGAATACGGAAACCGGGGGCAGTGCAACCCCACCTACTATACAGTGGGCAACCTTATCCGCTATCTCCAGCGCCTGAAGGCATCCGGCGAAAAAGATATTGAAGACCGCTATCTCTTTCTCACCATCGGCGCCTGTGGACCTTGTCGTATGGGAATGTATGAGGCGGAATATCGCAAAGCCCTTATAGATGCCGGCTTCGGGCGTTTTCGGGTCCTTATTATCAACCAATCGGGTGACGTGAATAAGGATGAAAAATCGGGGTTGAAGCAGGATAAAGACTTCTACGTTGCCTTGGGAAAAGGGATCATCGCCGCCGACCTGATAAATGAGATAAAATATAAAATACGTCCCTACGAGATAGAGACAGGGGCAACGGAAGCGGCTGTGAAAGAGGCATTCGATTGTCTCTATATCGCCTTTAGGGAAGGGCGCTCCATTTTCATGGCGCTAAGGCAGGCCAGGCAGATAATGGGCCGGGTGAAGGTCGATTATTCAGAGGTAAGGCCCAGGGTGAAGATGATCGGCGAGTTCTGGGCGCAGACGACGGAAGGGGACGGCAATTATAATCTTGCATCCTGGCTGGAGAAGGAGGGATGCGAGGTGATGGTGGCGCCGGTGAGCAGCTGGATAGACTATACGATCTGGTGGTGGGAGGAATATCTTAAAGAGAGAATGGGGACTGCCAGGGGAATAAAAAAACGATGGTGGTATCTTTCCGGCTTCCTGCGTCTCCGGTCGGTAAACCTGATTTTTCATTTCTATCATACTTGCTACCGCGGCGCTCTCGGATTTGTCCCGAAACGGCTCCCCTCACAGTCTGAGTTGGCGAAGCTTGGAGGCGTCTATTATAATACCCGCATAGCAGGAGGGGAGGGACACATTGAAATTGCCAAAAACCTCCTCATGATAAAAAAGAAGAAGGCCCACCTCGTGATATCCGTAAAACCTTTCGGCTGCATGCCGAGCACGCAGAGTGACGGCGTGCAGGTCAAGGTACTCTCCGATTATAAGGAGGGGCTTTTTATCCCCATTGAGACATCGGGGGATGGCGAAGTAAATGTGAA
Organism: uncultured bacterium; assembly: GCA_965372635.1. GTDB lineage: Bacteria > Desulfobacterota > JADFVX01 > JADFVX01 > JADFVX01 > CBDVDA01. Next base: position 11,161 of record CBDVDA010000001.1, on the reverse strand, counting down.
GAGCCGCATACAGATGAAGCTTCATGAAGCGCGGGAGCGGGCAAAGGAGGAATTCGGCCAGCTTCTGAAAGAGTTCGGCTGCTCTCAGGAAGAGTTCAAGGTGCGGATAAAAAATAAGGGCGTGAAAACGCCTGCCTTGGCAAAAATTCCCGATAGAACGACGAGCACGGCGGGAAATCTGGCACTGTCGTTGTTAACAGGCAAGTAATTTTTTCAGACCTCTTTTTTAATCCGTTCAACGAGGATGTCTACAGGTACGGTGAGAACGTTGAAGTTGTACTTCCAACGCCCTGCCCTGTCGAGACCGACAATGGCGTTGGAATGGCCGAAGGACCCGTCTTCGTTTTTCACGTAAAAGAATTTGAATCCCTTGAGTATCTTATCGACCACCGCTTTCTTCCCCGTAAGGAAGGTCCAGTAGGACGTATCGATCTTCATCTTTTCGGCATACTTCTTTAAGACCTCAGGCGTGTCCCGTTCCGGGTCCATGGTGATGGAAACGAGTTGAATGTCTTTGCCGAGATGGGCCTTCAGCTCCTTTTCGATGTCCATGAATTTGTGCATCATAATGGGGCAACTCTCTTCGCAGTGGGTGTAGATGAAGTTGATGAGGACGACCTTCCCCTTTAAATCACCATTGGTGACCTTCTTCCCCTCCTGGTTAACGAGGTCGATAGCAGGGGCATCTTCATCGAAGATAACGACCCGTCCGTTTTCATAGATCTCTGCCGTCTTCTTGCCCGGCTTCTTTGCTTCGTGCTCCACGTGTCCGCTTTGAGCGTTTTGCTCTTCCTTTGCGCAGCCATAAAAGAGCAGAGTCATGGTGACAAACAAGGCCAAAGCTGAATATTTTTTCTTCATTTTCCCCTCTTACGTACTTTTTTTGAAAGATGATTTATACCACAACCTCCCCGTTACTTTCAAGTAAACAAGTGCATTTGAGGGGAGCTATCTATCTTCGAAGAGGATGCTGCGGGTAATGTTGTAGATGAAGATGAGCACGCCGAAGAGTTCGGCCAAGGCAAAAAGTCCAACCACTATGCCTGCCTCTTCCCGGAAGGGATAGAGGGCGAGAAAACCGATGAGGGACACGTTGGCAAGCCAGAAATGGAGAGAGGCGAGGCGCTGGCTGAAAAGCTTCTTTCCTGCAAAAGAGGGGATGATGTAATAACCGACGCCGAAGATCATCATTGTAATCCAGCCGAGCACGTTCAGATGGGCATGCACCGGCATGATGCTGTCAACGAGATCAGGCTTAAGCGCCATGGCAACTCCCACGAGAACACCGAGGACGAGATAGGAGAGACTCGCCTGGACAAAGCGGACGGAGGCGCGTCCCATCGTACCGGCGGCTGTAGAGACGACGGGGAGGATATTATAGACGAAGATAATCCCTGCGATCCCTTCTATTGCTCCCGCCAGGGCCGTCAGATAAGAGGTGAGAATTGCCGAATTCCCCTTTTCCGCGTAAATCAGAGCGGCTATCATCAGGAGAAGACCGGTATTGGCGATGATGAAGTTTGTTTTCACTAACGGCACACTCTTCACGAGCCGACCTGAAAAGCGGGGGAAGATGTGGTAGGCCACACCATAGATCATCATCGTCACCCAACCGAGGAGGTTGACGTGGAAGTGAACTTTCAGGTAGCTCCATCCGGTCGAGCTAAGCACGATATAGCCGCCGAAGGTGCAGCCGATGATGAAATAATTGGTGGCAGCCTGCGTAAACCTGGTCGCCCACCGGTCTGTTTCCTCATCGGTCTTCATGGTCAGGAAGGCCCACTCCGGCGGGTCATGTTCCACCTCCGCCCCTTTAACGGCAGTGGAAATGATATTAAAGAGGAAGAGGTAGACGGAGAAGACCTCTATAAGTGAAAAGAACGAAAGGAGGGAATAATTTTCAACGGCGAAGGAGAAGACCATCCCGAGAAGCCCCACGTTGGCGGTGAGGAAATGGAGAGTAACGAGCCGATCGCTGAAAGGATATTTCCGAACGAAGAGAGGGATGACAAAATAGCTGACCCCCATGATCATCATGGAAACCCATCCGAGCAGGTTTAGATGGGTATGAATAGGCCGGATAAAGGTAACGAGATCAGGCCGAAAAGCGGCCAGTACCCCGAGTGCGCATCCGGCAAGAAAATAAACGAGTGATGAGGCGACAAAACGTCTGGTATGGATATTCACGATAGCCTGAATTCTACGCCAAAGGAGAGCGGTAATTCAATAAAAACAATTGCAGCTAACGGGGTATGAACTGGAGTAATTTATTTTGTGTCGTAGCAAGCTACGGGGAATTGCACCCGCTAGGGATTAAAATGGAGAAACCAGACAAGTTAATTAGATTGACGACGCATATAAATTTTTAATATAGTTAAGAAACTCTCCATTAACATTTTCTATCATTTGCATCGACATGATAATCCCCAGCTTTAAAAAATTCGAAAAAGGGTTCACCCTCATAGAACTTCTCATTGTCGTTTCCCTTATCGGCATTATCGCCACCATTGCCATAGGCATGCTTGGCGACTATAGAACCAGGACCTTCAATGCGGCGGCTATGGCCGATCTGAAAAATTCAAGGCTGAAAATAGAAGCGTACGAACTCGATAACAAAATATACCCTTATTAAATTTGTATATCAAAAATCTCTTTTCTCTTTGCTTCTCTTAGTTCCCTTTTTTCAAAAAGCTGGATAGTTTAAAACAAACGTTGTAATATCTGTTGGCGCTTCGTCTGTTTTTAAACAAATTAACGTGTGCTATTTGAAGCTATGAAAAAGGAACAAACCCGTATCAAAAAACTGATCTTTGGCCTCGTTATCATCACAGTTGCAAAAGCCGCGTTGTTGGTTGTTTTTGGAAGGGCGCTTGCGTCCTTCCCCCTCGATCTCTTTTTGCTGATTATTCTCTCCTATTTTCATCCGGTCGGGTTCGTCTTTGCCTACCTCACCGCCGTCATCGGCATAAATACAGCTACTCAGTATTTTAGCAAGGTGGAACTCTGGCAACCGCCGATGATTTATGAAATCCTCTTTCTTCTTCTCACGACAGGTCTCTTCGCCTTTTTCATAAAGGCGGAAAGGCGGGCAAAAAAAGCCGCTGAGGGACGCCTCGGAGGAATAGAAACCCTCTCCTCTAAACTGTCCCGGGACCGGACTGAGGGAAGCCGTTTTTCAAACCTCGTTATCTCGGAAGAAACGAAGGAGAATTTTTTCCTCGATTCCGCCTTCCGCCTGAGCAACGCCTTATCTAAAACGATGAGTGATCTGAAAGAGATCACCGATGCCTTCACGTGTAGCATATTCGTGCTGGAGGGGGACCGTTTCAAGCTCTGCGCCGCCGTAAGCGAGAACAGCGGCAACCTTTTCCACGAAGTGCCCTGCGAAAAAGGGAAGAACCTTCTTAGCTGGATCGAGGAGCACGAAAAAACGCTCCGGCTGGATGCCGCCTTCGACAACCTAAGCCTCGGTTATTACGCTAAAAGAGAAGGGCTGGAGGCCTTTCTCGGTGTTCCGTTAAAGATCAACGACGATGAAATTCGTGCCATTCTCTGCATCGACCGGAAGGAAGACCCCTTCAGCAAAGACGAGGAAAAACTGGCCCTTATGGCGGGAAATGTGGCCGCCGAATACCTCAGGAATTCAGCCACCTTCGATCAGGTCCGCATCGAGGCGGAGGAATTCCAGGGATTCTACCGGCTAACAAAGATGCTCGGCAATAGCCTGAAACTCGACGTCATCCTCGATACGGTGCTCGATTTCAGCAAAGAGATCGTGAATTACGATCTCTCCGCCGTTGTCCTCAACGGGGAGGAGGAGCCGAGTGGCCTCTCGAAGGCGAAAGGGGAGGGAGCGGAATCGCTCTTCGATAAAAAGGGGCGACTGGAGAGCGGGATCACCGGCTGGGTGAGGGAAAAGAAAAGTACCTATCACTTTACACGTAACGAAGTAGCGGGAAAGGTTTTTCCCGACCTCCCGAAGCCGCTCAAAGGAATGGGTTCTTTTCTCTGTATGCCGCTCATGGTGGGGGGCGAGGTAACCGGCATCTTTATCACGGCGCGAAGAGCAAGCAAGGCCTACAGCGCTTACGAGACCAAGCTTCTCGAAGCGATTGCCGCGCATCTCTCCATGGCCGTGTCGAATGCTCTCATCTATAACAGGATGGAACGGATGGCGATCACCGACGGTCTGACAGGGCTTTTCAACCACCGCCACTTCCAGGAAACCCTCACCGCCGAGATCGAACGGGCGAACCGTACGGGTGAGCACTTCGCCCAACTCCTAACGGACATCGATTTCTTCAAGAAGGTGAACGACAACTACGGTCACCCGGCGGGGGATAAAATTCTGAAGGAAGTGAGCCGCATAATCAAAGACTCGATCCGGAATATCGATTTCGCCGCCAGGTACGGCGGCGAGGAGTTTTCCGTCATTCTCGTCAATGCAGACAGGAAAGAGGCGTTGAAGATATCGGAGAGGATCAGAAAGACGGTGGAAAAGACCGCCTTCGACATTGGCGGGGGGCAAAAAATCAACATTACCATGAGCATCGGCGTTGCGGCCTTCCCCGCCGATGCGACGAGCAAAGAGCGTCTTGTGGGGCTCGCCGATGCAACTTTATATCTCGCCAAGGAAGAAGGGCGAAACCGGGTTTATCTCTACGGAGATGTTAAGGGGCGGATCAAGGAAGAATAAACATAAAAAACGTTTGCCACGGACTTTTACGGACCAGGCTTGTCCCCTGAGTCATCCTGAACCTGCCGAAGGATAAGTGAAAGCTTCGTCGTGAGTTCAGCCGAAGGTTGGGACAGGTTTTGCCCCTTTTCATTTGAAGATTACTCCGAAGGAGTTTCCAGGTCTTCCGAACGGTCTTCCCTTATCCGGTAGGTTTTTAGCAGTTCATCGTGACTTTCAAGTGCCTTTTCCCGGTCGATAACAAGCTGGTATCCCTTGTCGTTTTTGAAAACCAAAAAGGGCTCTTCCGAGCCTGTTACAATCTCGTAAAATTCCTTAAAATCTCCGAATTTGCGCCCGTTTACCTCGGTGGTGAGCCAGTTCCGAATGCCGTGGTAGCCCCGGTTGATGTCTGCCGCCAGCACTTTCAGGGCAAGAACAACCTCTCTCTTCTCCTTCGTCGGCCGGTTGGAAACCTCCGCAACCAGTTCCGGCGGTGCCGAAGAACGCCAACTCCTTCCCCATTGGTCCATCAGGTCTTGAGTGAGCGGTGTAAAAACAATGCCGCCGAAGATGAAGTATCTCGGGTGCCGGTCGAAGTGCTTGTTCGGCACGAGAAGAAAATCTCCCTTCCCTTTTTTAAGGGGGAGGCGAATCTTCTTTACTTTCCCTGACCGCAGTATCTCCAAATTTACCTCTTCGCCTATCTGGTGCATCTCAATGAAATAGGCATAGTAGGTCCGCTCGTTTGGCCTGAATTCAACGGTACCGTCATCGCTTACCGGATGCCCGTCTATCTTCATAAGAATGTCGTCCGTCTGGAGCAGTTCTATGGCGGGAGATTCGAAATGAATATGGTTGATAACGACCCCCGTTTGGGCCTCCGTCATACCGAACCACCGTTTCATGCCCGGATTTTCGATCTCCTGGGTATGCAGTCCAATGGCGGGGAAAGTATCGTAGTCGCCGTCTTTTATGTCTGTAAGAAAATGTTTGATCACGGGACTTGGAACCATATAGCCGAGGCTTTCCGAATGGCGCGGGCTGTAGGACTGCATCACCACGCCGGCAATTTTACCGCCCACGATAACCGGGCCGCCGCTGTTGCCGGGATTGATGGCGGCATCGATCTGACCGGCCAGGAAATAGCTGCCGCTATGAACGTAGCCTTGATGCTCGATACGGGAGAGTATTCCCTTAGTGATGCTCAGCGAATCCCCCCCGATGGGGAAGCCGTGAACGAGCACCTCCTGCTGCGCCTCCGGCAGCGGTCCCAGTTTAAGCGGATCAATCCGCTTGAAAAATTCTTCATCATCTACCGTAAGGAGCGCCAGGTCGGCTTCATGCGCCACGGTGAGCACCCTCGCCTGGTAACGCTTCGACTGGCCATGGAGCCGAACCTCGATGAAGGTGGCGTCTGCAACGACATGGGCATTTGTAAGAATCCTCGATCCCCCGATGATGCAGCCCGAACCACTCGTTCGGCCCGGCCCGGAAACCCGCCAGGGGTTCACAAAATCAGGGCTGCTCTTGGAGACGTAAATTTTGACGATCGCTTTTTTTATCGCTTCATCCTTTTTCCCCGCTGCGGCAGGAAGGGCAGACGAAAACGAAAGAGAAAGAAATATAAGCAAGAGGAAAATATCTCTTATTTTAAATCTTTTTGTACTGTTTTGTGCGGGTTGCATTTTTGGGGAGCCCTCCTTGAAAGAAATCAGGTTCTTATTTTAACAGCAGAAGGATTAGAATCTCCGATGCCGGTGAACAAGTATAGACGAAAACACCTGATAAACATAGAAAAAAGGGGAGCGTTGAAGCCGCCTCTTTTGTTGACAATAGGCGGAATAGCGCCTATTATTAACGGCATGAAAATGGCAAAGGCAAAATCGCGCTCTGTCTATACCTGCCAGAATTGCGGCGGGCAAACGCCGAAATGGATGGGGAAATGCCCTGACTGCGGCCAATGGAACTCGCTTGTGGAGGAGACCTTTTCCACAGCACCGACCAGACCGGTGCCGGTAAAACGGTCTGCCGAGATTCCGCCATGCCCCATCTCCGAGATCGAAAAACAGGAGGAAGGTCGCCTTAAAAGCGGACTTGGGGAGCTGGACCGCGTACTCGGCGGCGGGATTGTAAACGGCTCTGCCGTCCTTATCGGCGGAGACCCCGGCATCGGGAAATCGACGCTCCTCCTCCAGGGGATGGAGGCGCTCGCCCGGCAGGGAAAGAGCGTTCTCTATCTTTCCGGCGAAGAATCGGCATCGCAAACGAAAATGCGGGGAGAGAGGCTCGGCGCGACATCGAAAGACCTGCTCGTTCTTGCCGAGACTTCGCTCGAAGTCATTTTATCCGAAGTAGAGCGGCTGAAACCGACGGCCCTCGTCGTCGATTCCGTCCAAACCATCTTTACGGAAGAGTTGGCGGCAGCCCCCGGCAGTATCAGCCAGGTGAGAGAGGTTGCCGGGAGGCTTATCTACGCCTCGAAAAAGAGCGGCATGGCCACCTTCCTGATTGGTCACGTAACCAAAGATGGCGCCATTGCAGGACCGAGAGTGCTCGAACATATGGTGGATACGGTTTTATATTTCGAGGGGGACAAGGGGCATCCCTTCCGCATCCTCCGGGCGGTGAAAAACCGCTTCGGTTCCACTAACGAAATCGGCGTCTTCGAGATGAAGGAGAGCGGCCTCGAAGAAGTGGAGAACCCCTCCATGCTTTTCATCTCCGAACGACCCAAAGACGTTTCCGGCACCGTGGTGGTGCCGAGCCTGGAGGGGACGCGGCCTGTTCTCCTCGAACTGCAATCGCTCGTCTCCCCCTGTAATTTCGGGGCGCCCAGGCGGACATCGATGGGGGTGGACCATAACCGCGTTTCCCTTATGGCGGCAGTGATGGAGAAAAAGGCGGGCATCCGTTTTATCGATATGGATATCTTTGTCAACATCATAAGCGGCATCAGGATGGAGGAACCCGCCGTCGATCTGCCCCTCGCCATTTCTCTCGCGTCGAGTTTTTTCGACAAGCCGGTCCCATCCGACATGGTGATCTTCGGCGAGATCGGCTTGGCAGGCGAGGTGCGGGGGATCGGTCAGGCGGAGTTGAGACTGAAAGAGGCGATGAAAATGGGGTTCAAACGGGCACTGCTTCCCGCCAATAATACAAGTCGGTTGAAGGTCAAGGGGATGACGCTTATCGGCGTTTCATCCATCAGGGAGGCCCTCGATGAACTCTTTTAGGCCTGTCGGCCTCATCATCGTTATTCTCGCTTTGGCCGGATGTTCTTCTCCTCCCGTAGAACTGGAAAGACCAGCGGCGGTGATTGGCAGCCGAAGCAATGTGCAGCAAGAGTTAGACGAGGTGCCTGAACTCCCCATCTACAGACCGACGAAGGAAGAAACCGAACTCCCCCTCTACAAACTGACGAAGGGAAACCGGGGAGAGAATATGATCGCCGTGCAGGCGCTGCTCTTCGACTGCCGTACCATCGATGAACTGGAGGAACAGATCGTAGAGATGAAAGTGGCAGGCGTGAACACGCTCATCTTCCGGGTTTTTCACAACCGGGGCGACCGCTATTATCCCTTTGCTGAGAGCCGCGCCCGGGAAGGGGTCTATTTCAACAGCCGACACGTCCCGGTGGTGGACGACATTCTCGGAGAGGTGATCGAGATTGTCCACCGGCATGATATAGCCCTTTATGCCTGGATGACGACGCGCTACGCCGATTACGGCGTACGGGGCAAGTCAGGTTGGCAGGCAAGAGGATACGACCTTGAAACGGGACGGGTAAAAAGAGTCAAAGGGCTCAACCTCTTCAACCGTTCCGTAAAAAATCATCTCGTCGGAATCTACCGCGACCTTGCCGCCTACGATATCGACGGCATCCTTCTACAGGATGACCTGATTCTCAAGCATACGGAAGGTTTCAGCCGGGAAGCGAAAAAGGCCTTTGCCACAGCACATGGACGGATGCCGGACCCGAAACGGTTTTACAGAAAACTTTTCCGGGAGGACAACGGCAAGCTCCTCGTCGGTCTGTACGGTGACGACTTCTGGACCTGGAGCCGCTGGAAGAATGAACAACTGCTCGATCTTGCAGGCGAGTTGATGGCGGAGGTCAAAAATGTGAACCCGGAGATAAAGTTTGCCCTCAATTTCATGTACGAGGTGGGTCTCAAACCGCGCGAAGCGCTTGCCTGGCTTTCCCAGGATATCGGCGCCGCCGTGGAGAGAGGGTTCGATCTCTATGCAGTCATGGCCTACCACCGCCAGATGTCGGCAGAACTCGGCTTGCGCGGTCATAAGCTTCAGGCGGCGGTCGAGCGTGTTGCTAAGACGACCCTCGAAAAGGTGGGCGACCCCGGCAAGGTGATGATTAAACTCCAGATTATGGACTGGAAAAGTCGGCAGGTGCTCCCCCACGAAGAGGTGGAGCGGATTTTAAGCGGTCTCAAATCGAAAGGCATCCACACCGGCTACGCCTTCGTCCCCTACCAGCAATCCTTCAATCTTTCAAAAATCACAAAACTTCTTCTGCCAAACAGACTGGAGCCTGCTGCCGGAGTTCTCTGATCACTATTTTGTTTTTCTGATTTCTTCCCTTATCTCAGCTTGGTGAAATCTGTCTGCTGTGATCCAATCCTGTGGAATTCCTTCTTGAGAATTCGAGAAAAGGGTTGCGTCCCTTTTAAAGTCTCAAAAAAAAGCCCGACGCAGTAATTTACCACGTCGGGCTTTCAAATTTATTTTCTTCCCCTTTGTTTTTCATAACTCCCCGTTAGAGCCAGGCCTTCCCGCAGAGCGTGAGGCTCTAACGGGGTAAACCCCTTTGGTTACTTCGGCAATACCTCTGTCCCATACCATACCGATTTTTAAACACTTTTTCAACCCCGATAGAGACAAAGGTAATCTCTGACGGGGCAAACCTTCCTAAAGATACTCATTGATTTTCCCGATCAATTCATCCTTGTTAAAAGATTTATCGATGTAATCTTCCGCTCCCTCATTAAGTGCGATATCAGCCAGTGTCTTGTCGGCCATGGCTGAGATCATGACAATCGGTATTTTCCGAAGCCCTTGAAAGGCTTTGATCCTTTTGCATGTCTCTATGCCATCCATTTCCGGTATGGCCAGGTCGAGCAGGATGAGATCAGGGCTCTCATGTTTCGCCAGGTAGATGCCGTCTATTGCATCCTCGGCATCTATCACTTCAAAACGGTCGCCTTCAAGCAACACCCTCAACATCTTTCTCACAGATTCATCATCATCTATAACAAGTATCTTCTTCATCGTTCCTCGCGCCTGTTAGAATTCTACAAAAAGAATTAATCTCATTGTTCTTCGCAAGAAGAATGTTTATATTCAAGTTGTTCCGCGTGGGCAGAAGAAACCTTCCCACCCTACATAACTGCATCACGTTGTTAAACCTTTCGCCTGTTTTCGAGACTGCTAACAAGCTTGTATCTATCGTCATCTTCTTTTTCCATAGCAACGACCTGGCAATTCTTAGGGTTTTTAAGGTTCTCAAATTCTTCAACACTCCAATGAAACCACCGCATTAGAAAGATCCTGAGGGTCATGCCATGTGTCACAATCAGACTGTTCTCCGGGTAATCTGGTTTATTAAAATCTCTATACATTGTTTCAAGGAACGTGCTGACGCGATCATAAACATCTGCGCCTGACTCGCCGTCCTTTATTCGATAGTAAAAGGTGCTAAACTCGTTTCGCTCTCTAATTATTTCTTCGTTATCATCCGGATGTCGCAAATGCCCCCAATCTAACTCGCGAATACGAGGATCTTCAATCGACGCCGATACATTCTCACCAATGACTGACTCTATCCCGGCGAAGGTTTGTCTTGATCTGTAATAAGGAGAAACATAGGCGTGAACTGACTCGGCGCCGACAATATTTTTGATCTCCTTACCCGCTGAAACAGCCTCCCATTTTCCGTTTTGAGTAAGATTCAAAGCATAGTCAGGGATTGTTTCATAGTTGTTTCGATCTGCATTGCCTTCTGACTCTCCATGTCTTACTAATATGATTCTATTTGGTTTCATGTTCTTGTCCTGAGTTGGTTTGACATTGCTGAATTCTATCAATTTAGTTTTTACATAACTAAAGGTCAAAACCTTTCTTCTACCACGGAAAAATCCGGAAAGGGAAGGAAAGAGCAAAAAGCTTTAAATCTTTCAATCTTTACTTCCGGCTTTTTCCGGCCTTATCCGCACCCTTCGGGTATAAGTTCCACTAATCTTCGCTATCTCTCAGAAAGTGGCGCTTTATGCTTAAAAGCCCTTAATCTTTTCAGTTTAGTTGTTCCGCTCACTCTTTTCGTTTAGCCTAATGCCGCCCTTCTCAAGGGTGATAAGCCTTCTTTTGTAAAGCCGACCAATCGCTTTTTTGTATGTCTTCTTGCTGCACCCAAAGAGATCACTAATCACCGCCGGTGGACTTTTGTCGGTAAGGTCAAGGAAACCACCC